>JBLIMQ010000192.1:0-6934 GCA_047638775.1 Flavobacteriales bacterium
TGTTTGTTCCCCTGCGACTAGATCAACTGTAGCGGATTGAGTAGCCCAACTTTGCCAGCCACCAGTGTCTGCTATAGCTTGTGTGTCGACCAAAACACCACCGATAGTGGTTTCAAAGCCGGTGCTTCCACCTGAGCTAGCCACGCGGTATTCAATGGTATAGCTACCATCACTTGGTACATCTATAGTGTATACGAGGAAGTCTCCCGCATCGAGAAAGCCCACGTTTTGACAGCCTTCTATGTCGGTAGTAGTTTCTAGCTGTGTTCCAGATTCGCTGTCGTAATTTTCGGCGTAGTAGCGAACGCCACCGTTATCGCCTGTTGGTGTGCAGGCGGCTGTTATGGTGGCCGCGCCTTCAATTAAGTTGCCTCCATCAGCCACACTCTCGTCATACCCTGGCTCAACGGTTGCACAGCCTTCACCTGTCGAGGGGCTGATAGAGCACTCGTAAACCCTAACGTAGTCAATTTCGAAGGTGTTGTCAGCATGCATGGCGGATGCATCTACGCCGCCAAGATTGACATTAGCTGCCCAGTCGCCGCCAACGGCAAAGTTGATGAGGAGATGGAAATCTTGATCGTAGGGCGCGTTATTCCAAAGCGTGTCTGCATTGTCAGGCTCGGTGTACCAGCCTCTATGTGTAAATCCATCGACCAGGCCTTCTTCATTGAAGGTGGGCTCCGATTTACGTTGGGTTTGATAATGTACGCCATCAACGTACCAGCGCATTTCGCCTTCTTCCCACTCTAATGTGTAGGTATGGAAATCGTCGGCAGGGTTCGCGTCATTAGGTAATAAATATGAGGCGCCAGATCGGTCATTTTCGGGCCAATCACTACCGTAATGTAATGTACCGTGTACAAAGGATTCAACCGCACCTGTGCCATTATTTAACGGAACACCAAGGTTAACTGCTTCAAAAATATCTATCTCACCAGAGTTGGGCCAGCCGCCGTAGACCCAATCCGTTGGCAGCATCCAAATTGCAGGCCAAGAGCCCTGTCCTCTGGGAGACTTCGCACGTATTTCGAATCGACCGTATTTCCAGTCACCTGTGTTTAGTGTTCTTAAGCGAGCGGAGCTGTATGGCTGAGGCTCACCCACTTCAGGAATAGCCGCTATTTTTAATATGCCATCTTCTATATACGAATTTTCCGGATTATCTGTATAGCACTGTAGTTCATTGTTTCCGCCGCCATCACAGTTTAATTCATGATTCCATTTTGTAGTGTCAATTTCGGTCCCGTCGAATTCATCATTCCAAACCATAGTCCAGTCCGCTAAGGGCGTTGGAGTCGGTGTTGGAGTCGGAGTCGGAGTCGGAGTTGGAGTTGGAGTTGGAGTTGGAGTTGGAGTTGGAGTTGGAGTTGGAGTTGGAGTTGGAGTTGGAGTTGGAGTTGGAGTTGGAGTTGGCGTTGGAGTCGGTGTCGACTTTGATTCGTCGCTAGAGCCGCCACAGCCAATCAGCACTACCGATGCCAAGATTAACACAACGCTTAAGGTATGCCTTATAGTGTTGTGCGCTATTGATGTCAGGTGAGTAAGCAAGTTAATTCCCTCAGTGTAGTTATTGGATTATTGATTATTGTTTTAATTTAAAACATAACTGGAATCGAAAAACTTGTCGTTCTAGTAATGACGTTAAATTTATTGGAACTGGTGCAGGGAGGTTATTTTACTTACACACAAGACGTAAGGCCTCTAGAGCCGTGGCTTTGCCGTTCTCTAACTGAACGGAATAACCAGTCGCAAAGTTTTAATTAATCGTTTAACTTCCTAGCAGGTATGAATAAAATACGTGAAAGTAGCGTGTAATTTAAGAGGGTTTCTTAAAGTGGCACGCCAGAGGCTAAATAGCCTAGCCTAGCCTAGCCTAGCCTAGCCTAGCCTAGGCTAAGCTAGGCCAACCCAACTAAGCAAATCTAATTTTTCGGCCACTGTATTTAGGTTTTATGTCTGTATTTGATTGGTGTGTTACCGCGCGGACAGTATTGTTGACGCTGAGAAGATGACTTCATATCGGGATTTTGAAACAAAAGAACTCTTGAACGAAGCTGCATTGCGTGAAATTAATGAGTATTTTTAATTGATATTAGGAGGTTTACAGGGCGTTTCGCTTTTGGTCTTCTTTACCAGCTGCTCGATAGTTTTGCAGTTTTGCAGTTTTGCAGTTTTGGAGTCTTGGTTTAGATCTAAGACCTTTTACAGATGCTCTTTTATAACAGCTGTTAGAGAATATAATGGCACTAGTCAAATTTTTCAGGAGGTGATATTACATAAACGCTTAGTTATCGCGGCTTTTTAAAAGTAGATCAGAGAATTAATCCTGCCCGAGCCCGAGCCCGAGCCCGAGCCCGAGCCCGAGCCCGAGCCCGAGCCCGAGCCCGAGCCCGAGCCCGAGCAGGAGAGGTTAATTTATTCCGCGAAGGAGCTGCTGTTTTTGGCACCGGCGACGAGAAATCGCAGCGTGCCGGAAAAAGTCAAAACTATTGTGCTAAAAGTTTTGATACCGTAACCTTCAAAGATCCGAGCGGCCGGCATTAGTTGTGAATTTACAACCCTTTATAGGGGGCATTCGATATCTCCCCCTTCCATAACGGATATTTATCAATAAATACGCTGTTAAGCCAGTATGAAAAATATGACTCACAATAGAATTAATGTCAGGGATATTTCATCTGTATTGAACGCTGTTCGTGCCTGCACGCTTTGTGAGGATTTGGCGCTTGGGCCTAAGCCGATTTTACAGCTAAACCCTGCAGCAAAAATCCTTATTGTAGGCCAGGCACCGGGACGCAAAACACACCACAAAGGTATCCCTTTTGACGACCCTTCTGGTGATCGCTTACGTGATTGGATGGGCGTTGCCCGGGACACCTTTTATAACGATTCGGCAATCGCCATTCTGCCTATGGCTTTCTGTTATCCTGGAGCAGGTAAAAGTGGTGACTTGCCGCCACCAAGACAATGCGCTGAGCAGTGGCGAATACAACTGCTAAGTCTTTGGCCTAACGTCGAGTTAACCTTAGTCATTGGGCAGTACGCCCTAGATTGGCATCTAGCTAAGCTTCAAGCGCGCACACTCACCGAGACTGTCGGTCAATGGCAAAACTACTGGCCTAAGCTACTTCCTATGCCACATCCAAGTCCGCGTAATAATCGCTGGTTAAAAACTAATCCATGGTTTTCTAGCGATGTTCTTCCCAAGCTTAAACTGCAAGTGGAGTCACTTCTTTAAAATCAACTTAGAAGGTTGTTTTTTGCCTATCTTCAGCAGCTGATATACTTCAATTATATTCTACTGTACAGCCGATATTATGCCCGACAATAGCGCTATCTATCAGAGCTTTAAGCAGACTCTGAATGCCTATACACCTATCAGTGACACCACTTGGCAGGCTTTGAAGGCTGTGACACAAATAAAGCGCTTGGATAAGCATCAAGTGCTGTATCAAGCCGGTGATATACCTTCTACTTTTGCCTGGGTATTTCATGGTTTGATTCGTGGCTTTGTCGGTGATGAGAAAGGTAATGAGTACAATAAAAAATTCTTTGATGAGGGCAATTTCCCCGGAGCAATGACGGCACTGTTGACTAACAGACCATCAAGACTTGGCTTTGATGCACTGGAAGAAACCTTGTTGATAGAAATTGATTTTTTGGCTTACCGGCGCTTGCTGCTTGAACACGATGATCTTAAGTTGTTTCAGATTTACTACCTTGAAAAAAATTGGTTATTGGATAAAGGTGAGCGCGAAATTGAACTTGTTCAACAGGATGCCTCGGCTCGTTACCAGCGTTTTTTAAGCGAATTTCCCAACTTGGTAGAGCGCCTACCTCAGTACCATATAGCCTCTCATTTAGGCATTACCCCCACACAATTGAGCCGTATCCGAAAAAATTCGTCAATCCATCAACCTATGTAAATGCCTCTGGGGTTTCGGTCACATATGATTCGTTCATCCGCTGCTGATCAAGCAGTATAGAAATGAATTAATGGCCTGGAGGGGCACCCGATGGAATTACTTGATGCGTTGAATTGGCGTTATGCGGTTAAGCATGCATTTAAGCCGAAAATTCGTTTTGCCAGCAGTGATTTTTTTGCTGGATGTGTAATATGAATTATCTGCCATTATTGGCTATTTTTGCGGGAGTTGCGATATCGCTGCAAGCGACACTCAACGCACTCTTGGGCGTGTTATTACACAGTGCGCTGTTAGGTACAGGAATCGCTTTTATGGTTGGCGGCCTACTGTGTTTAACCCTTATTGTTATCACCATAGCCGTCACCGGAAAATTTGATATGAAGGCGGCAAGTCTGCAGGCCGTGCCTGTGTACCTTTGGTTTACCGGTGGATCGCTGGGTGCACTTGGAGTAGGGCTGTTGTACTTTTTAATTCCAAAGATGGGGGTTGGGCCAATGACGGTTTTCTCTCTAGCGGGCCAGCTCCTGATTGCAACGGCGGCCAGTCATTTTGGTTGGTTTGATTTGCCGCAGATTCCCGTTACGTTGCAAAAGCTTATCGGGATTTTCACGCTTTTCACTGGGGTTGCGTTAATCAATGGAGAAAAACTCTATGCATATTGATAGCGCTAATCTTAATAACCTGACCCAACTGTGGCAACGCTACGGCGCTCGATTACTCTATGAAGATGATCAAACTCAGTTGCGCAAAAATATCGGTTGGCCTAACCGGGTATGGACCGATATGGCAAGGCCGGTATCCGCTATAAGCCTGGAGACAACCGCAAAAAACGCGCCCGAGACAGCCATCTTTCCGGTTTGGCCGGCCATGACAGAAGATGGATCAGCTGCAGCGCAAGTGACTGTTGATACCTTGGTGCGTGATAGCTGCGATTGGCAGCCGGCGGTTCAGCTTACGGCTATGGCACTACAGCTGGATAAGCGATTACCGGTTAAGCTATTACCTATTAAACTCTCACCTATTAAACCCATGACTGTGGAGCGATGCCCGATACAGATTAGATGCATTAAAAATGATACTGATATCATGGATTGGGTGGCTGCAGGGAGCAAGGCGTTTGGCTATGCTATTGATGCTAATGTCATTTTGCCCTTGCTGGCGTGTGCGGATATTCAGTTAATGATGGCCTATAACGAAGACTCTAAGCCAGTTGCAACAGGGTTGCTGTTTAAAACCGGTGACGTTGTCGGTATTCATCAGATTGGTGTGCCGGTCGATCATCAAAGCAGGGGTTACGCGACACAAATGATGCGTTTTCTTATTCAATACGCCGAGGAATGGCAGGCAAGCTATGTTGTTTTGCAAGCGTCGGAAGCGGGGAGGCCGGTGTATCAAAAATTAGGCTTCGTTGATCAGTTTTTGATTACTTATTTACAGCGTTATAAAAGTTGATTTTAAACTCGTTACTCACGTTACTCACGTTACTCACGTTACTCACGTTACTCACGTTACTCACGTTACTCACGTTACTCACGTTACTCACAGAATAAGCATGCTAAACGCCGTAATAGGCGCCATTGATAATGGTATAAGCAAACGATACATGTCGAGTGATATTGATATTTGGCCAATAGGAATCTAGAAAAAATGAACTTTATAATCAAAAACATAAAGTGGGTAATGTTAGTTTCAGGTGTACTGACATTCACAATGTTCTATGGCTTGTTTGCCCCACAAGTTGCACTCGAATCAATGTTCGGCGTTTCATTCAGCGGGACGCTTGAAGATATCGTTATTCGAAGTTGGTCTGCATTAGTGGGGCTCATAGGCATGATTCTTATTTATGGATTTTTCAGCCAAAATAATCGTGCGTTTTCAATCGCTATAGCCGCATTTAGCAAAGCTATATTTGTGTCACTAGTATTGCTATACGGACAGTAGTTTCTAAGTAAAGCCGCTCTCGCAATAGCAATGGATTGTTTGATCATAATTCTGGCTGGTATATACCTATTTGTTGTGAACATGCAGCGACGAACTGTCTAACAATATCAGCGAGGATGCCCGCCGTTAAAAAAATGTAAATTTCGGCTGGCAGTGTCTAGATTTTATATCTGATTCGGTTGGTCTTAGTTGTGTTCTCTAATGTTGTGCTCAAATCCCTGAGTATTCCAAATTTCAGGCGCGACGAATTTTCGATAAAATGCATTGTATATGATTTATTTTTGGGAATGACTAAGCTGCATCACCGGAGTTTTTCAAGATAGTTGTCGTCAAAATATTTAAGTTCCCGTCTTTTTAAGCTCTGGATTGAGCTCGACTTCTTCTATCATTTTCCAATTTCAAATTACTTGTCAGGTTCTATGTTTCGTAGTGTAAGTATGGGGGGGAGAGATTGTTTTAAGTAGCGCTGGGCTTATCACTGCGTACTATTGTCTCGGTAGTATTGGTCAATGTAAGGTCATCGCTCTACCCAAAGCACTCCCTGTAGTCGCGGGGCAGGCACTAGCTGAATAATACGCCGTTTGATTGCCGTGTTATATATTGCCCTCGAAAGAATATACCGGCTTAATTGGGGTGTATTGTAGGTGATGCGAGTTAAACTTGGGGGGCATTTACTAAGGCTTATTCAATATATTGACCCGCATGCTAACTGTTTCGCATAATTAAAAAGAGGGTCGAATACAGCGGGCATAATGTGGGAATAGACCCTGCTTGAAAGGTATACGTGTTGGATGGGGTATTGTTGCAAGGAATTTTATTTTTGTGTGTACAGTGTTAATACAAATTTTAATTTTCGATGATGTTAATTTATGAGCGTTCTCCGCGCTAGATATCTTTCATATTAAAAACTCACTTAATCGATTTATTGTTCACTTGTTCTAAGGTGCTTAATAGCCTGCCGCGCGCTTTAGTACTGCTTGTTTAATATCTATTGCTTTAGCGTTTTCTGGGGTATCCACTTACACCGTGCCGTGCCGTGCCGTGCCGACCTCGTCGTAAATACA
>JBLIMQ010000193.1:0-6911 GCA_047638775.1 Flavobacteriales bacterium
TGTGTCGTGTTACGAAGTACTGTCACGAAGTAGTTGATCCTAATAATTAGGGTCAACTGGTTGCTGGGCAAATGTCGAGTTTAGATAAAATTCAAACCGATCCTGCCATGGCTGAAAACAGCGTGATGTATACGGGGAGATCCGGTAACTTTAAACACAGCTACCAAGACCGTAACGTCGGTAAAGTTGTAATGCCTGAAAATGCTCCCGTAGCCTTGATTCTTGGCGCTGCGGTTGCGGGTACTGTCGCTACTCCCGATACGGACAAGTGTTGGGGCCGTGCAGTGTTGGCTTGGGTTTATGTTTTGGCTATGAGCTTTTTTGATAACAATATTCAAAATAGTGTCAAGGTTGGCGACTATAACCCGGACACTACAGCGAGGCCGTTCAATTCTTTATTGGCCTAGTAAGGTGGCATATAAGGCACGTCCGTTAAATGGTATTTGGGCGACGGCACCGTATTTACACAACGGTTCAGTGCCATCGCTTTACGAATTGTTATTGCCCGCAAGACGTGATGACGATGAACTAGCAGAGGGTGAGCCCGCACGAGAATTCCGACCGGATGAATTTGTTGGTAGTCGAGAGTTCGACCCCATTAAAGTCGGCTTCAAGGCTGAAGGTTATAGTGGATTTGTATTTAAAACCGATCGCCGCTGGAATTTCAATACTGACCATGAATACGCTGCAGGCCGCACGGCACGTTCGGATGCTAAAGTTTTGCCCGCTATGACAGAGGCAGAACGTTGGGACTTAGTGGAGTTCATGAAAACACTGTAATCAATGTGTGAGTTATTAAGCCTCTAGAGCGTCAATAACTCGGATGTAATGACGAAAATGAAAAGGCCAGAAGTTTCATTATTCTGGCCTTTTTTTGTTCTTAATTATGTTGCCGAATGATCTCGTTGATCATTCTTGTTCTTTAGTCTTATATTTTATTGTTTCATTTCTCGATTGACACTTAATGGAGACCAGGCTTGGCAGGTTGGCATTAGCTCCATGGTATTGATGTTGATGTGTGCGGGTAGGCTGGTCGTCCAAAAAATTGTCTCCGCGATATCTTCAGGACTTAAGGCTTGGACATTGTCGTAAACAGATTCGGCGCGCGCATTATCACCATTAAAGCGAACGTTTGAAAAATTTGTCTCGGACATGCCTGGTTCAATATTACTCACACGAATCGATTTACCCAATAGGTCGCTGCGTAAATTACGTGAGAATTGTTGAACAAACGCTTTGGTTGCGCCGTAAACATTACCACCTGCGTAGGGCCAATTACCCGCTGTGGAGCCGATGTTTACAATGTGTCCGTGGTTACGTTCGACCATGCCCGGTAATATACGGCGCGTCATGCGCATTAGGCCGCGGCAGTTGGTATCGAGCATCGTATCCCATTCGTCAATATCAGCTTCCCAAGCTGGGTCTAAACCTAAGGCCAAGCCTGCGTTATTAATGAGAATGTCAATTGATTTGAATTCAGGTTCGAGCTGGTCGATGAGCGCGTCAATAGCATTGGCGTCGCATAGATCTAGTGCGATAACCTGAATTTTATGTTTCGAGTGTTCAGACTGTATGGTCTGTAGTTTTGATAGATTTCGAGCAACTAAAATTAGGCGCGCGCCGGCTTCGGCATAACGCCTGGCGCACGCTTCGCCAAAACCTGAAGAGGCTCCAGTAATTAATACGCAGTTGTTTTTCACGCAGTGTCACCACATTTAAGAGTTGCTCTATCGTTAACGCGGTAGAGCTTAGAGGGCTTGGGCATTTAAGGTTTTATTGAGCATCGGCAGATTTTTTTCGTGCTGCTTTTAGTTCCTTTAAATGATCTCGGGCATTGTTGTACGTGAGAAGAGCTTCGTCGCGATTATTGAACTCGTAGAGTTCTCCAATACCGCATGCTTGGTTGTCAGTTATTACTCGGTCAAAGCTCGCACCACAAACTTCAGAAAAGTCACCGTCAAAGGCGACACTGAACGAGCCATCTAAATCAAAACAGCCAGGCATTGTTCGGCCCAAATAAAACTTTCTAGGACCCTTAATCGTAAAGAAATTATTCTTAAGGGTGCCGTAGCTACGAATGTCACTGGTGCGCACACAAGCGCGACCATTTTGCTGGCTTTCCGTTTTAATTAGCTCAGATAGGCTCGGCAGCTTTTGCTGCTGTGAGCTCAGCTGGCTACAGCCAATAAGCAGACTGGTTGTCGCAATTACAAAAATAGTCGTTTTCATATGCGTGACGCCTTTTAAAAGGATACTTTACGAATAGGCTGATCGCCATCTAACCATTGGTTTAGATCGTTTAGGCTGCCATCACCCAATAATCCCGCAGTACTTTTAAGTTCTAGCGAAGACAAAATATAGTCGTAGAGTGCGTTTAAATAGTCGCGCTTGGCTCGAAATAAGTTTCGTTGGGCGTTTAATACGTCGACTAAGTCGCGGGTGCCTACATCATATCCAGCTTTTGTCGCTTCTAGAGCGCTCTCGTTCGATTTAATGGCTTGTTTGCGTGCTTTCACGATGGCAACGCTCGTCTCGATGCTTAGGTGCTGTGATCGAACTTGTTGAATTGTATCTCGCTGCGTTTGTAAAAAGTTTTCGCGTTGTTGAATATACTGTTGATTTGTTCTTCGGCGTGAAGCGCTGGTTCCGCCCCCAGCAAATAGGGGTACCGACAGAGTCACTCCAATACTAGTAGTATCAGAATCTGTATTGGAGCCAAATAAGCTGTTTCCGTTAGAAACGTTTTCAGAGTTATTACTCGACAGTGTGAAGTTACCCGTTAGGGTCGGCAGGTGTGCGGCACGACTTGCTTTAGCATTCTGTCGGAACGATTCGGCGCGCAGAGATGCTGCACGCAATTGATGGTTATTTGCAACAGCCTGTCTCTCCCACTCCATCCGCGAAATCGGGTCGGGAGGTGTTACCGGAAAATTTTCTTTAAGAGGGAGTAGTTCTTGGTAACTTTGCCCGGTAATTACTTCTAAAGCTTCGAAATCAATGCCTAATTGCCCTCTCGCAATGAGTTTATCCGCAAGCGCGGAGTCGTAAACTGCTTGTGCCTCGTGTACTTCTGTAATGGCGGTTAGTCCAACTTCAAAGCGTTGTTGCGTTTGCTCAAGTTGGTGTTTAAGCGCGTTTTCTTCAGCTTGAGAGGTTTCAAGATTGTCGACGGCTTTCAAGGTATTGAAGTAGGCTCGCGCACTGCGAATGATGAGTGCTTGTTTGTCGGCTTCATATTGAGCTTGAGCGATATTTGATGTTGCTTTACCGGCCTTATATGCATGCCATACAGCCATGTTAAATAATGGTTGGCTTAGCGTTACGCTGTAACCGCTTGTTGTAGTGTCGCTTTCACTTGAAAACGGGCTGTTCGGAACTGTTACAGGTTCGTGATTAGCGAGTGTTGGGGCCGGTGTAAATGGGCTAGTTCCACTATTTTCAGTTGAGCTATCTGACCAGTTGGCAGTACCACTAATATTCGGAAGTAGGCCAGCTCGGCTGATATTTATATCTTCTTTACCTGCTAGATAGCCTGCGTGCGCCGCTTTAAATTGGTGATCGTTCTGTAGCGCGTCTTCGTATATATCCAATAGGCCTTCCGCATTGACGTGAGCGCCAATGAGTAATCCGATGGTCGCAACGGAGCAAAATTTGAGTGTAGTCATCAGTGAGTTCATTATTTTCCCTAAGGGATCAGTACAAGCTAAGGTATTTGAGGGGCCTATAATAACGCGTAATGGCCGATTGAGGGTGCTGACAATTGTCATCAGTCTGATGTGACGCTCGTAATGTCGTGACATTCACAAAAATTAGTCATTATCGTGGGGATTTAATAGCTGGGACCGTGGCTGGCGAGAACATAGAGGAGGTTTACGGGGAAGATGCGAGCCTAAGGCATATGTATTGCGAGGCTTACTTTACAATTTAAGCCAAGTTTCGCATTAACGGGGGAATTAATCGGGCTTAGTTCAAGCTTATTTGTTCTATTTAATAGTACTCTTTTAAACGTGGGTTCTCTTAGTGCTTAGGCTCTTCAAGTTAAACTAAACGTGCGGTAATACGTTAAGTTCTATTAAGTAGCTTTAGTCTAAACCCCCCAACTCTAAACACCCCAACTTTAAACACCTTAATCTAAACACCTCAACCTAAACAAAGGTGTCAACGGTCGTTTTTAAGCTGCCCTGGTCTTGAGCAATGTTTTGCACGCTTAAAAACTGCTGGGCGGCTTGGCCGCCTTGTTGAGATTCATTTTGTTGATAGAAGCTAGGTTCGCTTCGAGCACTGATGTTTTGGTTTCCAGTCTCACTGCTAGGCTGTGGGCTGTTAACTTGGGCTTCTGGGGTGTCGGGGCTTTCTTGCGGAGCACTATCGTTAGCTTGCTGAGGGCTCAGTGTTTGACGAGAATTCTTCTGTAGGTCCTCAATTGAGTAACTTGGAGCTTCGGCTTTGCTGCCATCAGAAAGGCTGACACGGTCTTGTTCATCCTTGGGCTTTGCTTCGGTTTTAGCGGTCTCGTTTTGTGCTGGCCGGTTCAGTGGCGCTAAAACGCTGAGATCGTTGTGTAAGAAAATTTCCATAAGTGAATATGACCAAGCCGTAATGTGTATGGTTGCCTGTAACGCGGGCGTTACTTAACCCTTCAAGTATGGGATGAAATAGTCGATATCGCTAGATAAAACCGGTGTATAGAGCGCAATGATCTAATGC
The DNA here is from genome assembly GCA_047638775.1 of Flavobacteriales bacterium. Taxonomy (GTDB): domain Bacteria; phylum Pseudomonadota; class Gammaproteobacteria; order Pseudomonadales; family Cellvibrionaceae; genus Agaribacterium. Next base: position 4,708 of record JBLIMQ010000193.1, read on the forward strand.
GCAAATTTTCATAGCTTAGACCTCTAAAAAAACTTCGCCCTGAATGCCGTGCTTTACTTGCCTATAAGGCCCTTCTACACTCCTACACTTTCACTGATATTATGTGTTATATAAACAGCTATCGCTGTAACTGAAGTGTTAGATTTGCCGTGCTCAATTCGGCCCAACGAGGTTGTAATGAAAATTCTAAGTGATTGTTTTCAGCGAAATGATGTTGAACTAGTCGAGACTGAGACCGCCTATCAGGGTTTTTTTCGTATTATTAAGTACAGTATAAAGCATCGCTTATTTAATGGCGGCTGGAGCCAGGTAATTTCTCGTGAACTGTTTATTCGAGGTGAAGCCGCAGCGGCCATATTATATGACCCGGTGTTAGATCGAATAGGTTTGGTTGAGCAGTTTCGTGTTGGAGCGCTAGATTCAGAGTTCGGTCCGTGGTGTTTGGAGGCCGTCGCCGGCATGATGGAGCCCAACGAGACCGCTGAAGGACTTATTCGACGAGAGCTGGTGGAAGAGGCTGGCATTGAAGATGTTCGCTTAATTCCAATTTCATCTTACTATTCAACCCCCGGTGGCTGCGGCGAAAAAATACACTTGTTTTGTGGTTTGTGTTCTTTAGACGGTGCCGGGGGCCTATTTGGCTTGCCCGAAGAAGGAGAAGATATTCGCTTTCAGAGCCATGCGGCTCAAGATGTGTTTGATACGATGCTAGACGATCGAACTAATAATGCGGCAACCTTGTTAGGACTTTTATGGCTACAGTTAAATAGAGAGCGATTACGGAGTGAGATCTAATTTAGATGTATCAAAGTGATTATGTTCTATTAAAAGACCGAGTGACGCTCGATTTAGTAGAGCACTTAAGTATTTGTGAATTTAATTATCATGCTTTCATGAGCATATTGCCTGGGTTACTTGATGGTAGGGAGCAATGGCACTTTGGTGTTGGCGAAACCGTTGGGTCTAAGCTCGACTATCTGATCGTTCACGCTCAGTTATTAGAGCGCTCACCGTATACCTCATTCATTGGTATCGATCAAGACGTTGGCGATAACACCTTACCCACAATGAAAGTGCGTCTATATCATGATGCCAAAGTGGCTGAAATCATTTCATGGGGCGGCCATCGTCACTGGCAGCCACTCTACGAATATCCCAATCCTAAAATGTATCAGCCGGATGAGAAACAAGCTGTGAATCGCTTTGTAAGAGATTGGTTAGTATTTTGTCGCAAAACTGGATTCAGCTTAGGCATGAACTGTGATTCGGTTCTCGTACGCGGAAAATAGGATATTTCTTTTCCGGAATTATAGGTCCAAACTCTAGTCATTGTTTCATCGATGTATTCTTTTTATGCGGTTTGCGTGATGGCGACCGACCTTATTGATATTAACGCGTTGATATTTACGTATTGACCTTATAGAAAGTAAGGTGAGTGAATCGAGTACCAAGGCAAAGCAGCGGTTTGGCATATTATGATTGGGAATATCACAAGGATTGATCAGCGCATGCGTAGTAAGGACTTCAATACGCTTCAGTTAGTGCAAATTACAGATTGCCATCTTGGCAGTGAGCCGAATGAGTGTTTGCTTGGTTTAAATACCGATCAAAGCTTACGCGACGTATTATCCGAAGTTAAAGCCCATGAAAAGCCTGATTTATTGCTCGTCTCGGGTGATATTTCGAATGACGCCGGCGCTAATTCCTATATGCGGTTTCTAAGAATTGTCGATGAATATTTTCCTGAAACCCCTCTGGCCTGGTTGCCTGGTAATCACGATAATCCAGATTATATGCACTCTGTGGCGGGTTTTCCCTTAACGCAAGTGGTCGAACGTAATGGCTGGAATATCATTCTTCTAGACTCTCGGATCCCTCATGAAGAGGGCGGGCGTTTGAGTTCAGCTGAATTGTCGCGCTTAGAGCGTGAATTGATGGCAAAACCTAATTCACCCACTTTAATATTTCTTCATCACCAGCCAGTTAAGGTTGGTAGTGCATGGGTCGACACCTACTTACTTGAGAATCACCAAGAGTTTTTTGAGCTTGTCGATCAATATTCACAAATTAAAGGTATTGGTTGGGGGCATATTCATCAGAACTTTGAAAGTGAGCGTAACGGCGTCAAGTTATTTGCAAGCCCATCGACGTGTGTTCAATTCGAACCGAATCATGATGAATTTCAAGTGAGCAGTGCCATGCCT
>JBLIMQ010000194.1:0-6800 GCA_047638775.1 Flavobacteriales bacterium
GCGGCCGAATCAACAGATTCATCAACAGATTCATCAACAGATTCATCAACAGATTCATCAACAGATTCATCAACAATTATAATATTATGAATAAATACGATGTTATCTCTACTAATAACAAGGTTATCTATATCGTTTTGTGTTGTGTAATTACGTAAAGGGAGTTCATTTAGAGGGGCGCCTCTAGCAAACGTCGGTAGCGTCGCAAGCTCGTCAACAACAACCATTCCGTCATTCATGACTTCGCCAAATACCGTAAACCCGCCATTGTTATTGTCCAATATTACATCGTTATCAACTAGATTAAAAAACCATTGGTTAGTTGCACTATCTGGCAGGCCTCCGATTTTGGCCATCGCGAGCGTGCCGCGAACATTTGATAACACGGGTTCGTTCACCACGCTAGTATCCTGCGGGACTGAGGCCAATGTGAGCGACTCATTAAACGTAAACCCTCCGCCCTGCAAAACAAAACCTGGTATTAAGCGATGGAAAATAACGTTTTCATAGCGCCCGTCATTTACATAAACCAAAAAATTGGTAACAGTTTCAGGTGTAGTTTCGTCATAAAGGTTGACATCAAAATCACCCAAAGAAGTTTGAAATTGAACAATCGTCGCGTGTGTTGGTAAAGAGAGCGAGTACACAAGGCACAAACCAAAAGCTAGAGATAATTTCTTAAACATGGGTCTTCCACAGTCGAGTCGTAATTGAGGTTAATAAAAATATTGAATCAGCCAAAATACGGCATAAAGAAGAGCGTCGCCAGCTCGCTTACATCGTATTCATTTGCTATACATCGAGTTAACTAGTGTTGAATCGCATAGCGTCAAGACACCCTTTCGATCAAGATTTTATTTAAAGAGTATGCACGGCTTATGTGGCGCGTAGCTTACCTTAGCTTACAGATCTACGGTAGCGCTAAAATGTGGGAAATAATCTGAGGGGCATATATGGACGCTCCTAAAATGTCAAACAGTACGGTGCCGAAGCTTCAAAATACGAAAACTTTTTCGTCTACAACTAAGTTTTATGTCTGCCTTGGTATACCGTCTTTTTTGTTTTTAATATGGCGGTAACACTGGCACATATGCGGCGTCTAAAAAAAGGAATTGGTTTAAGAATGCGAGGGCAGCCACTCGTTATGAATTCTATAACCTGCTGATTTAATAGCATTTAATTTGAATTTCACGGCTCTTCTCCGCTTTGATAATTAGAAGGGTGCCCGCTCTAAAAAATGCAAATTATTTCTGTGAGAATATACGTTTTGCGCCGATATACACCGCTGCAAATATCGCTAATGCTATAAAACCGATCGCCATGGCCAACGTCGTGCTATTTATTGTGAAGTAGTTCAGAACCGCGAATATCACGCATAGCCCCAGTGCGGGCAAAAACAAGAGCAGGGCGTACCCACCAGCCATTAACCAAGCCACCCAACTTTGTGGCGCACAATCGCTGTCGGCGCAACGTTGCATATAACCCGTCCAATTCTTATTGAAGGCGTCTGAGGTCTTGTCTAATGCCTCTGCATCCGGGAGTATTCCTAATGTCATGATTAATTTCCTTGAGTCGGATATAGCGTAGATGTTTGCAGGTATGATAGTCACTTTTTACGGTGGAGAATAGCGGTAAACAATAGCGCGAGCACGTGCTCGTAAATGAGTTGACTACAATTTGCGTATCGTTGTTAGCGCTATATATTGTGTTTTGTGAGTGTGTATCCTAGCCACTTTCAGTGGTAAATGGCTACGAAATGCGTATTTCGATATAGATCAAAAAAATTACCATTTTGCCGGAAGCTAATGAGCTTTATATTACGCATCGCTCTACTTCTGAGGCCCCGTCAAGTGAGTTATAGTCAGTGGTATTAAGTTGCCGCCCCCTTTAGTTCGGGAGTGCTACAACACAATTCAACTAAATCCCGCGCATAAAAAAAATACGAAAAAAACTGTTGATTTAAACAGCTTTTTTGTGTTTTATTGGCAATGCTTTCAAACCCACTTAAGGAGAGCATTTTACACAGATATTGTTAACTAAAAGCGCAACCCCTGAAGTGCTGAAACACTCAGAGGCTGCTAACCCTAACAGACTAAAAGAGAGTCCATTATGGCTGAATCAAATGATACGCTAGAGTCTCGCTCGGCCCAAGAAAAATTTCCAAATCCAGACTTACACCCTCATCACCTTACAGTCCTAGAAACCGTCATAGAGCAGCACGCAAAGACTCGCAGTGTCGGTATCACCTATGCTCCAGTCCAACTTGAACCTTGTATTGTCCTTCGTGGCAAATGGCTACGAGATGCCGGCTTCGATATCGGTCAAAAAATAACCGTTTTATCGGGAGCTAATGAGCTTTATATTGCGCACAGCTCTACTTCCGAAGCCCCGTCAAGTGAGTTATAGTCAGGGTATTGAGTTGCAGCGCCCTTTAGCTGAGGCGTGGTATAACATTAGGGTAAACAGGATAATCTTTCCGTCACTTCTTTTTGCGGTGGTTATGTCACTTTACTTCAAAAACCTGTCATGTAAAAAATGCCTATTACCTTAGTGTTATGCGCTTTATATCGTGATGGAAGATACAAGGATTTATCAATGAAAAGAAAAGAACGGAAGCTTTTACTTCGAATACTTAATGCCATTTCAGCTCTAGTCATAGTGTTTTCTAGTATTTACATGTTCGTGTGGGAATTAAGTGTACTGGCTGTTGCTGGGGTTTTTGTGCCTCTATGTTGTATTGCAGGGCCTGCGTCAGTTGCGGGGGAAGGGGCAGTTGAAATAGTGTTGGGTATTACCGAGGCGCTCTTGCATGCAGTTGTTGATGCGGTAATAGGAGTGTTGGAGGCAATCGAAAATGTTTTTTCTGGTGCTTAGTTAAAAGCATAGCCAGAGAATTTGAGACAAGAATTTGAGAGGCACTCGCTCTATAAAAATCTCGAAATTTACCCAAATAAATTACCGTTAATAATTAATAAGCGCATGATGTCCTCATGCGCCCATAAATGAAGTTCCTAGTATTATAGTTCGCCTAAGAACCCAAGAGATGAGTGTCAATCGTGAATGATATAAGTTTTGAAGAAATAGAAAATTTAGATTGTGAAAGTCGGTATGAAATATTTCTACAGATGGTGGCTGAAGAGCGGGATGTTTGGATTCTTATCAATGAGAAGAGTGAATTTCTAACCATTCACTCTGAAGATCATGAAATTGAATATTTACCTGTTTGGCCTCATTCAGATTTCACTAAGCACCATAGTACTAGTACTAGTACTAGTGCAAGTGAAAAGTTGACTGCAAAGTGTGTTTCTATCCCGGAGTTTTTTGCAAAGTGGATTTCCGGTCTGGAAGGTGATGGCCTGCAAGTCGGCGTATTTCCAACCTCTGCTTCAGAAGTTTGGATTATGGAACCGTCAGAAGTTAAAAGTGATCTCCAAGAAGAGTTTTCTAATTTTGGCATCTAAACATCACATATTGAGCGATTGTATTTGCGTTGCTTAAAAAAGACCAAGCAGCACAAATAAAACGCCAAATACTGGCGTTATACGCAGTACAAGACAAGGTAGAGCTATGAAATTTTATTTAGGTGCGTTCCTTTACCTTTTTGTATTTGGGTTTTCTGTCTATGGTATTTTTGCGGAGGAGTTAAGGGTGGGAGTAGGTAGTAACGCTCTCGTATTAGGTGGGTGGCTGAAGAATAGCATTTGTATATTCTTATTGTTCCTTGTTGGGATAGTATCTTGCATTCCAATTTTCGTTGCTTTGCGCAATGCGCTTGGTAATGCAAATAAATAGTAATTCGCTAGCTTTTTTCCTCTGTCAACGGCTAACGGTTATAGTGCCTAGAAATACACTCTATAATATCGCCATGTCACAGTATTGGTGATATTCATTAATAGCTAAACCAATGTCTATAGGCAGGAGTAAGGTCGGGATGAAGAGTTCAACGGAAGAATTGTCGGCGGAAACATTTGTTACGTTTTTGATCGGTCTAATCCTCTTGTATGGCGGTTATCTCGCCTATGTGTCGTTTGAGTCAAACTGGAAATGGGTACTCATCATTCCCTGTGCCCTGATGGTGCTTAGTATTCTTAAACTCTTCAAAGAAATTATACTGGGCGAATATGAAATTAAAACTTTCAATGGTGCTGTTATCACCTTGCTTGAAGCGCCCGTTGCTGATGTTCGTCGCTGGTCTCATTCTGAACTCGCAACCACGATTAACTATGTATTACCTCGTGAAAAACCTTGGCGTTACCTGAAAGACAATCAAGCCATGTACGATGGCGAGTACTTGTATGGCAATCGAATTGAATACACGAATGCTCCCAGCCAACATATTCTTTGTTATACCCAAATCGATGAGGACAGCCGCTATACCTATGATGCACAACAATGGCAAGGTGAGCTGAGTGATTCTGAAACTGCCGTCAAATTAGATATCGAAAATTTCGACCGAGGCGATGTATTTGGGATCAGCCCGAGTAAATCAATTATTCACTACTCTTATAAGTACCCAAATTTAAAATCTATCTATATATTAAATCATGCGGATAATTCATTGCAAACCTTGGTTGAACAGCAAACGCTGGCCTCAGCCGATATTGGTTGGCAGCATGAATTTCACTATGCTTTGACTTACGGCATGTCAGATGGTCGCGCTATAGTTGTTTATTACGCAGAAAGTAAAAATTACGATGACTTTTTTAGTGCACGCGGTCGTTCATTACCAAAATTGAGTCACCTATATATTATTTCAGACGAATACCCGGCAGGAAAGAAGCTAGCCACAATACCTTTAACAAAAGGCTTAGTGATTGGAGTGGATAAAGTTAACGATCAGATTGTTATTGAGACATTGGATGAACGTATTCTTGAAGAACCGATATCGCGCTTTTACGTGCTGGCTGAATATTAATGTCTATGGATTAAAAACTGCCTGTATTATTTGTTTCGGTATCCAGCCATGAACGACTAGAACGGATACCATTTTACCCTTAATGTGTAGCGTTACGCATAGGCATAGGCATAGTTATGTTCCTATCACAAACGCCTCCTTACAATAGTGCGTCAATCCGTGCTGGAGCTATACCGTACTGTTGTACATATGGAGTATTGGGCACGTATTGATAGCTAATGATATCCTCAGGGCACGTACTGCGCGGTCAAGCCAAAGAGGCGAAATGGTAGGCGCCCCAAGTTCACGACATCAAACAAGTACGTGTGCCTTGTAACGTATAAACTGGCATATTGGGGCATTCGTAACTACAAAATCAAAGATTTCAAATTCACATGGACAGCAACGTGAGGGAAGGCCATTCGATAGCATCGACCTCCTAAAAGATGACTGCTCTAAACATACGTTCAAACCCACTAACAAGAATACTCTACCTCCCGACACCTCTTCGCGAATACTCTCCCGCCAACCTTCTGCGCTAGAGATTTCGGTTTCTTGAACTAAACATAGGTCAACTATTTCTTGCTCTGAAGGATAATCGCTTTGTTCAGCCGAAAAATTCTGAATTTCGAAGTCAAGCCACGCATGTTTAAAACGTCCAACGTGACGGTTGAATATTGATACACCTCGGCCTTTAAGATTGTTTGGCTTTAACGTCCATCCACTAAACTTCGATTTAATTTGTTGCCGAGTTGTAGTATAGATTTTACTCTGTGTCGTTATTTCGAACTTACATTCAATATCACCAAGTGGTAACTCTTTATAGATTAAGTCAAGATGATTCACCCAAGTTTCCTTCTAATGTAAATACTGCCGATTTATATCGCCGATTCATACAGCATTTTAATTCCCTTCCGAACTTTAAATCAATCGTATTTATGCGATGGTTGTTTACCAATGTTATTCTATTGACACAAAATATTCACTGAACATAGACATACCTTAAGTAGTTATTAGTCACTATGAAAAGTTAGATTTGGCATGATCTAGAGATCCAGTTGCAGGCCGGAGTATGGATATGCTACTGGCCGAAATACTTAATTCGTTTCTGGTGCGTTTTTATTTAGATGACTAGCATAGATATTCCTGTTGTTCGGGCGTAGTGCCGCGCTACTGATCAAAAAAGGACGATGTTAATTACTCGGGGTCTTGAACGAGAGGTTTGCGACTTGAGTTACGAGCGACGCTATAACGGAAACAATAACGGAAACACAAGGACTGCGAAATACAAGGGTAACCACTTGGTATGAACTCTATAGTCAACTGATTTAATGAAATTTTATTTAAATCTTACGAGCGGGTGTCCTCGAATGCTTTCTCATTTAATGGCATTTTAATCGCGAGGATAGCCACAGCATCTGGTGTTTCACTCAGATCGAGGTTGCCATTATTGGGCAAAGTATTTAACTCGAAATTAGAGGAGTAAAGCATGAACCGTCGCGGGAACTGCTGGGATAATGCACCAATATAGCAATACACGAATGTAGCAATGCACCAATGTGGTAATGCACCAATGTGGTAATGCATCAATGTGGCAGTGCACCAATGGACCAATGGACCAATGGACCAATGGACCAATGCACCAATATAGACATGTAGTAATTTGTTGGATCTATAAAATCTGAATGTATTCCAAAGTTTGGGTACGAAGATTTGACTGGCGCTGCAGGCGATATACATGATTATATTCACGGCTACTATATAACGTTGATCGAGCTTATACTCACAATGAAGGTCTGCCACCAACGAAAGCTGAGGCTCGCTTTCATTGAACAAAAAAATTATCAACCGGGAATAGGTAAACTTGTTAAACCAACTGAACACCTATTAAGGTGTCCGAAAAAAG
>JBLIMQ010000195.1:0-6787 GCA_047638775.1 Flavobacteriales bacterium
GTGCGCGGTTATTTGTCTACGTGCCGCAAGCAGGGCGTAAGTTCAAGCAAAGCATTGGAGTTATTGTTCAACGAAGAGCTGCCGGATTTTGCCAAATAATTGAAAATTACGCTGAGTAGTTACTAAATTACTTTGTTCTAAGCAACTTAATAATCTCACCTTGGATTCAACTCGCTAGTGCAATCGGTGGTTCAATTCCAAACAGTACTTGATTCGGAGTGTCAAAGTCCAAACATTTTCTCGGTCGGTCATTTAGTTTGTCCATGATTTTTTGTACATCAGCATGAGTCATATCGTCAAAGCTTGAGCCTTTTGGCGCATATTGACGAATCAAACCGTTTGTATTTTCGTTTAAACCACGCTCCCAAGAATGATAAGGGTGCGCAAAATAACTGCTCGCATTTAACGCTTCCGAAATCATCTCATGCTGGGCAAACTCCTTGCCGTTATCGTAGGTCATTGTTTCTACCTGCGCAGCTAAAGGGGTGAGCCCTTTAAGGATTGCCTGTCGTACCAACTCCGCCGTCTTATCCGAGGAAAGTACAATCACTGTAAAACGTGTTTTTCGCTCAACCGCCGTCATCAAAACGGCTCCGCCAATACGGCCAATGATGAGGTCCATTTCCCAGTCGCCAATCCGCTTACGCTCGTCAACAATTGCGGGGCGATCATCAATACTTACCCTATTTTTTAGCTGCCCCCGGCGATCTGGGCTGCCATAACGCTTCTTTTGGCAGCGTAAGTGGCTATGTAAGTCTCCTCCCGATTTCTTGTCGATCAGTATGTACTGATAAATCCACTCCGAGCTGACCGATTGAAAACTTTTCTTCTTTAGCCATCCATAAATCTGATTAGGACTCAAATCCTCCCTCAACAGTCTTTCAACGTGGCCCCAGGTTGACCTGTAATCACGGTATGGCTTTCTGCCGTTTGCGCGCTTGGGCGAGCCTATGGGCTTGCTGAGGACGATAACACCGTAGCCCTCTATTACGTTTAATCTCGCGACCTATGGTGCTTGGGTTTCGATCCAGTTCTATCGCGATCTTTTTTTGTGTATATCCGGCTTTCAAAAGCGTCTTAATCTGGTATCGTTCTATTTCGGTCAGCTGTGTATAAATCATTAGCCATTTCCTTTGGTCAGAAAATGGCGTGGATTATACCAGTTGGCCATCTTCCTAAAAAATTGCACTTACAAGTTGAATTCAGGGTATTTGGCCGGAGTAGTGCTGGCGGGTGTTTCAATTGTTGCGATGTTAGGGTTTGGGTTTGCTCCAGGGATTACGCTTTTCGCCTTACTACCATTAGCGCTAGGCATACATATTTATTTCGGTGTGAAGAAAGCAGAATTCAATAAAGAAAAAATGATTCCCTATATGGGAAAAAATGTCGTACTTACACTACTAACCAGTTTTCTATTAGGTGGTTTGATTCTAGTGTCTATAAAGTTTTAAGTGATAGATTGTTTTAGATCAGTAGATTAGATCAATTGGTTTAGGTAAATAGATTTAGATAAGTAGATTTTGCTCAGAGGTCAAATCACTGTGGCTAGATCATTGATTGTACGTGTCATTATTAATATCACTTAATATGATTGTTGTAGTGCTGAGTTATCTTGGCGTTAATTTGCTAGTTTGAACTGAAGTTTGAACTGAAGTTTGAACTGAAGTTTGAATTGAATTGAACTGAAGTTGAAGCGTATTCTGATGGTTGAAAGCCTAGCTATTCGGATGAATAGCTAGGCTTTACTCAACTTTTTTGCTGATATTTGTTCTGTTGTTTTTTCAGTTATTTTTTACTTAACTTTTTTTACTTAATTATTTCTTACAGAACTATTTATTAAGTAACTACTTTTTATACATTCTTACATAATCTACTTCTAGTCGTTGTGGCCAGATGTTTGGATCGACACCGGCTACGCCACCCCAGTCACCGCCAACAACAAGATTCAATATTACATGAAACTCGTGGTCATATGGCCATTGCTGCCAACCGGTGCGCTGGTTGATATAGGTGTAATACAGTGAGCCGTCTAGAAACATATCAATACGATCAGGTGACCATTCTATTGCGTATGTGTGGAACCCGTCATCGACAGTTGGTTCCCATATTGATGCCTGACGTTGTTGTCCGTTAACCCAGTACCCTGCAATATTATGTACCGTCGCATGCACTTTACCGGTGTCATAGCCAACGTGTTCCATAATGTCGATTTCGCCGGAATTTGGCCATGCATCGCAATCGTCGTCCCAGCCGGTGGTGGCGTCGCATGTTGTCGCATAGGTGTATACGTCGCTTGGCATCATCCAAATCGCAGGCCAAGTGCCTACCCCGTTGGGTAATTTCGCTTTAACCTCAATGCGACCATATAGAAGATCAGCCTTACCGGAGCTATGAATCCTACCGGAGGAATATTCATCACCCATGTAGTTATCTTTGCGCGCTTCAATAATGAGTTTTCCACCTTCGTTTCTAACGTTTTCCGTTCTGTTGGTATACCGTTGCCATTCATTATTCACACGACCTGGCGCCCACTCCTCGTGAGTCCATTTATTAGCATCAATAGCGCCATCAGTATCGAATTCGTCACTCCATACCATCACCCATTCACTAGTAGGTGTGTATTCTCGCCGAACAACAAATGCGCTAACTTTGGCTGCATCTAATATTCCGTTGAAGTCTATGTTTAGCTCACCATCGGTGACAACAATATTCGGAATTGTTAAATCGTAGCCGGCATGACTGCGGTTACCTTTATCGCCCGCAATATCAACACTGGGTAAACGAGTTTGCCCTTCGGCATTTACAGAAAATTTGCGTTGCCCGCCACTTTGCCAATAAATCTCAGCAAGCTTCAAGTTGATTGTATAAGTCCCGTTATCGACAGCATTCGCGTAAGTGAAATTACTTCCCCAGCGCTCAGTTTGATAAATGGTTGGATCAGGTGTCGCATCGATACCCTGCGTTGTACTGGCTGTGTTGCCGCCTGCGAAGCCCTCATCGGCTAGGTATTGAACATCGTCGCTGGAGTGATGCGCTGGGCCGCCAGCATTTACCGCCCAAACAACAGCGCCATCGTTTGGTTCTGTAATGGCCGTAATTTCAATCCAGTTGAAATTCCAATTGCCGGTATTTGCAAAAACACCAAGGTCGTAAATGCCGGCCTCGGCGATGTTGATTTCGTTGCTTACAGTTGTCCAGTTTGTCCAGCTATTGGTGTTTGGGACTGTCATAGTGGTTAGAGGGATGGTTCCACCATTAAGATCAAAAGACAGCTCTCCGCCGATTGGGCTCGCAACACGCGCACTAATCGAATATTTACCGGCTTTTGGGAAGTTAATATGTTGGTACGCGAGCCACTCGCCCTGATCGATCCAACCTACGTTAAAGCCAGCACCTTCGTCGCTGGTGGATTCAATGTCAACGTTACCCTGCCTATAAGCGCCACCCGTATTCCCGGTGCTTGTGTCAAATGCCAAAGTGTAATCTTCAGCTTGTATGAGTTTTGTTTGTGCAAGAGACTGCTGTGAGCCGATTAGTATGCCGAGCGTTAATAAAGATTTAAAATGTTTGCTTTTTATTATCATTGTTTAACCTTTTATATTTATGGATCTGTATTTCATTAGGTTTTATTGGCGACTACCTTATATAGCTAGTTATACACTAGCTCGATTCATCCTTATTGATACGTATAGAATTCGACCAAGGACCTATCTTATTGTTCAGTTAACGCCCATGTCGTCCGGCTAGCGTACAGACATTTCAGTCGCACCATCCATCGATACAGTTACGCTTGTGCGTTGATACTTAAGTCATTGAAAAATAATACTTTATCGTCGGTTTGGATTTGTAATAAAGTACGTTTTTCGCGAAGAATACCAATGGAATTAGCCTTGAGACCCACTTTATATTCATTGCAAAGAGGGGTTCTGGGTCGAATTGAACGTGTTCTGTAGGAGGGAATGTTAGGGTGTTGGCATTTACACTGAAGTGCTCAGTTATTGGGTATGAGCGGGGTATTCAGCCGCAAATTACAGCATATTTATTGCCGTGAACTTGAGTTAGTTGCCTGTAGCATGAATGCAAATTCAGATTCAAAGACGGTAGCAGTCAATATGCAGAATCCAGTATCCGTAAAAGAGCAGAATTACCGCATGCTACGTGATTTTGACAATATGGTTTGTATTCTGTTTGTCTGCGTTGATTGGTCTGCGTCGATTGGTCTGCTAGTCGAATTCTTTTTCATGTAGGCTTAACCCGTATGAAAACCGAGACCTTACGGCCTCGTAGCTGTGGCCCTGGATTTTAGCCTCAGGATTACAAGCGGATACTGTTTACTGTTTACTGTTTATTCAATGCTTTGCTTTCTTTCTTCAAAGGTTTTGCTATAGGGCAGACCTCTTGAACAAAGCCATTTAGGGTATTCACCAGATTGTCTTTAACAAGACTGTAGTGAATAAACTGGCCTTTCCTTTCACCTTGCACAAGTCCCGCATTTTCTAAAATACTCAAGTGTTTAGATAATGACGGCTTAGTAATATCAAACCTGGTGGCGATTTCGCCGGCCGTCATACTAGAGCCTGACAGATAGGCCAAAATCTTTCTTCTTATTGTCGATGACAACGCTTGAAACACTTTTTCCATAGCTCTATAGATACCTTGTATTTAGCCTATTGACTAAATAACTCGACAGTCGTTACAATTAGATAGTTAGCTTATTGGCTAAATGAATTATTTGCAACCATGGTTACCGAAATTGTATGGCTCAGATGCATCACATTATTGTTATCTATGATGGCGAATGTCCATTTTGTAAAAGCTATTGCACGCGAATTCGTATTCAAGACGCTGTAGGTCAAGTCACATTGCTCAATGCGCGCGAGCCGTCTGCACTTAAAGACGAAGTCACATCGTTAGGGCTGGACATCGATCGAGGCATGATCGTAAAAGTGAATGAACAGGTTTACTACGGTGCCGACGCAATAAATATTCTATCGCTACTAAGCTCTAGGTATGGTGTATTCAACCGTATCAATTATTGGATATTCAGATCAAAGATAGTGTCATTCATTCTGTACCCATTCTTGAGAGATTGTAGAAATCTGGCGCTTTGGGTTTTGAATATACCTAAAATTAATAATCTTAACGATACGGAGAAATTATGAGTAAAAAGGATGACGGGCCACTGGGCTTTACGGTTAGCCAGTGGCGATTATTTATAATTGTATTGGTAATAGGTTTGTCAGCCATACTTTTTCACGCGCTGCAGCGCAACGGGATTGCAAACTCAGCTGCACTTTATGTCGGCCTACCGTTTCTTTTCGCTCTAGGTCTGAGTCTTACGCCAAAAACAAAATCCACGATGGGGGCAACCTTGAAGGGGCTCACAATAGCGCTTCTTCTTTCTGCGCCCTTATTTATGGAAGGCTTTATATGTATATTAATGGCGTCACCAATCTTATATAGCGTAGCCGCGCTTTACGCCTGGGTTGTAGGTCGAGCTAAAAGAGCGAAGGATTTAAACAGCAAAGTCCAGCTTTCGGCGTTAACACTCTTACTTGCTTTTGCATCGCTTGAGGGCACCAATGAGAACCTGACATTTGATCGTAGTAATCAAGTTGAATATTCCAGCACTATTGATGCGGATATCGCGTTTGTACGTAAGCAGCTGGCTGAACCGTCTATACCGTCTCAATCACGTCCCGCGTTTTTAAAAGTATTCCCGTTACCCGTAGATATGAGCGGGCAAGGCATAGATGTTGGTGATGAAAGGCATCTTGATTTTGTTTACAAGAAATGGTTTTTCTCTAATGTGCATAAAGGGTCTACGATATTTCGAGTAGCAGAATCTAGAAATGATTATATTAGATTCGACATTCCACATGATGATAGTTATATCAGCCACTATTTAACTTGGACGGCGTCCGAAGTTTTTCTGGAGCCAACCGTTGAGGGTAAAACGAATATAACATGGCGCTTAGGGTACGAGAGAAAACTGGACCCGATATGGTATTTTGGTCCAATGCAAAACTATGCGGCGTGGCTGACAGCTAAGGTACTTGTAGAAAATACTGCAAATGCCAAATTTTGACTCAGAGCTTTTAAGGGCTGCGGTTCTACTGTTACCTGTGATTGGTATTGGTGTAGCTTTTTTAATAAAGCGGCCAACGTTTTTTGAAGCCGTGGGGATGATGCTAGGCATATTACTCAATGTAGCTTACGTACTATTATTCAATATACTTGCAGAAGCAATGGGGTGGTGGGTTTACCTACCAACGGATAACGCATACTACGGTATACCAATAGATATTATCTTAGGTTGGTCGTTTTTTTGGGGAGGGTTTCTACCGTACGTCTTTCGATCTAGGAATAGCGTGATACCGATAGCCTGTGCACTAATGATTGATCTATGGTTAATGCCCGTTATGACATCGGTATTTACGCTTGGTGAATACTGGTTGTTGGGTGAAGTACTTCTTCTATTAACATGCTTATTGCCGTCTTTGTTGATATTCCAATATACCGCAAACCGTAAACATGTGATGGTTAGAGCGTTTATTCAGTCCTTTATTTGGGGAGGGTGGATTGTATTTATTGTGCCGTCCATAGCGTTATTTATGGAGGGGAAAAACATATTTAGTTTTTTTGACATGGCCTATATTAACGCGAGCGCATTTTTAACGGGCTTGTGTGTTAGTTTCATTGTTGGATATGCCGCTCTAATTGAATTTGCGCGCGTGGGTGGCGGAACCCCGATTCCTTTTGACCCCCCAAAGACACTTGTCACAAG
>JBLIMQ010000196.1:0-6742 GCA_047638775.1 Flavobacteriales bacterium
CATAGGAATCAGTGCACCGCCGGTAAAACCCTGCAATACCCGAAAGACAATCATTGAATCGAGATTCCATGCGGATGAGCAGGCAAGCGACGCTAAAATAGCGAAGAAACTATCGACATGACGGTTGAATTTCTTACCATCCAAGCCATCGACATGAATAGTCGCGACATCACCCACGTGCATATTAGCAACTTGAGTTTCTTTAAAGTTGGTATCAATCCAAATAAGCTCAGTCACTAGGCTTAATAGACGCATACCCGGCTCAACTGTCTGACCTACTTGTGCTTGGCAACTAGTCACGATACCGGCCTTAACATAGGCGTTATCTGTATTTTCACGCCCTTGGTGCCACCACCACTAGTAGCCACTAGGAACAACGGCAGCATTAATATTCGTTAAATGAATTATTTTTTGTTACAGAAATATGAAAAAGCCACCGCTCGCGAAATAGTTGCGGCTATAATCGCGGCCTCAATGCTTCGGCAACACAATTCTAAGCGCGAATTCAGTGGTGACCTATGAACTACTCCTTCTTCGACTTCCTACAATTGATAGGAGCTTTAGGAATTTTTATCTTCGGTATGAAGATTTTCAGCGAAGGTTTGCAAAATATTGCAGGCAGTCGCTTAAAAGGAATTTTAAGTGGCATGACCCGCAATCGCTTTACCGGCGTTCTGACAGGCTTTGGTACTACCGCCATTACTCAATCGTCCACCACTACCACGGTTATGGCGGTCAGCTTTGTTAACGCTGGCCTACTAACGTTTGTTGAATCCACTGGTGTGATTATGGGTGCCAACATAGGCACAACGATTACCGCCTGGATTGTTGCCCTATTCGGCTTCAAGATGAAAATCACCCCGATTGCCATTGCCATGATCGGTATTTTCTTTGCTTTTCTATTCTCCAAAAACAGCCGCTGGCGCAACATTGCTGAAACTATGGTTGGCTTCGGTATTCTTTTTATTGGCCTTGAGTTCATTAAAAATGGCGTACCGGATATTCGTAGCAATCCTGAGATCCTAGCGTTTCTCGATATGTTTACTGGCTACGGCTACTTTTCCTTAGTTTTGTTCGTCATTATTGGCACCGTACTTACGCTGCTCATGCAGTCATCCTCCGCTGCAACCGCTGTAACTCTGGTGATGCTGTTCGAAGGATGGATCTCCTTTCCGATTGCAGCGGCTATGGTACTGGGTGAAAACATTGGTACTACCGTTACCGCCAATTTAGCGGCTATGGTCGGCAACGTTCATGCTAAGCGAGCCGCTCGATTCCACTTTCTGTTCAATATCATTGGCGTGATATGGATGATGGCATCGATTTACTTTGTACTTGATGCCATCGACTGGGCGGTGCAAACCTTTACCAACAACCCAATATCCGTGTTAAGCGACGACCCAGGAGCACGTTCCAACGCAACCCTAGCTCTCTCTCTATTTCATACCTCCTTCAACGTATTAAACGTCATCATTTTGTTCGCTTTTGTGCCACAACTCGTGCGCCTAGTAGAATATTTGCAGCCCGATAGCGGCAGTGATGAAGATAATTTTCACTTACGCTACATCAGCGCAGGGGTTATGACCTCACCTAACCTATCAATTGAACAGGCGCAAAAAGAGATTCAGCAATTTGCCGATGTGCTCGAAAAAATGCACGACTCTGTTAATGAGTTGTTGTTCGACCCTAAGGCCGCACGCGAAAAATTAATGGAACGCATTCAAAAATACGAGCAAGCAACGGATCAATTTGAAATCGAAATTTCCGACTACCTCGTTAGCATCAGTGAACGCACTCACCTAGAACACGACCTCACTGAACGTATGCGTTTCATGCAAACCATGATCAATGACATGGAGCGCATCGCAGACATCTATTTCCAGATTTCAAAGCTGTTAGAACGCATGCACGAAACCAAGTCTGCCTGGCCAGAAGTTGCGACCGCAGAAATCGAACGCATGATGATTGCGGTGCGCGATGTCATCACCAATATGCACTTGAATGTGGCTATGGATCCGCAAGAAGTCGATCTCGACCATGCCATTGTATTAGAAAATGAAGTAGACAAACTGCGCGACGAATATCGCGGTAATCACTATGTTCGCTTGGAAAATGGAGATTACTCGCCTCGTGCCGGTGTTACCTTTATTGACGTACTGAATCGTCTAGAGCGTATTGCTGATCATGTTTTAAATGTGAATGAATCCGCTGCAGGCCGCCGCTTAAAGGCCATGCGTATTCTTGGACAAAACCGCTAAATCTAAGGTCTTAGGCTAGCTCAATGTGAGCTAGCCTAAACGTATGTGCTTAACCTAACACTAGCTACAACAGAGAATACTTCATTCTTCGCATAATCCTGTATACAGACGATTGTATTAACTTTGAATCTGGATACCATCTGCATTTTAATTAGTAGAAATAGGCATACAGAGTATCCACATGATCAACATACAGCAGATACAAGAACGCTCCATTGCACTGCGTGACAATCGCACTTTCGAAATGCTGGTTGTCGGCGTCATCATTCTCTCCGCCTTGTTGATTGGCGCAAAAACCTATCCAATCCCTTCAGCTGTCACCCAAATTATCCTCTGGCTAGATGTCGGCATTACCTTTCTGTTTCTTTTTGAAATCATCGTAAGGTTCATTGCAGAGCCGAATAAGAAACGATTTTTCCACAATGGCTGGAACGTGTTCGACACTCTCGTTGTTGTCGTCAGCTTGATACCTATTGATAACAGCGATATGGCCTTAGTTGGCCGTTTGGTGCGCGTATTCCGCGTACTACGAATGGTCTCTATCATTCCTGAGTTGCGTACCCTACTTAACTCCCTTGTTCGCGCTCTGCCACAGCTGGGCTATGTCGTACTGCTCATGTTCATCATTTTTTATATCTACGCAGCCGTTGGTGCCACCTTCTTTGCCGAAATTAACCCGGTATTGTGGGGCGATATCAGTATTTCTCTACTTACGCTATTCCGTGTAATGACCTTCGAAGACTGGACTGATGTGATGTACGAAACCATGGCAGTCTACCCTTTGTCATGGAGCTATTACCTAACATTCATTTTCTTCACTGCGTTTGCCTTTCTCAATATGGTGATAGGTATCGTCGTCAATGTATTAGAAGATGAACACGCAAAAGAACGAGCGGAGAAAGCCGAAGAAGACGGCAGCGCTACATTGAATGAATTAAGAGACGAAATTCAAGAACTAAAAGCTCTAATAATAAATCTCAAAAAATAAAATAGCCGAGAATGATCGCGCTCTAAAGTCATGGTCATATTTCCGGCGGACGTTTTATAACACCGCCGGAATAACTATGACGACTCGACAAGCGAATCACATATTTCGAGGCGTAAGAATTAGTTTAGAACCTTCAACGGTAGTGACATCATTAAAAAAGAGATCGCCAAGCGGCGTATCTTCGAGACCCTTAATAGCCATATTATGATACGCAATTTGCCCTATACGCTTAGGCAGTAAAACTGTGATTGTACCATCGGTATTAGTCACGAGTTGAGGTGCAGCTGGATCATGATATTCAACATCTGATATCTCATAATCAGTAAGGAAATCAAGCATAGGAAGCACACTTTGAAACAAGGCCGTAATCCCCTTCTCAGGAGCTTGATCAACAGGACCAGTACCATCAGCAACATCAATTAAATAATTATAATCGTCGCGAATACCTTGGGCGGCAATATCACTCATACCGTCATCGTTCAAAAACGGCATACCTACTCGTTTTGCTAAGTCTTCATTCGATTGGTCAAGTACCGTTAAATCGTCAGCCTGAGCTAAACCAGCCCCCAGAGCAAACAGACACAATATCCCAAACAACCCAAAATCAAAGAATCGTAAACTAGCCATTCAATAACCCTCCCTGTCTTCCGTACCTAAGTGGTGAATTTTTATTAGAGCTATTCTGGCAGGTGAACTATTACGGGGTTCCAGTATTTCTTATAAAAATCAGCCAAAGACTGAAAATGTCTGGACGAAATTAGACGAGTGACAAAATACGTCCATTAAGTATCAAATGTGCCTCACCACCATAAGTGCCAAGATATAAAATCGGCGTAGCATGCAGATAAAACCTTAATAGACTAGGGCTTAGACACGATAAACCAATAGCAATAAAAGGACTTATGTTGACTAGATATTTAGAGTTTAATAAGAAAAATCGAAGGGGGTTTTTCGAATATTTTATTAATTTTTTGACTTGTAGAATAAAAGAAAAATCCAGTTCAAAACGAAATATCATGACGTTTTGAATGAACAAAACACGTTCAATGATATAAACGAGACTGCACGCAAATCACCACCTATATTCCTTTTAGCAATAAAACTTTTACTATTTATTCTTTTGAGGCAACGACGAGCCAGTTTACTATAGGCCAATATCGTTGCCTCCATCCCTGAACTATTGCAACGCGCACCTTCCATTCAGTGGGTCGAAAGCCCAAGGAATTACAATGAATACCGCAAACATCACTTCTGCCGACATTATCAGCACCGCAGGTACAAACAACCTTGGGCTGACTAAAGAAGCCATCGAAAAGCTCAACGAAGAGTACAAACCACTCAACTTCGAAGAGCGCATTCAGCGTGTTTACCAAGACTTCGCTGCGGACAAAATACTGGTAACTTCGTCATTTGCGGCGACTTCAGCCTACTTTTTGCACATTATTTCAACGATTCGACCAGAGCAGCTGATCCACTTCGTAAATACTGGTTACCACTTTGCACAGACATTAGAGTACCGCGACTATCTGATAGACCGCTTCCATCTGAGGGTTGCAGATCTAACTCCCGACAAGCATCTGCACGCATACTCACTGTCGGAAAACCTGTGGGAAACCGATCCAGATTTATGCTGTTCAGTGAATAAGGTCAAACCGCTAGAGGAAGTGAAAGCTCGTTACAATATTTGGATTTCAAGTCTCATGGGCTGGCAATCGGATCACCGAGCGTCACTGAACATCTTTGAAGAACGCAGAGGCATTATCAAGTTCAATCCTATGCTTGATGTTACCAAAGAAGAACGTGATGCCTACATTGCTACTCATGACCTGCCTTTCCACCCAATGGTTGCCGAAGGTTATGAATCTATTGGCTGCTCACATTGCACAGTTAAAGGCGAAGGCCGCGCAGGACGCTGGCAAGGAAAAGAGAAAACTGAATGCGGGCTTCATCTTTAATTTAATAGACCAGTCCACACCCATAAAAAAGCCTCGTCTATAACGAGGCTTTTTGACGCAACATGGAATTACGCTACTTTTTTAAGCTTTTTCTTCAAGCTTTTTAACTTGCCTTCTTGCTTAGAAATTTTAGCTTTACGTGCTTTGATTTCTTTTTTGATACTAACAACTTGTTTAGAAACTTTCTTAGACATGGTTATTCTCTTCTTTTCTTTAATATTTGGCTTACGCCCTCATTGATCATCAGTCTCTTGGTGTTCTCGAATAAAGCTACGAATAAATCGTCGAATCTCCCTGGCTGCACTGGTATCTAAATCGTCACACAAAGCTAAAAACTCATCGCGCTCAACACCATTGATGCGAATCAACAACTGGGCGTCATTCTTAACTTTCGGTTTTTTCTTACTACCAGTCTCCTTTTTATCAGGGGCGGATTCAGACTTAGTTTTATCCACAAAAGAACTCAACAAGATTGAAGATATATTTATGATATACAAAATATATCACCATTCAACAATCCTAGCGAAATGAAATATTAAGTTTTTATGACACTTGAATTCGAAAAATACAAAAAAGGCCGCAAAAGCGGCCTTTTTTATCGCGCATACGATGCGCTCCTACGAGTTGATTTCAACGATCAATCAATTCTCTTCACACCACACCCGCGCATTGCGGAACATACGCATCCACGCACCGTCTTCGCTCCAATCTTCGCTAGGAATATAAGAGTTCTGAACAGCACGGAATACGCGCTCTGGATGCGGCATCATAATAGTAACGCGACCTTCGTTTGCCGTTAAACCGGTAATACCTTGCGGTGAGCCGTTCGGGTTGGCTGGGTATTGCTGCGTCACTTGGCCATAGTTATCGACGTAGCGTAGGGCAATTTGACCGACTAGTTCGTTGATATCGTCTTCAGAAGCAAACTCAGCACGACCTTCACCGTGTGCCACAGCAATAGGCATTCGTGAACCAGCCATACCCGAGAGGAATACGGAATCCGATTCTTGTACTTCAACCATGGCAACACGCGCTTCAAACTGCTCGCTCATGTTACGTACAAAGTGTGGCCAGTGTTCAGCACCCGGAATCAACTCGTGCAAGTTGGACAGCATCTGACAGCCGTTACATACACCAAGAGCGAACGTATCTTCGCGTTCGAAGAAGGTTTTAAACTGGCTACGTGCTTGCTCGTTGAAGAGAATAGACTTCGCCCAACCTTCACCGGCACCCAATACGTCACCGTAAGAGAAACCACCACACGCCACTAGGCCACGGAAGTTTTCAAACGTCACTGCACCGCTTAATACATCACTCATGTGTACATCGACGGTATCAAAGCCAGCACGATCAAACGCCGCTGCCATTTCGATTTGGCCGTTGACACCTTGCTCACGCAAAATGGCAACGCATGGGCGGCCTTCAAGACCCGCAGTAATGTCGTCGTTAATGTCGAACGTTAATTCGGCATTAATACCTGGGTTTTCCGCGTCTAATAGAGCATCGAATTCTTGCTTCGCACATTCAACGTTGTCACGACG
>JBLIMQ010000197.1:0-6729 GCA_047638775.1 Flavobacteriales bacterium
GAGAGGGTATGTGCCAGGGAATCGAATGCTGCCTTGAATATTAAGACTTTTTTGGTGTTGGTCTATGTCGGCCTGTATTGCAAGGCGATCGAGTAATGATTGCAGTTGTACGGCTCTGTCGGTGGTGTAGTCAAAAATTGTGACTCTATCTCTAGATGATATATGTGGGTCGCTCGGACCTTTGGGGTTCATAAGTGCTTCGCCGGGTGAAAAGCTATAAACCTCTATTTCACCCGTGATAGGAACTTTTCGCTCGATAATGGCGATGTCTAAATCAGGGAGGTCGAGTAATTGATCAGAGCTGCTTATAAGGTCGGTAAATTTTAACCCCGCTCTCCAGGCTAGATCATCCGGCCGTTTAACATGGCCTTGAACGGTGATGGTATCTAAGAATAGGTCGAGTGTTGAGCCTATATGGAGAATATCGGCGTCATGAATGGGAGTATTGTAAGCATTTCTATTAGTTAGATTTAGGCTTACAAGGGACTTTTCGCCGGTTTTAAAAATGCGTTCAATTTTTGTCGCATCAAGATAGGCGTGCGGTGTTAGTCCGCCAGACATTTTAAGCAGGTCTTCAACGGTTGCTTCGTTTCTTAACTCGTACATCGCGGGACGCTTTACCGCACCTGAAATTCCTGCGGTTCTACCCAGTGGTGGGATAAAAATAACATCCCCAGGCAATAAGCGAGAGTCTTGCGAAGTATCACCTTTCAAAAGTAGGGCATAGAGATCCAGGCTAGTGATAGTTTTGCCGGCACGCTTTAATTGCACGTTTCGTAACGAGCCTAACTTGGTGATACCGCCGCTAGCAAAGATGGCGTTTGTCATGGTAGAAAGTGAGCCGACGACATACGACCCCGGAACATTGACTTCGCCCAAAACAAAAATTCGAATTGTGCGCAGTGCACCCATAGTGATTGAGCTTTTTATACCAATCATCTGCTCGGATACAACTTCAGAGATTTTCTTTTCTGTGTCAGAGAAGCTCAAGCCCGCTAGAGAAATTGGCCCGATCTCTGGGAACTGAACGCTACCGTCACGATTTATGCTTAAGGTGTGTGTTGCGCTTTCTTTGCCGTAAAGTTGAACAATTAATGTGTCCCCTGGGCCAACGATATAATTGCTGGGAATAGGAATGTCGCTGGCTGGGGTGAAGCTGTCAGCGCCAAATTGGAAAATGTCATAACCGAAGAATTTTAATTTTTGTATATCTTCTTTTTCGTTGACGCCAGCGACTTCTAGGTCGTCTTTCGGGTCAGCGATAATGGTTTTGGCGGGGCTGCGATTTTGGCTTACAACTTCAGAGGTAAAGGTCGGCGCTGCGTCATTTCCGCCGAGTATCCCTGAAAAGTCGTTGATATCGATGCCCATCGACTGCGCAAGTGCCTTTTGTTGAGCTGGAGGCATGCTTTTAAATTGTGCTATTTGTGCAGGGCTTGGTGTCTGAGCCGTTACTAAGGTGGCAAACAGTATTGCTCCCGTTAAAAAAAGGGTTTTAAATACGTTCGGGCATTTATTGATCACAGTTGTGTAATTCCTAGCAGAGGCCATTAAATTAAGGAAAATTCCAAAAGCGGCAATGATACGGGCATTCTGCTTGCAGTCAATGCTGAAGAGGATGACTATTCATTTGAATTTAACTATTAAACCCAGTATAAACCCTGTAATTCAGCTATTAAACTCGGGAATTTACCTATTAAACCCGGGAATTTACCTATTAAAGCCGTTATACTACGGCGCTTTTAGCGTATAGAGCTATTTTCAGTCCAATAGACAGTTCGACGGTACTTTATATCGTTGTATTAGACGGTAGTTTATATAGTTTATATAGTTGTATTTAGTTGTATTTAGTTGTCGTCTGAATCTTGTTTGATTGCTCTGTTAATTGTTTCGAATAATTGTTTCGAATAATTGTCTCAAATTTTAATTTAATCACGTGGCCTCTCGTGCTGGTCACCACTGAAGTATTAGGAAGTATCATGCCTGTTATTACTCTCCCCGATGGATCTACTCGCGAATTTGAAAATGCTGTATCTGTAATGGATGTTGCACTCGATATAGGGCCTGGTTTAGCCAAGGCGACTATTGCCGGCCGTGTTAATGGTCAGCGTGTTGACGCTTGTGATCTTATAGAAGAAGACTCCGAAGTTAGTATTCTTACCTCCCGTGATGAGGACGGATTGGAAATTATTCGTCATTCTTGCGCGCATCTATTGGGGCACGCGCTTAAGCAGTTGTGGCCAGATGCCAAGATGGCAATCGGCCCAACAATAGAGACAGGCTTTTATTACGATATAGATGTAGAGCATGTTTTAACTGAAGACGACATTGCCAAGCTTGAAGCAAAAATGCTTGAGTTAGCGAAGACAGAATACGCCGTTATTAAAAAAACCGTGAGCTGGGACGATGCACGAGCGGTATTTAGTGAGCGTGATGAGCCGTATAAAATTGCTATTTTGGATGAAAATATAGAAAAAACTGACCGCCCAGCGTTGTACCACCATGAAGAATATGTGGATATGTGTCGAGGCCCACATGTGCCAAACATGAAATTTTGTCAGCACTTTAAATTATTGCGAGTATCTGGAGCCTATTGGCGGGCAGACTCTGACAATAAAATGTTGCAGCGTGTTTATGGCACAGCATTTCCGGATAAAAAGAAGCTCAAACAGCATATGCGCTTTTTAGAAGAAGCGTCTAAGCGAGACCATCGTAAGATTGGTAAAAAGCTCAATTTATTTCATATACAAGAAGAAGCACCAGGAATGGTGTTTTGGCATCCTGATGGCTGGAGTATTTACACTGAGATCGAACGCTACATGCGGGATGTTCAGCGTGATAACGGTTATCAAGAAATTCGCACACCTCTAATTGTTGATCGTACCTTGTGGGAGAAATCTGGCCATTGGGATAAGTTTCGCGAAAATATGTTTACTGTCGAATCTGAGTCTCGTGACTACGCAGTAAAGCCTATGAATTGCCCCTGTCATGTTCAGGTATTCAATCAAGGCCTAAAGAGCTACCGTGATCTCCCGTTGCGTTTAGCCGAATTTGGTTCGTGTCACCGGAATGAAGCTTCTGGAACATTGCAGGGTTTAATGCGTGTACGTGGCTTTACTCAAGATGATGCGCATATCTTCTGTGAAGAGAGTGCTATTCTTCACGAAGTGTCCGTTTTTACGGACTTGTTGTTCGACGTTTATAAAGACTTTGGTTTCGATGATGTATTAATTCGTCTTTCTACTCGTCCAGAAGAGCGCGTTGGATCTGACGAAGATTGGGATAAAGCTGAAAAAGCCCTAGCCGAAGCATTAGATTCAAAAGAGCTTACGTGGCAAGAATTGCCGGGAGAAGGCGCGTTTTACGGGCCTAAAGTTGAGTTTTCTTTACGTGATTGCTTAGGTCGAATCTGGCAGTGTGGAACAATTCAGGTCGATTTTTCGATGCCGGGTCGTCTAGATGCGCAGTATGTCGCTGAAGATGGTTCCCGTAAGGTTCCTGTAATGCTTCATCGTGCAATATTGGGCTCATTTGAGCGCTTTATTGGTATTTTGATCGAGCATTATGAAGGTGCAATGCCGCTTTGGTTGGCGCCAACTCAGGGTGTTGTACTGACAATTACGGAAAAACATAACGAATATGCGCAAAAAATCGAAAAAATCTTAAGAAACAAGGGGTTTAGGGTCGTCTCGGACTTGAGAAATGAGAAGATCGGCTTTAAAATCCGCGAGCATACTTTACACAAGACACCCTATCTTTTAGTGGTAGGGGATAGTGAGATCGAAAACAACGCTGTTTCAGTGCGAGATCGCAAAGGAAATGACCTTGGTAGTATGCAAATTGACCAACTTTCAGAGCTTCTAGCAGTAGAAGTTGCTAAACGTGGTCGATCACAGGACGAACAGGGATCATCTGAATAAAGAACATGTTAATCTATGTGCTTATACGCTCAGTAAGATCTAATCTATTAATTTTTGGAGAATTTCACTATTAGCAGTCGTAACAATGAAAAAGGCTCATCAAACAAGAAGCCAGCAATTAACGACCAGATTCAGGCCGATAACGTACTATTAATCGGTTCAGATGGCAGTCAAGTTGGAGTTGTTCCTTTTACGGAAGCACTTCAAACCGCGCAATCTGAAAGCCTAGATTTAGTTACAATGGCGGCCGATGCCAATCCTATAGTTTGTAAAATTATGGATTATGGTAAGCATCTGTTTGAAGCCAAAAAAGCTAAAGCGGCCTCCAAAAAGAAACAAAAGCAGCAGCAAATTAAAGAGATGAAGTTTCGCCCAGGTACAGAAGAGGGTGATTACAAAATCAAACTGCGTGCAATTACTCGCTTCATAGAAGCTGGAGACAAGGCTAAAATTTCACTGCGTTATCGTGGTCGTGAAATGGCGCACCAAGAGCTCGGTATGCAGATGCTTAAACGCATTGAAGTCGATCTTGAAGAAATAGCAACCGTCGAGCAATATCCTAAAATGGAAGGCCGACAGTTGTTAATGGTGATGGCTCCAAGAAAGAAAAAGTAAATTTAAAGAATTTTGCGGTTCTCTACCGTCCGTAAGATCACGAAATGGCTTAAGTATTCGTACTTAGGCCACGCGTGTTAATCGGTAGATTGCGATTTGCCGGGCTTTTAGCTGCCTTAGGTGGATCATTTTATTAATGAGTTTTGATTTGGAGTTTGAATCATGCCAAAAGCTAAAACACATAGCGGCGCAGCAAAGCGCTTTAAAAAAACTGCAGCAGGCTACAAGCGCAAGAGCGCGCACAAGAGCCATATCCTTACCAAAATGACTACTAAGCGAAAGCGTCAATTGCGTGGTACTTCTATCATGCATCCCGCCGATGTAGGTGCAATTAAACATATGTTGCGTGCCGATTAAGCACTAACGTTAATTAATATAGGTAAGAGGTATTTAGAATGGCTCGTGTTAAACGTGGTGTTGTGGCTCGTCGCCGGCACAAAAAAGTTCTCAAAGCAGCAAAAGGTTATTACGGTGCTCGTTCGCGTGTTTTCCGTGTAGCTAAACAAGCTGTTATTAAAGCAGGTCAATATGCTTATCGTGACCGTCGCGTTAAAAAGCGTAATTTCCGTGCATTATGGATTACGCGTATCAATGCACAATCGCGTGCAGAAGGTATGCGTTACAGCCAGTTTATTGCTGGTCTTAAAAAAGCGGGTATCGCTTTGGACCGTCGTGTACTTGCTGATTTAGCAATTCACGATAAAGCCGCTTTCGCAGCAATTGTTGCAAAAGCATCCGAGGCTTTAGCTGCGTAAGTTTACTTACGTTGAGACTTAGGAGTGTAACAACTCCTAAAAAAGGGAAGAGCTTCGGCGCTTCCCTTTTTTTATATTAGGGATAGAGAAAAACACTCTCCCATCAATAAAATTTTGTATTAATTGGTCTAAATTTAGGCGAATTGATCGGTGAACGCTTTTACTAAGGCACGCAATGGAAAATCTAGACCTAATTACCCGTGAAGCAATTGAGCGAGTTGCTGGCTCCGACGACTTATCTGCATTAGACCAAGTTCGAGTCGATTATCTCGGTAAAAAAGGGCAAATTAGCTCTATGATGAAAATGCTGGGTAAGCTTAGTGCACAAGAGCGCCCCGCGGCTGGTGGCAAAATTAACGCTGCGAAAGAAGCCGTAAGTAAGGCGTTAAATGAGAAAAAGGCCACGATTGAAGAGGCTATTCTCAATGCAAAGCTTAAAAATGAGCGCATTGATGTAACGCTACCTGGCCGTAATGCCACAAAAGGCGCGCTTCACCCTGTTACACGCACAATGCAGCGTATTGAAGATATTTTTACGGCAGCCTCATACCAGGTTGCTGAAGGTCCTGAAATTGAAGACGACTTTCACAATTTTGAAGCATTAAACATATCTGAGCATCATCCTGCACGAGCGATGCACGACACTTTTTATATTGACCCTAGCCATGTGCTACGGACGCATACCTCGCCCGTGCAAGTTCGCACAATGCTGTCGCAAGAGCCTCCCATACGTGTAATTTGTCCTGGCCGTGTTTATCGCTGTGATTCTGACATTACGCATACCCCAATGTTTCATCAGGTTGAAGGCCTTGTTGTTGATAAAAACATTAGCTTCGCTGACCTAAAAGGCACGATGGATCAGTTTTTAAAGATGTTCTTTGAAGAGGACGTCGCTGTACGGTTTCGGCCATCCTATTTTCCGTTTACAGAACCCTCGGCCGAGATGGATATTCAGTGTACCAACTGCAAAGGCAAAGGTTGCCGTGTATGTAAAAACACCGGTTGGCTTGAAGTTGGTGGTTGCGGAATGGTTCACCCCAAGGTATTTGAACACTGCAATATCGATACAGAAGAATACAGTGGCTTTGCATTCGGCATGGGCGTAGAGCGCCTAGCGATGATGCGCTACGGTGTTGGCGATTTACGCATGTTCTTCGAGAACGACCTAGAGTTTCTCAAACAGTTTTAAAACTAAAAAAGTCTGGTGTCGAGAATACGCTCCGCCAGTTCGAATTAACATCCTGCTTTAGTACGACTAAGAGTACGAGCACGATACAGATTTAGGTTAGATATTCATGAAGTTTAGCGAAGCATGGCTCAGAGAGTGGGTAAACCCACAAGTCGACACCGAAGCATTAGTAGAGCAGCTAACCATGGCGGGTTTGGAGGTCGACGCTGTCGAATCCGTAGCCGGGGAATTCACCAAGGTAGTGGTTGGT
>JBLIMQ010000198.1:0-6695 GCA_047638775.1 Flavobacteriales bacterium
ATTTAACGCCAAAGTAGGTATTGTTGTAATTTTTATCGGCATAATCGACCCCAGCCAGAGTGGTCATGGTAATCGGCGTATTGGGTATCATGTATTCGTGAGAGACGCTCAGGTTTGCAATCCAACCCTCATGGGTGTCTGAGACATCAAATAAACCGCTGATATTAATCTCCCATTGGTTTGTGAATTGATATGACAAGTACGAACCCACCTCAAAAGCTTCATCAATATTTAATAATCCATCCAGGTTTTTGATTTTCGATCTATCCTGATCGGACCTGACATTGCCCAGAATGCCCGTATTCATATTATCAGAGAGTTGATAGTCCAATCCAATCCCCGAGTTGTTTGCAAACAGTGTGCTTTGTTCAGTAAGATTAAAATAACTCTCGATGCTCGGTCCACCTATAATCTCATACTCGTCAGAGCCCGTGAACTCTGGTGTCCAGATAAGCAGTCCACTGATGACTAGTCCCCAATTCTTTTCTACCGGCAGTTGATTTTCTTTGGCTTGTGCAGTGGCCGCAAACACAGTGCTAAGGAACAAGCTAAGGATAATAGATGTTGCGTTGAAATATTTCATAATTATGTCCAGATTAGAGTTTAAGTTTTATAGTAAAGAAGCCGTCTTCGTCTTCTCCCTTGAGTTGAAAGAAATAGGGGGTATTGTTTTCATTTACAGCAAGCCAGATATTAAGAGGCGCTCTATTTTTCGAAACCAATATGTAGTGATTGGTTGATACTTTAGTCCCATTGAAACTCATAACTTCAAGTCCTCTGTCTTCAACGTCCATGTGCAAAACAGAGATTGTTTCTCTGTCCAATATGTTAATTTTTGCGGGTAGTTTTTTTTGCTGAATTGACCAGTACTTTGGTAAGTGGGCTAATGTGGTGTGATACGAGTTTTTTGGGAGCCGTATACTTATTGGTTCGGCTTTTTTATCTGAAAATAGAAGCTGCGAGACTCCTATTGCTTCGCCTAACGTGGGAACCAAGCCATTTAACACTGCCATGGATAAACCAACTATTTCGCTCTCTTCCTTTTGCGTCTGATTTTCTATTTCAGAAAAATGAATCCAAAGATTTTCCTCCAAACTATCGATTTTTGTCCAATAGGCCCGTGTTTGATTGTAGGTTTTGATATCATCTTCAACCAAATTGTTTTCAAGCGAATACTGTTCATTCGCTATTAAATGTATGCTCGTTTCACCCCATACATCTTCCGTCTGAATTGATGTGTTCTCTAAAATTTGATATCCACCATGTGACATTTTTATAATTCGAACTTTTGTGTCACCAACGTAGTCGTTTTCAGCAAAAACATCATAGTTAAATACGGCATGTGCATTGGTGGTTACTTCTATTCCTTGGGCTGATGTGGATGCAAGAAGTATTACAGCAAAAAGGGAGTGTCTGAACATGGAGTTTTCCAGTTTGAGGTTTATCATTTTATATTTGGTTGAAAAAAACATGTCGGGTTAGGACGATGTGTGCATACCCATGTCGCTATCACAGCAAATTAAGCAGCTATGCCGCCTTTGAATACGCTGAACAGGCCGTGCAACTAGCCAGCATTATTGCGCCCATTATCAAACTAAAGTTGACAAAATCATTCCTGTTAAAAAGAATCTAAACATTTTAGTCACTTATTCACCGGCAGTTTCTGGAGTGCTTTTGCATGGTTCCCAACCGGTGCGTCCAAACGCATAGCGAACTCCATCTGATACTCCTTTAGCCTGGACTATGTCCTTATATATCGATCCGAATTCATGGAAATTGATAGTCAAAGGGTTAGATGAACCCAGCTGTTTGGTAATGCCGTAAATGGGTTTTTCAGTTTCAGTCTGATAAGTGCCAAACAGTCTGTCCCATATAATCAGGATGCCACCGTAGTTTTTATCAATATAGGCCGCGTTAGTGGCGTGGTGAATGCGGTGTACTGATGGCGTGTTAAAAATGCCGTCGAGCCAACCGAGTTTCCCTATTTTTTCGGTATGAATCCAAGTTTGATAGAGCACTACCATTAATAATGACGACAGTATTTGAATCGCATCAAAACCTATCAGGAGCAAGGGAACAAAAAACAGCCATTCGTATAGACTCTCTAACCAAGACAGACGAAGTGCCGTTGATAAATTGTACTCCTGAGAAGAATGGTGAACGCTGTGGACTGCCCAAAGAATCCGACGTTCATGTTCAACTCGATGCATCCAGTAGTAGGTGAAATCGACAGCGATGATCGCGAGTATCCAGCTCCACCAGGTCACTGGAATTTCTGAGAAGGCGAAATGCTCGGCAGTAAAAAATCCGATGACGAAGATGGCACCTATAATCGTGTTATCAAGAATCCGATTGCCGATTTCTATCGCAACGTTCGCCATTGTTTCGCGCCATCCATTGCGTCGCTTAGTTGCTACGTCGAAGATTGTTTCTGCAAGTGTGAATACATAAAAGATAACGCCAATTATGGCTACTACTGTGAAAAAACCACTATATTCTAATATTCGGACATCAATTTCGTTCATTATCATTTCCTAGTTTAACCGTCATCTTAATCTTTAGAGATTCGCCCGAGCTCACCCTTTACCGTTCTAACTGGAGCGAAGTCTACTCGCGCTCTGTAAAGTTTTAATGGAGGCTGTGTGGAGATAATGTGGAGATTGCAGAAAATCTGTTAACTGACAGATTGAGAGCTATCAGGCAGCTAGGTATCGCCTGAAGTGTGTTTTCGGTTTAAGATAAACGTGTTGTTCATAAACAACGAAAACACAGGCCGCTATTAGTTAATTAATAATTTCAAATAGCCAATTAAACGGATGTTTAATTGGCGAACATGCATAATCAATCTATGAGCAATTCCCTAATATTAGTGGTCGAGGACGAACCAGAAATCTCAGAAATCATTGTTTCTTATTTAGAAGGAGCAGGATTCCGTACTATTCAGGCAGCCGATGGTGTCTCGGCTTACATTTTGTTCAGACAACTAAGTCCAGACCTGATTCTTCTTGATATCAAAATGCCAAAGCGCGATGGTATCGATGTATTACGTGATATCCGTAAGGTATCAAATACGCCAATCATTATGCTTACGGCAATGGCGGAAGACATTGAGAAGATTTCCGCATTGCGGCTTGGGGCCGATGATTACATTCTTAAACCATTCAATACGCTTGAAGTAGTCGAGCGAGTTAAGGCCGTTTTACGCCGCACAAAAGGTTCAGACAACAACGAATATTTAGTACGAGTGGGGCTGTTGGATATAGATTCAAGTGCCCACGCAGTCTTCGTCTGTGAGGGTGAGGATAAAAAAATTCTTGCTTTAACCCATACAGAGTTTTTATTGATCGAGCACATGTCTGCATCACCACGGCGCGCTTATAGTCGTTCGGAGCTTATTGATGCCTGCCTCCCTGAGGGAGAAGCATTAGAACGTACTATCGACAGTCATGTTTCAAACGCCAGGCGAAAGTTAGAAACGGCGGGTGTGAAAGGATTTTTGCAAACGGTAAGAGGGGTTGGGTATCGTCTCGAGCCACTGCTATGAAATACAAACGTTTGCACCTTCGCACGCAACTGGCCATCGCGATGATTTTCACCGCAGTGATCACGTTAGCGATTTTCATATTTGGTATGCTTGGGTTTTATATATACGTTCATGAAAGTTGGATGCAGAGCCTGAGCGAAAACAACCGTGAAACGTTAACGGCGCTTATCGAGAATGACGTTGTTAATGCTGAAGCATTAACAACGTTAGTCAATTTGTTTTCAACTTCGTGGACTGAAGGTTATGCCGTTAGCGAGTTTGTGGTTCTATTGGTTTTCGTTTTACTTGCCATTATTTGTTCGGTTTTTATTGGTATATTTATGGCGCGGCGTCTTAGTCAACCGA
This sequence comes from Flavobacteriales bacterium, assembly GCA_047638775.1. Lineage (GTDB taxonomy): Bacteria > Pseudomonadota > Gammaproteobacteria > Pseudomonadales > Cellvibrionaceae > Agaribacterium. The sequence goes on from JBLIMQ010000198.1 coordinate 3,890, forward strand.
TTGAATCAGTTACTCACGCAGCTTTAGAAGTGGCAAGTGGCGCGTTTGATTTTCAGGTAGATCAAAAACTAGCGGTATCACTAGAGGCTCGTGACCTACTTCTTTCGTTCAATAAAATGACACGCTATTTAGAATCTGCAGAGCGTGAATCCACCGAATCAGCCGCCGCAATTGCCCATGAACTTCGCACTCCATTGACTGTGTTGAGAGGGCGCCTTCAAGGAATGTCTGATGGTACTTTTCAAACTTCGAGGGATTTGTTTGAGTCTTTAATAGGTCAAGTTGATACCTTGTCCTACATTGTAAATGACCTCGAAACAATCTCGCGCTTAAGTACTGGACGATTTAAGTTTGAAAAAGATGCCATCAATCTCGCTGATGTCGCTCTCTCAGTAGTAAGAAGCGTGGCGCCAGATATTGAAAGTAATGGAATTATTTTCGAGCACAGACTCGAACCTGCGCTAGTAAGGGGCGATGAAGCACGAATTCGGCAAGCTCTTAACGCACTGATTGAAAATGCTAAACGGTACGCTGCATCTGGTAGGTATATCCGAGTAGAGACTGGCCTCAGTGGCGAACATGGTTACATTAAAGTGTTAGATAAAGGGCCTGGAATTAGCAAAATTAATCATAAAAGGGTGTTTGATCGATGGTGGAGAGCTGAAAATTCGAGGTCTCGCGTTAAAGGCGGCTCAGGGCTTGGTTTATCCGTTGTTAAGGCTATTGCTCTCGCCCATAGTGGCGACATCAGAGTTTTAGATGGGCCTCAAAGCAAAGGCGTTACTTTTATCATATGTATCCCTCAGATGAGCTAAATCTTCTTTTAAATTAGGACCCATGTGCCTAACTATCTTTCAAAACATAACGGTGAGAACGTTGGAGCAATCTTTCCACCTTAAGATTTTTATCTTTTTTATCGACTCCTCTTTTTAAACCCAATAGAAAAAATCTTGTGGAATCTCAGCATTTGTCGATAGTGGCTATTGTTTGTCGCACTGTGCCTAGCAGCTTAGTGCAGTAAAGAGCTAAGTTCAGATAATGTCGGAACGACCGTTAATTTGCCAAAAACTACCACATAGACGATATTGCTTAAGCCTAGAATCTAAATAATCTGAAGGCCTACTGTGCTATTAAAGTTGTCGTTTATATTAACCGAATAATTGGTGAGTCACTCAACTGCTGATTTAACAGAAGCTCAAGACGATCATTGATCTAGCAAAGGTTCTTAATGTTATCTAGCCGCAAACTAATTTTATAGAGTTGATCTATCAATTATGCCTTAAATTTTTGAGGAAGCGAGTAAGCACAAATATTCAAGTCCAAGCTGAGCGGCGATCAACGCCGTAATTTCACTATGATCATAATCAGGTGCGACTTCGACTATATCCATCCCAATAAAGTTTATACCTTTCATTTTTCGAAAAATTTCAAGCGCTTGATTGGATGTTAACCCTCCAGGTACAGGCGTACCTGTGCCCGGTGCGAAGGCAGGATCAAGAGCGTCTATATCGAAAGTCAAGTAGGTCTTATGGTCAGCAACCACTTGCTTTATCTGGTCGACGGTAGATTCAATACCAATTCGATGAACTGTTGCAGAATCTAAAACGGTAAACTGATCTTTTTCACTATCGTAATCAGTTCGTATTCCAATTTGAACGGATCTGGTCGGATCAACAATTCCTTCTTCTACCGCACGATAGAACATGCAGCCATGATCATAAGGATTATTACTTCTTTCAGTATCAGTATGAGCATCAAAATGTACTAACGATACGGGACCATGTTTCTTAGCGATTTCACGTAAGATGGGCAAAGACACGAAATGATCGCCACCAAGGCTCAAGGTTTGTGATCCTTGGTTTAAAATGTCAGCGACACAAGCTTGGGTTTGTTCGACCATTTCAGCTGCATTTCCATATCGATATATAACATCCCCATAGTCAACCACGTTAATATGATTAAATGGATTGAAACCCCAGGGGTATTGTTTGTCCCAACTCGAAACATCACGACTGGCTTGCCGTATTGCCCTTGGCCCAAATCTTGTTCCTGGACGATTACAAACTGCAAGATCGAATGGAACCCCAAGAACCGCAACATCAATATTTTCGAGCTTTCTGCTATATGGTCTTCTTAAGAAAGTACTGGCACCGAAGAATGGTGCTTCTGCTGTAGTATCACTAATATTTGAATGTCCGAAGATCGAATCGGAAGAGTTAATTCTAGTACTGGTCATTTAGATGCCCCAAGGTAAGTTCTAATTGTCTCCAAGTTGATGAGATTATCCTATTTTTAAATAGTATAGGTAGGGCTATTGAATATTAAATACTAAACCGAAGGTTTATATTTATTGTTCACTCGAATGTCGTCTGTCTTCCACGAAGAGTTAATTTTAGGTCAGCTCCAAAATGACTGCTAATTTGCGAAAAGCTGCCACACAGAAGATATTTCTTAAGTCTAGAATTTAAATACTTTGAAGCGGACATTGACTGGATTTTTAAGGAATGCTGACTGAGGTATCAATAATATGCCGTCTAGCCTTTTTTCCTAACATTGCATCTAACTTAATAGTGGCTCCTTATTATTGATTGGCATTATGCTGAATTAAACCTGTCATTGGGGTTAATAACGATAACAATACTTTGAGCTTTAAATATTCGATGCTAATCAATATTCTGGATTACGGGGAGTGTTGAAATCCAAGGTAGTAATGCTATCAATGGTTACTAATGCTGCTCTTAATGTTCAAGCTGAGCTGCTTAACACTAGATCAATGTCATTATTTTGGAGCATATCACGAATTTTT
>JBLIMQ010000199.1:0-6638 GCA_047638775.1 Flavobacteriales bacterium
TGATCTATTTTATCGATAAAACCCAAACCACTCAGACGATTCGCCGTAACTATCCTGTAGTCGGACGCTTTCGTTACCTTTTCGAACATTTGGGGGAATTTTTTCGGCAATACTTTTTTGCTATGGATCGCGAAGAGCTGCCTTTTAATCGAGCAGAGCGTACTTGGGCCTATAAGGCTGCAAAGAAAGTAGATACAACTATTGCGTTTGGTTCTACCCGTCCGCTGAATCAGGAAGGTGAGGCTATGTTTCTTAATAGTGCGTTTCCTACTTTGTCTGAAGAGGTGGCCGAGCCACAACCCGTCACCGTAGGTGAGGGCAGTTGTGAAAAACCGTATACCACTAAATCGATTATAAATATATCGGGTATGAGCTACGGCGCTATTTCCAAGCCGGCAATACGGGCATTGTCAAAAGGCGCCCGGGAAGCGGGAATTTGGATGAATACAGGCGAGGGTGGGTTGTCTCCTTATCATCTGGAAGGCGGTTGCGATATTGTCTACCAAATTGGAACGGCAAAATATGGTGTACGTAACCAGGACGGAAAATTATGTGATGACAAGTTACGTAAAGTTTCCGAGCACGAACAAGTGCGGATGTTCGAAATAAAAATGAGTCAAGGGGCGAAGCCAGGAAAGGGCGGTATTTTACCCGCGATTAAAGTTACGGAAGAAATTAGCAAGATTAGAGGTATACCGGTAGGGACTGATTCGATAAGCCCTAATGGGCATGAAGATATTCGATGCGTTAGTGATTTGCTAGATATGATCCATCGTGTTCGAGAAGTAACGGGTAAACCGGTGGGTTTCAAAATGGTTGTCGGGCAGTTGGAGTTTTTTGATGATCTTTTTCAAGAAGTGCATAAACGTGGCATTAATAGCGCCCCAGACTTTATTACGATTGACAGCGCTGATGGCGGCACTGGAGCTGCGCCGCAACCGTTAATGGATTATGTGGGTATGCCGCTTCAAGAAAGTCTACCGTTGGTTGTCAATGCCTTGCATTCATACGGTTTACGCGGCCGTATTAGAATTATTTCTTCTGGAAAATTAATTACACCCGGAAAGGTTGCTTGGGCGTTGGCTATGGGCGCGGATTTTGTGACGTCTGCCCGAGGCTTTATGTTTGCACTTGGGTGTATTCAGGCTTTGCAGTGTAATAAAAATACCTGCCCTACAGGTATTGCTACTCATAATAAAGATTTGCAGCGAGGGTTGGTTCCAAAAAACAAAGCCATTCGAGTTGAAAATTTTGCTAAAAAAATTGTTTATGGTGTTGGCCTGATTTCCCATTCATGCGGTGTTCCTCAACCCCGTAAGTTGGAACGAAAACATGTTCGCGTGATTAAGCATGGAGGCCACTCAGTGCCACTGACCGAAGTGCACCCTGTACCGGATGTGCAAACCCAGTATATTTCTGCCAGTGATATTCGATAAAATTTATTCGCAATAAAGGGAGTGAGTAATTAAGAATAGGTAAACCCTAAAAGTTTGTCCCATACGCGTTGGGATTATAAGTGCCATATTGTATTTATTCCAAAAAAAGAGCGTAAGTTGATATTTGGTAGTCTTCGAAAATATTTGAGAGATGATTTTCATGATTTGGCGCGGCAGAAGGGTGTTGTTATCGAGGAAGGCCACTTGATGCCGGATCATGTTCACGTGTGTTTGAGTATTCCTCCCAAGTTGGCGGTTTAAATTTGTATTGTTAACACAAGGCAGTATTTAATGCTTTTATTTATGGGTATTCTGGCTGTATGCTAAATAAAATCAGAATGACGGTTGACTAGATACTGTTTTTGGGCTTGGGTCTTGTTTTTCTAAAGTTGACTTATCATTACGCACTGATAGGCGTCACCGATATTTTTTCGTCAAGACTATTTCAACTAGAGCGTTTCAACTAGAGCGTTTCAACTAGAGCGTTTCAAATAGAACGCTTTAAATAGAGTAATCAAAAACTATAATTTTATCGACAAAGGGTCTAAATATATTTTTTAACGCTACATGCTCTGGGTGATCGAGATACTCAGACCTAATAGCTTCATTTTCAAATGTCATTAGCACGCTATGAGTAAAGCCGGAGTTCTTGCCCTCCGGACTATCGTTTACCCCCCATTCTACAGAGCTTATACCCGGTATTTTTGAAGGAATATCCAAGAATCCTTTTTTAGTAGATTTTATTTCGGTTTCAGTTATGCCTTGTTTAAACGTTACCAATAATATGTGACGAATCATTCTGGTTATTATACCTTCTGTTGTGACAACAGAAATCCCATTGCGCAAGGAAATCCGTATTTTTAGGGTTTATGTATAGCATAATCTTGGCTGTCAGGTGAGCCGTTATTGGTTTCAATTGGTTATATTCTCGTAAAGGTCTATTGCGGAATAATGTCGTGTATCTACATCCCATAAAAAATTGGCATGTATGCTGAGAGTGTTTCCCTCTTAAGGTTTCTGCAAGCAGCTTAGTTTGTTCGATATTACAGGTAATATTCAATTCCTTTATAATCGTGCTTTCATTAACAGCGCGGCGTTACCAATTATAGAGTGACTCGGATTCGGACCTAGACTTACGGGTGAAGGTGGTTGGTAATTAGCCGCTAAAAATTCGAAAGTCTTGTCCATGACAGTGTTTTTTTAAAGGAATCGGTAGGGTTAAAGTCGGTAAACTTATAAAGTAAATCTCTAAAATGAATGACTTATCTAGTGTTCGTTCTACCTATTTTTTCTGATGTTAAATCATTTATATATCGGCTTAGGCTGCATGGATTTTGGATGTAAGATACCGAATAATGCTAGAAGTTGATATGAAAAATCAGAAGCTATTGACGTGTTTTATAGTATATACGTTTCTTATGAATTTCGGTTTCAAGCTTAAAGGACTGTTTGTCAAGATAAAATACAGTATGTCCGTAAGTTAAGTATTCAGGCTTTTTAACTTACGATACCTTTTTGATTCACGCCTAAGAAGTGCTTGAATGTGCATGTTAGGATTTGCAAACATGCACATTCAAACTTCTATTCCTTAGTTATCTTTACGTTGATATTAATTACCATTGTTTAAACGGGTGACTGTCTAATTCGTAAATACGTATCCAGTCGTACTCTGTTTTCATTGGGTACTTGTTGTCGCGTTTATTGCCGCCAAAGACATCTTGAATATGATCATTTGGAATCCAGAAGTTCATCATGATTTCGGTCAGGTTATCCGGTATGGGCGTGGTATTTATCTGTGGTGCGATACACGTAGGTTTGCAATCGATCTCTTCTTGGCTTAAAGTTTTTACCAGCTTGCCGTCGACATACCAGCGCAGCGCTGAAGGTGTCCACTCGATAGCGAATACTCTCCAGTTATCGACTGGACCCGTATCGATTTTATCTTCCCATGCGCCCCACTGTCTTGTCTGCTGCCAATCCCGTGCGTCGGCGCCATAAATTAGATTTGCTTGGAATTTGTCGGGCCTACCGCCTTCTAGCTCCACATCAATCTCTTCCCACTCACGCGGTATACCTTCGTTTACATAGGTGAATAGTGACGATATATAGCCTGAAGCTGTTGCTCTATCGGGCGCCTTCATGCGTGTTTCAATGCGGCCATATAGGGTACGTTTGTTCGGTAGAGTGCGCATTTCGCCACAAGAGAACTCATAGGCGTTTTTTTGCTTTTGATGGTCGTCTGACCAACTTGATTCGATAGCCTCCCTACGGATTGTTAGTGCAAGCTTGCCTTCTGTAACCTCAACGCCTTGGTCTTGAAAGCGGCATATGGATTCGGCGCCGACAGCGCCGTCGCCTTTTTTCCACATACTTATATCAAAGTGGTCGAAACGGTCATCTAGCTTAAGGGTATAACCCTCATATTCACCGGTATAGTCTGCATAAGCTATAGGTAAAGCTGCTGCGGTTACGGCCGTTTTGTTGGCGCAAGACGGCGTCATTAAAAGTGCTACTACAGATAACGCGATGGCGCGTCGTAATTGCTTCCTAGTTCTCATATAAAATCACTTTTATTTAGTTGTTTCTTTATGAATTTGATGGGCGTTTAGACGGCCAAGTTACTTTTTAGGAAAAAGGTACATGGGCGGCTATATCGTCTATTATATGACGGCCGTTTTACCTTTGTGTAATTGGCCGTACTTTAGATAAAGTATAGGCGCTAAACGTCAATTAACTATTAAGTCGGCGTTACGCAGAGTGTCGTGTCGGCGGTATATATAGTCCAACGCCTGAATTAATCGAATAAACTCCTATGTTTGCCAGTACGTATTCGTGTTTTTGAGACTTATGCTGGGATATGGCCGTCAATGTGTTTATCTTAAGTTGTTATGCGTAAGGCATAGTTTTTTAGGGTGTACGCTCGTTAAATTCATTCCCTTGATAAAGGTGGGCTAAGGTTGTCGTCAGGGCAATAAAGAATAAAAATAAGCCGTTATGCCCTAACTAGTGCCGACTCACAGATAGGGCTCTGCTGCCCAGGTATTTAAACCCTCATCTTAGCACCACTAGATCTAGCTGTTTATAATACGCAAAGGCCTATATCTAGTAGAGTCAATCTGACAATGTTTGTCTCCCCTTGCGGCGATCATTTATAGATTGACACGGTCAGCAAGAGCTTATGCCCTAATTACCCTTCCCTTCGCGATGATCTTGTAGCCCAATGTAAAGGGGTGTGCCGTGGTTTAACTGTGTCACACCTTTATATGTGACGTTACTTGAACTAGGCTTAAGTGTTATACGCGAGTGAATTTGGCGGATTTTACTATGCTGTCTTGTTTGGGTAATACGGTACTAAAGTAGCGACCCTTCGTCCAATTAATGAAATTGAGTGCTTTGATGTTTCTACGATACTCTAGAGGCGAATTTTTCTATCCTGCGTTAGCTATTCTAACGATTTCGGTATTGTTTTGGTACCATCACGGGATGGAGAAAAGGGTACAAATATACCCTAGTATGAATGCTCCTATAATACGTAACGACAGCATCAACGGAGGTCGGTCTATAGGTGTGTTGTCGGTCGAGGGCGGCCTTTTAAAACTCAAATGCCAAACACGAAAAGCGGCCAATGTTTTTCCGTTTTGCGGGCTGTTGGCTCCAGTGAGTAATAGCGGTGCCGGCGTCGATTTTAGTGCCTATACCGAGTTTGAAATCGACCTCAGCCTAGAAACCGATAGCCGGGATACAGTATTGGTTTACCTGCTTAATGAAGAGAGCAAATCCGGTGGTAACGAAGTATTACGCTCACATGTGAGAACAATTAATCCCTCGGATCATATTGTACGGTATGAACTCCCCTTAGAGAGTTTCTTTGTCCCCTCATGGTGGTTGTTTGCCCACCCAAATGATGAGCTAAAGGGGGTGCCAGACCTATCTAATATTACTTATATACAAATTTCTACGGGTGATAGTACCTACGAGCGCACTGAGACAATTGCAATTTCACGAATTGAAATTGTTGGTAAGTGGGTTGGCGTTAAAATTCTTTATACGATTATCGTAGTGGTGTGGATACTTGTGATTGTTTTGTATTCTGTGCGTGCTCTTGTCATGCTAAGTAGACGTCTACAAAAATCGAAACTTAGAGCGACTCAACTGGAAAAGATTAATTCACTGTTAAGTATAGAAAAAGACAAATTTGAATCGATGTCCAAAGTAGATCCGTTGACTGGAGCATTAAATCGAGCAGGTATTCGTGATGTACTTGATACCATTCAAAAACGTTTTGTGCGGCGCAGTATTCCGTGCTCAGTTGTAATGATAGATATTGATAACTTTAAAAATATTAATGATAACTACGGTCACGATGCGGGGGACAAAATACTAGTTGAGGTTGTTTCGCTGCTTACGTCATTGTGCCGTGGTAACGATCGCTTGGCCCGATGGGGTGGCGAAGAATTCATATTGATTTTACCTGATACAGAGTTGGCTGACGCGGTTAGTGTTGCGCAAAAGTGTCGGAAAATAATTGAAAAATCGATTATGGCTGAGACTCAAGTTACCTGCAGCTTTGGCGTGAGTGAGCTTAAAGAGATGGGCATGGCGGTGTGCTTTAAAGAGGCGGACGCTGCGCTCTACCGCGCTAAAGATCTTGGGCGGAACCGAGTAGAATTTACCGATTAGTTTTAAACTCGTTGTGAATAATCAATAATAACATGCGCCAACTAATTAATGCCCTTTCATAAGTAAACTCTGCCGCGACATTAGGTTGTCATGCTCATGCTCATGCTCATGCTCATGATCATGCTATTAGATGGCGTTTCTTTCGATAAGAAAGCGACTGGATCTAGAGTCGAAAATATTTCCTGTTTATTCCCCTCACGTAAAGTTATTTATGGACGTTGCTAATTAAAAATGGCATATATTGAAAATTTCATCCTTACCTAATCCTATCTAATACGGCTTAGTTAGACTGTTAGCTTTTCAACTGAACGACTTATCCTAGAGTCAGTGTTTCTGGATAGGGGGATAAGGGGTATCGAAGGCTAGGGAGTTAAGATGTTTGCATTTAACATCATGTTGTCATCCGTTTTTTAAGAGTGAGTTGGCGTATGTAGGGATACATTTCCTTGGGGTTGTTGGGTCATCGTATGGGCGTCTATATTTGTGGTTTATTTACGCATGCGAAGATCTGAATCTCTTGTT
>JBLIMQ010000200.1:0-6579 GCA_047638775.1 Flavobacteriales bacterium
GCAATAGAACTTGATAGCAGCATTCAAATTACCGCTACCGCTGAAGCTGGTGCCTTTGTAGCGGCGTGGTCCGGTGATGCAGAATGTCAGAATAATGCGACGAATTTGAATACGGTAACCACGGTGAATCTGTCGTCGCCAAAAACTTGTACCGCACTCTTTAGTTTTCCTGAAACACGAACCTTGAATGTAACAGTCGATACGATAGGTGATGCCAGCGGAAGTGTTTCCGTGTTGAATACGAGTACCAGCACGACTCAGGACGCGTGTACAAGCGATTGCTTTTACTCCATAACACTCGGTCACACCGTACAACTAACACCCACAGCGGGTGATGGCGAATCCGAATTTATAGAATGGTCCGGTGATACCGAATGCGCAAGTAATGCTAATGGTGCGGGTGTCACAACCGTTAGGCTTGACGCCGCCGTTGACTGCACCGCCATGTTCGATGAAGTCGTCGTTGAAGATATTATCCTAACCGTAACAAAAGCAGCTGGCTCCAATGCCGATGGTTTAGTTCAGGCGAGCCAAAGTGGCGATGTTATTGTGAGCTGTGATGTAGGCTGCAGTAGTGATGTATCTGCGGCATTAACTGCAGGCTCTACAGTTGACCTTGTTGCGACTCCAGAAGCTGGAGCTTTAGTATCGGCCTGGTCGGGAGACCCTGCGTGTCAAGCCAATGCTAATGGTGACAATACGAACACAAGTACGACTATGACCGTGTCAAAAACGTGTACGGCGCAGTTTGATTTTATTGTTACTCATGAGCTCAGACTAACGGTGGGTAATTCATCGAGCAGCACAGGTAGCATCAGTGCAACCAATACAGACTCTGGCGATGCCTTGGCTGATTGCAGTACCGATTGTTCGCAACAGATCAATACGGCTCAAACCGTTCAGCTCACACCTGTTGCCGGTAGCGCTTCTGAATTCAGCCACTGGAGCGGGGATTCTGTGTGCAGTGAAAGCGTGAGCGATACCGGCATAACCAATGTACTTATGGGCGCCGATACACTGTGTACCGCCAACTTTACCGACACCGCTAGCGGAGGCATAACATTGACGCTAAGCAAAACCACCGATAACACCAGTCTTGACGGCACTATGTCGGCAGTACCTGCTTTTACCGATCGCCAAGCCATCGTGTCCTGTGGTGTTGGATGTACCAGTGCAACTTCTGACACGCAGTTGTCGGGCGATCAATTTGATATTTTCGCATCACCGCAAGATGGCTTTGCTACCATCCAAGAATGGACTGGCGACCCACAATGTGCGGCAAATGCCAGCGCAGATAAAACAAGTACGCGTGTTACGTTAACCGAGGCAATAACCTGCACGGTCAAATTTACGGCTCCGCTATAGAGCTTATTAAGTCAGCTGTAACCCGTACGAGAATTGTTGATTTCAAGAGTAAGGGCCGATATTTTAATGCGTGAAATAGAGTTGTGAACTATTTGTAAGTCGGCCTTACTTTAACTTTTTACAATGTCGGGAACACTCGCTCGTAAAGCATTAAAAGTAACTATAAATATCGGCATGTTACGATATTTATGACGAGTAAGTGCCCCTCTTAATTGTCAAAGCGTCAGCCGCTAAAGTACTAAATCTAGAACGCGCATGCGGGGGCACGCACGTATTGATTCTTAGAATCTAAATATTTAAAGAAATATTTGCATCCACCATAACTGATTATTTCTCACCAACAGTCTTCTGTTTATTATTAAATTCAGCAGGGGGAAGTGAGGCAGGGGAATCAGGAACAGCCACTCGAAAAACTGAAATGATTTTATAGATATCTATAAGTTATTATAGACCTATAAGGAGCTGGCACTCCTCTTGTTTCCTTCAATGATATGATAGAGCTCAGCTAAAACACCTAAAGACAACTAAAGACAGCTAAAACAGCTAAGACAGCTAAGACAGCTAAGACAGCTAAGACAGCTAAGACAGCTAACGCTAGAAAAACAAAGCTTAGTGTCATCGTCAAAGCATGTTAGTGCAGAAACTCGATAGTAACTTGCCTAGCAAAAGCCTCATCACCCTTACAACGGGCCTCTAGTTTTCTTTCAAGTAATAGAGCTTGGTATTTTTATTAAAATAGCGACTGTTAACCGCCTTAAACATCTCTTGACTTACACTCGCTGAAACTGACGGATTATTCATGACAAACACTTTGGCATTACCTGGATTCAAGGTCTCAATACTTGCTCCAAAGTGTTCGTGGAAAATTTTTCTAAAGGTCTTCAGTTTCTTCAAATTTACGACGCCCTGTTGCAAACGCTTAACCAACTCTGGTTTATTCTTGGAAATGTTGAGGAAAAAGGGGATTGGATAGTAGATGAAGACAGTCTCATGAATTGCAAGATTGTAGGAAACATCAGCCTCTGACTTTAGTGCATCACTGACCTCGACGATACTTAAAGGAAGATAATCGAAACGTTTTGCATCCAACATTGGAAACAGGTTTTCGTAGACGGGGCTCTCGACTACCTCGACCCCAGACGCCCTATAAATTGCTACATCTTGCCAATTCGTTCCCTGCCCTGCGGTGAGCTTTAGAAACGACTCGTTTGACCTTAGATCGGAAAACGTTTGCTGATCATCATTTCGAATAATCAGTTTTCGCAAGCCGAGAATACCTTGATACATTGGAATTCGAAAATGCTCAGTATTGGCTCTAATGTACGCGTCTGTTAGCGTCATTCCCGAAAAATCCAGATGCGCTCTTTGCCCATCAGCGATCTCTTTACGAACTCGGTTCACAGAAACATGCCTGTCAAACACTTCAATCTGATAACCACCAAACTCCTCTCGAGTACTTTCCAACATTGCCTCAAGAACGTCATGATGGTAAGCCCTCATTGCAGGACTCCAACCCGCTAAAGATAGAATGACAGCGCTATCCGTTTCAAGTAGAGACGGCTCTGACCTAGAAAAAGAAGTGTGTGAATATGGTAATAAAGCCAATGCAAGGAATAAGGGAAAAATTCGAGGTACATGCGTACTAGATAAAAACATTAGACTTCCATGGGAAATCAATACAGCGAATACTTTTAACATAGCGGAGTTTTTCAAGGTAGTGGTCGTAAAAACATTTATGTTATCGTTTTTAAATTCAGGGTTCAGTTCCATTTATTCTATCATTTCCAGTTTCAAATTAAACGTGTACACCTTGTTGATTTCGCTTTTAGAGCGCACTTATACACCTATGTACCTTAGTACCTTAGTACCTTAGTACCTTAGTACCTATGTACCTATGTACCTATGTACCTATGTACCTTAGTACCTTAGTACCTTAGTACCTTAGTACCTTAGTACCTTAGCTTGCATTTTCAGTATAGTTCGATCTTTCTCTGAGTGACGCTAAGTCGACGTCATAAATCTAATGCGACTGTTCTGATGATCATCGAGCAATACACTTTTCGAGCACACTTTTCGAGGACACACTCGTACAGGTAGCAGAAAATACTAATCATATCAGCGAGTTACGGAGATTATGATGAGTGGGAGTTCATGCATTCTTGCACTACCGGATAGTGCCTCATTTTTCACTGACGTTCGTAACAGGCGCTTTTATAGAGGTACGTGATTTGTGATGGCGTAGCGGGGATCACAAATCAAACACCGAATAAATGTCGCCTTGATTACGCTTGCTACATTCCGTCTTAGGACGAAAATGTTCGCCTAAATTGAAATTGAAATTGAACGCCAGCAATATTTCGATTTTAGGTGCTTGTTAGACATTACTTATCTCTCGTCATAAACCCTTTTGATTCAATTACACCATTCACGCCATTGATTATTATTGCATCCTGCGTACTACCTAGACGAACGATATAATATGATTTCCCGTCGGATAAGATCCGTACGCCTAATTTATTTCCGCATGAATAATTCAATTTTTTTTTTGCTATTATTATTGCATCAAACGGTGATATTTCGAAGTTTTGAGGGGTTTTGACGGCACGACCATCTTCACGGTATAGAGTTTTACATGCATCATTATTCATAATTCCCCTTCCGGTATGCTGCACCGCTATCTCTTCTAGATTAGAGCGTGATTCACTGCACCCAGCTATAAAAATTAACATGATACAGATTGCGTAGTTCACTTTATCTACCTAACACAAATAGCGGAACAGAAAAATGGCTGACCTAATATTTCTGTTAACAAAAATTTAGAATGTGGCCGAAAAAACTAAAGATGGAGCCTTATCTACATATGCAAATTCAGCCTTCTTAGTTTTTCCTTTTTTATTATTTTCATAAATTGTTACCCCGATAAAGGTCGCCAACCCAACCATTGCTACAGCCTTTGCGCCCTCTTGCCCCTCCTTCTGATGAGTAGCGAGTGTAGAACCTGCAACTAATGCACCCGTAACTCCGAGAACCCACCATTGGGTTTTTGACATTTTAAATTCGTTACTCTCTTGTGCAGACGCCACCTGCACAAACAATAATAATACTACAGATGCTAACATTCGTATCTTCATGAAAACTTCTCCGGTTTGGTGATCAATCGTTAGTATAATGTTGTCGGATATAAATATCTTGACCCTTTTATTTTTATTAGTTATTTCACCAACCCAATAAAATGAAACTGCGCTATAAGTACTTGGGTAAATCTCTACTTCTCTTTTTTTCGTTAATTCAGATAACGTAATAGACATTACACTATTATACGACTCTTTATCCTGACTAACAAAGATAAAATTAGTTTTCGAGGGCACCCGCGCGCGCACTCAAAAAATTGGCTTTATATCAGTAGGCTATGATAAGTGGCCGCCCTTGTTTTTTTGCAGTACGACTCCGTCATGTCCACATACATAAACATAAACATAAACATAAACAATATGTCCTGCTATATCTTTATATGTTCTTGATAGTTTTTTGATAGCTTCTTACCGCAATCTACATATATTTAGGCTTAAGTGCTAAGTCCGCCACTTATGGACGATGAGTGATGGCTATTTTCAAAATTTATTTGCAAAAAACTTGAAGAAACATAGAGTTCGGCGACATGATTTTGTTACATCATTTTTCCGTAATTGTCTGATAATAATGTAAAACATTTTCTTCAGGGCCTAATACTAATCTTTTGTTTACCTTCACTATTGGCCAAATAAAAGCCTCACCAGAATCTATGTACCCTAGGCCATAATGGGGGTTTCCATCGATGATTACATCTCCCCACTCGACGCCACCATAATTTTTTCGGTAGACCTCACCAATATAGAAGCCAAACATTTTTGAGAAATCTTCAATCCTTTCTTCTGGTGGAGGATTTTTAGCAGCCATATTGCTTAGACTATTTAAGAGTCCCTCTATGTGTTGAACACTTTCATTTGACCAATCTAACTTCACTTTAGTCTGAGATAAAACCCAATCGACGCAATCTAATGAAAATGCTTCAGCGACTTTTTCCACGTTAGGGTTCTTTTGAAATTCCAATTGCGGCGTCTCCGAATATGAAAGTAATGGGGTTAACATCAGTGCAAACGAAACTAACATATTTCTAATTTTAATAAACATTAAATTCTCCTAAAGAATATCTCTAACGCCGTTGTAATCTGTCCCGTTTGTGTAGTGGGGTTCGCGGGAAAGTGGCGAAGCCATCGTAAAACCGCACGAAAAATTTCATCAAATTGACAGCATTGTTAGTCCAAAAATATTCCCAACTTGCGATCATTCAAAGGGAACGAATAGATTGTTTTTCCCGTAGCCTCCAATGATTCTTTAACCCATACGTTCTACACGAATAGATTTCTTTTAGATATTTTGGATATATCAGAAGATTCTACTAATTCTCAATAGGTTAATATACGAAATGATTCAAAACCACGTTCATCTGCCCCTGTTTGTGATGTGCACTTTTTTGCCCCCCACACTCTTTCAAAGCACATCGTCATATGATTAGATGACTTGTATTATAAAGCTATATCGCCAATCATAATCAGCTTTCTCTGCTACTCGCAGGGTACTGAATACTTCAAGCTTTATAAAATATTCATAAATTGAGCCTGCAATAGGTCAATTTGGGGCACACGTCCATGAAAGCAGTCCGTTGATGTATTCCATATTTTCAGGATAACCAATGGCGATAATTTCATTCGCTGCCTTTTGATCACCTTTATCCGATATCTTTATAGGTATCGATATTAATTCTCATTAGGACTCTTATGTATGGCTAACGTTACGATACTTTGACGATTTGAGCGTAACGAAAAGCGTTCAAATTGACTGCCTTGTTAGACCGTTGCAGATGAAGGAGGATAAAAAAAACAAGACTACAGATTCTCCAATTACCATCACAGAGCTCCAAACAACCTCAATGCCGGGCCCAGCACTAAATACACCATACAAGTTGACTGATGCAGAAATCAATAATGATGTAATAGCGACAGAGAAGTGTGTTGGCTCTAATGCGGTGAGCTTGGGACGTAATACACCCTGAATTCAACTCGCTAGTGCAATCGGTGGTTCAATTCCAAACAGTACTTGATTCGGAGTGTCAAAGTCCAAACATTTTCTCGGTCGGTCATTTAGTTTGTCCATAATTTTTTGCACATCAGCATG
>JBLIMQ010000201.1:0-6525 GCA_047638775.1 Flavobacteriales bacterium
CCCTATTTATGGATAGGCACTAACTATCTAGGTGCATATCGCAAAAATGCTGTAACTCGCGCATATCGCGATCGTCCAATTTTAGATACTCCATACACATTTTTTTATTTTTCTCCCACTCGTAATCTTTATCACATTTTCCCAACAATAAATGCTCACGACCAAAGTGCTCTCCTAACTTAAGCGCAACCAAGAGACTATTCGCCTGGCTATAACTGTCTAGATCATGAACCTTAAGCGAGTGATGATCGCGAATACATTCGCCAATAATACTTGGTAAATTCCAAGCACTGGATACACGATAACCAATAGCCGCATGATCGACGTTTAAGCTTTTTAGCTCAGTTAATAGAAAGTTTGCTTCTGGGTCGCTATAACCCTCAATGACAAGCGGCTCAATCCGATTAAAATGACTCGATAATACTGGAATCCCACAATTATGAAATAAGCCCAACGCATAGGCCTCGTCTGGATTCGCTAAATGTAGATATCGAGATACAACGGAGGAGCACACGGCGGTATTCAATGACGAGCGCCAAACCCGCTTCATCAGCTTTGGCTCGGCGATGGGCTCCATTACCGTTCGAAAACACACGGCACGAATAATATTTTTTATACTGTCTAGACCCAATAAAACAACCGCTTGTTCGATTCGGCTAATTTGGTTTGGCAGAGCAACCCAAGCAGAATTAACAACCTTAAGTACGGCCGCACTCAAGGTAAGATCCTGCATGACAATTTTGGCAATGGCCGAGATATCGTCGTCGAGCGTGTCAATTCTTTGTAAGACACTCGGCTTAGAAGGAATATCTATATCACTTACAAATCGCGTCGCTCGGGCAGAGCTAATAACAAGACTTTCTTTTTTATTTGTCTTTCCATCTCGAATAACATGCATGAAAACCACTCCGTAATGTGACACATTTCACATTTATGATAAGTTTAACCCATAGTTTTTAAGCGCGTGAGATTGTTTTCATATGAATATAGACTTTTTATTCCAAATATCTCTGTAATAATTTTCGCAAAACATCGACGGTCAACGCCACATTTTTGTCTTAAACGCCAAAGCGTAAAGTTTGTCATAGCTTTTTTGTAGTAACCAGGACACAAGTATTGCCAGCGGGAGCCCTACGAGCAATAGATATAAAAACTGGTGATATAGAAGCTCAGGGAAATAAAACACTTTAAGCTGAGTGTAAACAGGCCGGTGAAATAAATACAAACTAAAACTGCCGTAACTTAAAAACGAAACTACGCGGGATTCCACAAAAACGGATTGAAATCGATCGCACAACGCCATAACAAACACAGCTAATCCAAGTATCAAAGGTACTTTAAACAGTGCGCTCAACTCACGATCAAAGCCACGTAAATTATATGCGGCAAGCCCCATTAAAATGAGTAGAAATCCGGTCCACAAATTTAGTATCGGCCCTCTTAAACCGTACTTAGCGCAATATATACCCCCACAGAAGCAGGGGAAGTATAAAAGCAATCGTAAATCGATACCGCCCTGCGTTCGAGATGTTGTTATCAATAACACAATAACCGTAACGGCGAATACAGGAATACCTAAGGGATATCGAAGTAAAAACATCAATAACGGTGTGATGAGATAGAGCAGCATTAACATGCAAATAAACCACAACGTATAGGGCGCGGGCCCATCGAGCATCGACATAAAATACAAGGATTTAACTAAGATAGCGTTATTGTTAATCGCCAACAACGAAAAAGCCAATACCGCTAAAGCGTACAGTGGATATATACGCAATACGCGCCGCAGATAGAACTGGATTAAATTTTTATTATTTGCATAACTTCGAGACAACAAAAATCCTGAGATAAAAACAAATAGTGCCAAAACGCCCAATGTGGCGACATTTGTATAGGGATTAAAGTATTCCCGAAAGTAACGTGTATAGGTGAAAAGGTGCCAATATCCCACAATATACAGAACTGATAGTGCACGTAGATATTCTATATACGGTAAACGCGACATAGATTAGTCTCGATGTAAACACGCACAAAAGGAGTTTAAGTACGCCACTGCTCACAAAAGTTAGAGTAAAGTATAAAGCACCCCACCTGATTAAGTGGACCTATCTAAGACGCGCAGAACACATAACGTATGAATAGCCTTAAAAACAAGAAGGCTAGGAGCTTCTTCGCGCCTGTAGGTGAAGAGAAAATTCAGCGCCAGGGTTACGGTTATTAACCTCAACTTCGGCATCCATTGCGCCGGCAAGCTCTTTTACAAGCGCCAAACCAATACCCGTCCCTTGCGTACGTCGAGTTAATTCATCACCCGTGCGATAAAAAATTTTAAAGATGTTTTTGCTATGCTCGCGAGGGATGCCGGGACCAAAATCTCGGACGCAGAAACATAAACGGTTAACATTGTGTTTGTCCGCTTTAAACGAAAGCTTTATACGTTTTCGCTCTTGCACATCATCAGGTTGAGTTGCAGAAAAATATTCTGACGAAAATTTAACCGCGTTGTCTACTAAATTAATAGCAATCTGAACAAAAGCGTCGGAATCAATTAGCAAATCATCTGATTTAATACTGTCGCTTTCGTATTCGACGATAAGCTCAAAGTCATTATTTTCTAGTACGGTTGATATTTTTGATCGAATTAAATCTATCGCTACGGTAACCGGCATATATTCCATATGAATATCAGGAAGTTCTTTACCGAGTTTTGAAAGCCGTAGAACATTACTAATTAATCGGCCTAGACGCTCGCCCTCAAAAAAAATAAAATCATAATATGCGTTGCGTTTTTCATCAGAGGAAACCAAGCCTTCGCGCAGCATTTCCGCATACATAATAATCGATGTTAACGGAGTTTTTAATTCGTGGCTTACCGACGAAACAAAATTTAAACGCTCTTCGTTTAAAATTATCTGACGTAAACCTAAGCGATATATAAACGCAAGACCCACTAGTATAATAGCCGTAACAGCCGCCAACAAATGTAATACGAGTTTCGCACCGGCACTAACGGGAAGCTCGTAGAGTGAGAAACGCAACGAGTAGTTTTGAAAAGGTCGGCCTAGCGCGGCCTCATATAAAGGTAAATTTGCGACCTCAATATCACGAGCTTCTATTCTAGATATCGCGCCAACAGCCTCTTTTACATCGAAACGTAGCTGCTCTAGACGTTTATCACCGTAAAAAAGCTGCAAGTGTACACTTAAACCAAAACCCGCATCGATTAACGATTGCTCAATAATTTTATTTAAAAACTCCTCTTCGTTTAAAACGAAACCCTGCACTATTTTCGCCTTTCCGGCCCAGGCATTCCGATACACCAATAGATGCGTTTTGTCTGCACGCTGTAGTTGTAATGGTTCAATATTATCCGTTTGAACACCCCCACTACTGTCCATTAATTCTTGTAGGTGCTCCTCTAGCTCGTCAGAATTGGCGATGTTTTTTTCTAAAACAGGTACGGCCCGAGACTTTGCGATAAATTCGTTCTCGACCAATACTGAACGAATAATATTGCGTAGTTTAATTCGTTTCTCAACATCTATACCTTTGAAGCGTTCTCGCAATACCTCATCAGAAACGCCCTCCACATCCGTCACTGGCAGCAGTGGACAACTAAAGCACCCTAGGTCATCAATCTGGAAATAACCGATTATCCCGGGTAAATCGGCGCCCTCAGGATTTTTGGCCAGCGGTGAAAGCATCACACCGTTAGCGTCAGACCACGGGCTAGTCGTCACCTTAAGAAATTGATAGTCATCGAAGGGGCGAGATTCTTCAGCTTTTAGGTAGGATCGAATCTGAGCATTGATTTGTTTTCGAGTATGCTCGGCACTCCAGCGGATCATATATAGACTTGCCGTCTGAAACTGCTCGTAGCTGTGCTGAGCAAGGATACCTAGGGGTATCGATAGAACGGCAGCAAAGACCACCAAATACCAACGCAAACGGCTGCGAATACGGTTACTTGCGCGCTTCCCTACCAACAGTTTTGAATCAAAGCTCATGGGTTTTCTTATTCTTAAATGTGCTCATTGTAACCGGCTATTTAAGCGGGGATCCGTAACATATAACCTTCACCGCGAACGGTAATCAATAGCGAAGGGTTTTTGGAGTCTTTTTCAATTTTTTTCCGCAGCTTTGCCATATGGATATCAACCGTTCGAGTATCAATATCCGCCGACTTGTTGTAACCCCAGACATCACTTAACAGATCTTTACGCGAAGCTGGTCGAGGACTGTGCTGATTAAGATATTGAATAATATCAATTTCACGGCGGGTAAATAAAACAATATCGCCATATATTTTGGCACTAAGCCCATCAAGATCGATCTCTATATCGTCACCGATATTCAGCGTCTCTTGATTAAGCTCCTTCCCACTACGGCGCAATATAGCTTCGATACGTAAGATTAACTCTCGTACAGAAAATGGCTTGGCAATATAATCATCCGCCCCAAGCGACAAGCCGTTGATAATATCTTGCTCAGAATTTTTAGCGGTTAACATGACAATCGGCTGTTCGCGCGACTGCTTGCGGATTTCGTTACAAATGGTAAAACCATCCATCGAGGGCAACATTACATCTAATATAATGCAGTCAAAACGACTTGCTAAAGCCGCGGCAAGTCCTTCAGCGCCATCAGAGCGTGTCACCACTTCGTAGCCGTTGAATACAAATAGGTCTTCTAAACCTTGTAAAATTGCTTTTTCATCTTCAACAATCAGGATTTTTTGCTTCATATATAAGATCTACCGGATATACACTTTTAATTTGAGCATACAGAAGCTCGCGCTTGGCAGTGTAAAAACAATGTAAAGAGTCTGCACATATCCTTTATAGCATAAGATGCCTAGCGCGGACTTAGTTTTAGCAGCGCCTCGTCCTGATCAATCTGAAACCGAAAGTGTTTAAGTACATTCATTCCCAACAATCCGTCATGGTGGGGGCTAGCCGGAATATCCATTACGACAAGGTTTGCGCCTTCGAAGATATAGCCCCCAAGATTCATTGAATCACTACGATAGACTTCCCCTCTAGACACCCCCCCAGCTGTGTTGAACAACCGCTCACCTTGAAAAACCAATTGATTAGAGGATGACAAGATCGAGAAAGTCTCGCGAGATATAGAGCTTACAGAAGCACCTGTATCAACGATCAAGTTTAAAGAGTCGGTTTCGTTAAGTACTAAAACAGCGATAAAGTGCTGCCCCATTCGCTGTAATTGGATCTGGGTATCAAAATCCGTTGGCCCTCTTTGTTCGCCACCCTCCAAGGCCTTTATGGCCGCTTCGGCACGTACTCGCCATTCAGGGTCTTCGGCTAATTGCCGGTAAGCATGCTCTGCGCCTAGAACGTCTCCAATTCGTTGGCTCATTTCAGCAAAAGCGAAACGGTGTGAGCTCACCCCTAGATCCAGGTCCAGCAACAAACGATATATATCGTATAAGGAGCTCCAGTTCTGCTCGTCCCTAAGGTGCAGATCGAGCGCAGAAACAACGGTATTTAGGACTGCCCTTACCCGTGCGCGCTCACTTTCGTTTTGACTATAACGGTAGGCCAAATCTAAGGACCGTAACGCCTCATCAGTATTTGCACGCAGTTGATTGAATTCGGCTACCAGCATTAATACGTCGATATCGGAATAGTAATAGCCTAAATAGGCTTCCGACAAATCAATAAAGATCTCATCATTGCCTAAGGCTCCTTCAAGATGCTTTACGATGTAAGCCTTTAAGCGTCCAGCCTGGGGCGAGCGGTTTTGTTCGTGTTCAGAATAGAGTTGTATGGCAGCGTCATAGCGTGCACTCACTAACAATTGCCGTAACACAGCCATTATTGGTTCAATACTCGGTTCTGAATGTGCTTGTGATTGAACTGAACTCGGGGCGCTAGACTTAGGGGCGCCTAACTCAGACGCACGATGCAAAGGGATTATTTGATCAGTCCCACTAGGCTGGCGTGGAGATGTGTTGACTAAAACCTGATCGGCACTTCCCATATCAGACAGCGGTATTAATTGCAACTCAGGTTTTACAAACCACGCTATACAGAACCCAGAGAGAAAAACAAAAACAAACGTCGCAATTCGAAACATAAGAACCTTATCGCAACGGACGTATATTATTCGTCAACTGGAACAGCCGGTGTTTGCCGCTTTTTAAGCGAAAGCAATGGGCGCGTGGGAACGTGTTTTTTTTTGGGTGTTTTATCCACAACAGGAGGTCGACGTTCCGATGAACGATTAGAGTACGATTGTGCGGCTGCGAACTCGAGCCCTTCACGAACAAGTCGCGCTTGCTCGAAGGCGCTCAAGCCGGGTTTCATTTTAATATTAATATCGTAGGGTTCTTTCCAACTTCCATCTGCCAGCGAAATTTTGTGGCCGTTGTCATGCGTAATTTCTTTCGCTGCAATTAATGTCCAGCCCATGCGATACCTCAAGCTGTTAAAACAGCGGTCTAAAAAATACGTTAGTGCCAAGAAATGGCTGAAGCCGGTATAATACCGCAATTATTCAAAG
>JBLIMQ010000202.1:0-6330 GCA_047638775.1 Flavobacteriales bacterium
CGAGTAGTAATCACAACTCTCCCCATACTTGCACTGGCCGCATGTAGCGGTGACGATGGAAAAGACGGTACCGCAGGAGTTGACGGCACCGCAGGAGTTGACGGTACCGCAGGATCTGACGGTACTGACGGCATCAATGGTACGAATGGAATTGACGGTATTGGTGGAGCGAATGGCGCCGATGGAACGAACGGAAGTGATGGTATTAGTGGTAGTGACGGACAAAGCGGCGTTGATGCTGGCCTTATAACGCGCGGCTTAACTCGCTTAGCGACAGTGCCATTAGGCGCAGAAGTTACTGGTGCATTTTTAACTGAACAAGGGCAGTTATTTTTTAACGTACAGCACCCCTTACTATCGAACAGCGCAACAGATGCGGCTGGAAAGTCTTTTAACAAAGGAACTGTCGGAGTTATTACAGGCGTAAATATTAACGAGCTACCAAAAAATTTAATTTCCATTGGAGTGCCTCGTACAACACAAGAACAAGAAACTGTTCAAGTAGCCTACGGCGAATACCAAGTGCTTGCACAAACTGATGATACCTTCGGCGGATCAATTGGATCGGGCCTAGGAACAGTATTGGACGCCGACAAAGCCGAGGAAGTTATCACTATTAACGATCCAGACTTTAACGGTTTCGTTCCCACTGCTGAGAACGAAGGTTACTTATTCACAAACTGGGAAGCCGTACCCGGTGGCATGAGCCGCTTAAAAGTCAGCATTGATCCAAGCAGTGGACTAT
Organism: Flavobacteriales bacterium; assembly: GCA_047638775.1. GTDB lineage: Bacteria > Pseudomonadota > Gammaproteobacteria > Pseudomonadales > Cellvibrionaceae > Agaribacterium. The sequence goes on from JBLIMQ010000202.1 coordinate 746, forward strand.
GGGAGGTTGATAACACCGATGTAATGATGCTCGACTTCGGGACTTACGGTACTATCGCGAATTGTTTTGGCTCGGTCTCACCTTGGGGCACACCGTTAACCTCTGAAGAGTGGGGGAATTTTGGTGACAATACGACCGATTGGAATAACCCTTCCGCAGACGTAGACCCCTTCAGTAACCGTGACATGCTAGCAAAATACACTGACAACGCCGCCGCCAATGCAGACGCTGCCGATGTATTTCCAAACACCTATCGCTACCACTATATTACCGAAATTACAGTTCCTAGCAGTGCTAACCCAGTACCCGTTAAGCACTACGCAATGGGTCGTTTTGAGCACGAAAACTCAATCGTAATGCCAGACCAACGCACCGTGTATTTATCGCAAGATAATACCGATGGGGTATTCTTCAAATTTGTTGCTGATACACCGGCCGACCTGAGTAGCGGTACCTTATATGCCGCTGCACTCACGCAAGATACCGGCAGCTTTGAGCCTCTAACAACTGGCTTCGATATCAATTGGCTGCCCTTAGCATCCGGTAATAATACTCAAATCTCTGATTGGATAGCCGACTACGACACAATTGACTACTCCGACTTTATTGATGGCCAAAGCAACTATTTAACCGATGCTGATGCCGAAGCGTGGGCCGCCGGCGAGAGTAATTACCCTAGTGTTGCTGATGGCGGAAGCACTGTTACCGCTGAGCAAGTAATGGATGACCGCATCGTCTTTTTGGAATCACGAAAAGCCGCTCGTGCACTGGGTGCAACCGCCGAGTGGCGTAAATTCGAAGGAATTTACGTTAACCAAAAACGTGCTGAAGAAGCGGTAGAAGGAACAGATTTAGTTGCCGATGAAACCATCGAAGACGCCTACGTATATTTTGCAATTGCAGATCTCGATAAAGGCATGATTGATGATGAGGGTGATATGCAACTATCGTCACGTGTTAAAGACTGTGGAGGTGTATACCGCATGCGCTTGGGTGCGGCCTACGATGTAGATCGTATCGAGCCTGTTATCATGGGTTCTACATACCGCTCATCGTTAACGGGAGCAGAGCGTTGTGATGTTAATGCACTATCTCAACCCGACAATATAATCGTAATGGACGATGGTCGAATTATTATTGGTGAAGACGGATTTCAAACCAACAATACACTTTGGATGTACGACCCAAGTGTTAATGACTAGCTCATATGATCAAAAAAACACACTAGCAACACGCCAGTAGAATACGATAGTAAAAATAGTGTTATCGCATAGTAAGACCGTCTTCAGTTAACTGAAGACGGTTTTTTTTCGTTCCATAAAAATGTCACATTAGTTTGGTAGTCTTTATTACATCCTTGCATGAAGGCCACCATTATTTGAGTTTCTAAATAGTGGTTCTACCAAAACCTACTCGAAAATGAATCCGTCACTATGCGAATTTCTAACCTTGCCACTGTAAACCTTGCCACTGTAAACCTTGCAACTGTAAACCTTGCAAAAATCAACATTATCACAGTCAACATCGCACTTATCTTTCTCTTGATTTCGTGTGACAAACAAGAAGAAATTACCTCTGATACAACCATCAATAACAGATCCCACGAAAGTAATCTGCGAGCAGACGACTATATTCAACACAACGAAACCTACAATCAAGAAGCCCCTATCCCCCCGCAGTGCTATACGAAAACTGACGGAAAATTTAACCCATGCTATGTTTGCCACCAGAGTTATAATGATAAAGACCGCCCTAATATGATGCGCGACGGCTACCAACAAGGCTCCTACGCCTTTTCTGAGATCGGCGAACACAATAGCTGGAGTAATCTATTTAAAGACCGGCAGAAACATGTTCACGCGATTAGCGACGATGAAATTCTAGAGTATGTCAAACAGAATAACTACGACGAGTTGATAGACTGGATGAAAAGTGACGCCTGGCAAGGTGTTATTCCCGAAATAAAAAACCTTTCTGCTGGCGCTATCGCTTTTGATGAAAACGGTTTAGCACTGGACAACTCAGGTTGGGTTGCGTTTAATTACAAGCCTTTCCCAAGCACATTTTGGCCAACTAACGGATCTACCGATGATTCCATGATTCGTCTTGAAAATAAATTCCAAACTAAAAACGGGAAATTTTCACGCGATGTCTACTATGCAAATTTGAGCTTAATTGAATTGACCATTAGTGGAAGAGACAACACAAGCACAGTTGACCTAAACGAGCAGCTTATCGGAGAAGATGTTGATGGGGATGGAAGACTAAGCCCTGTAACGCGTAAAATGACACTGCAGAAAAAATACTTCGGCGACGCAAGCGACGTAGATGTACATGCAATGCTTTATCCGACAGGAACAGAATTTCTACATACTGTGCGCTACATCGATATCGATGATAACCAAGTCGTTGGAGCGGCCCCAAGGTTAAAAGAACTGCGCTACATGCGCAAGCAAGGGTTTCGCGATATAAAAGGGCTGGCTAGCAATTACTATCACGAGTTCAAAGAAAAGCATTTCGAAAAACTTCCCCAGGCCATGCATAAAGGGGAGCAGGGAATTGCCAACACCTTTGGTTGGACCTTATTAGGTTTTATCGAAAATGAACACGGTGTTTTACGTAAGCAACACAACGAAGAGCATTTCTATTGTGTAGGATGTCACAAATCTATTGGAACAACTATTGATCATACATTTAGCTTCCCGAGAAAGGTCGCAGGCCGTGATGGTTGGTCGTACATCGATCTAACCAAGATGACCGATGTGGCAAATATCAATGAAGTAGAGGGCGAATATCTTACGTATATGCAACGTGTTGGTGGTGGTGACGAATTTAGACAAAACGATGAAATGCTTGCACGTTGGTTTACACCAAGCGGTGATGTCGATACAAAAAAAGTGAAAGAGCAAACGTCATTATACCCATTGATTATGCCATCGGCGGAGCGCGCTTTAACACTTAACAAAGCCTATAAAGTTACGGTAAACGAACAAAGTTTTTTGTATGGCCGCGACACGGTTATTAGTCCGGCTAAGAATGTTCTTATTGATGTTGATACTGATGTTGCGCCACTACCCCCCAACAAACGCTACAACTGGGATATACGCTTAGATTGGAGTAGCGCCAATTCAGACGAGAGCTAGAATTTTTCGCCGCAGACAGGTTTTCGACCGATAGTCATGGCCTGTGACACGCTCAAAAACTTGAGTGACACCTTGTATTCACTGGCGAGCAATGCCCTCTAAAACCATGGGGATCTTGCTCATAATATTGTGTGTACCTTCTAGTATTACTTAATTTAGATATTACTTGCGCGCAGTGGACGGGAGCTGTTTGTTATATGTATTTCTTGCCACGCTTCATTATTGTTGATGCGGCCGCACATACTAATAATATGCTAATCCAAAGGGTCAGCGAAAGTAGCCATATAAACGTTGGTCGTTCACCTGCATTAAAGGACCAGGCCATTACAAAATACTCGTAACATAGAATTAGATCAACATCTTGGTTTATAACAATATATGTAATAATCCAACAGGCAAGGTAAATAGGTATTGTCGAAATATATTTCACTCAATTACCTTCTGGCATTGCCTAATACGACCTAGTGCAACGGTGGAATAGTGCAAAGGTGGAATAGTGCAAAGGTGGAATAGTTTGACGGGGATTCTTGCGTTTCTTTGCAAAAACCGCAACAGATTATGAAGCGGTGAAGTCGAAGAATAATTTTCCGTCGGCATTGTTTTGTCAGCTCCGACGCTAATATAAGTCATTTCGTTTGACAGGCTTAATCGCTTTAATTATATCCTTCTTTAGAATTACATCAGTACCTATGCGCAATACTAATGCCGGTATCGCTATTGCAGCATGTATAAGCATTGAGACCGACGAATACACAAAGAACTCTAAGGAACGCGCAAGGCCTATTTTCTTATAGTCGTTTATTTCAAGAAAGTCGTTTTTCATCTCAGCAATATTCTGCCACTCGTTATCGTCTACGGCTTGTCGTACATCTGGGCTATATAAATTTTTACTTTGACACCCTCGAACAAAAGCTAACCACATACGCCGAGGCTCCAATACCAAGCCTGTGGACAATGCGATGAGGTTCATTATTCCTAACAACGGGCTTTTCAAAAAAGAACCCGTTCCAAGTTCCCACGCACTAACCTCGCCTTCACCAATACGACCTACGCTATAGTCTGTCATTAAGTGGTGCATATCATGATATTTTAGATATTTGTATCTTGTTTCGATATTAGGCAATGGAACGAGGAGACAGCCTGTATAAACGGGCACCGTAAGCGGCCTCTTGCCAAGAACGTCTCCAAATCCAACACGGATATAAAATTTTTCGAGTTCCTGCTGGATTGTCATAGTATTAATTCTGTTTTGTGTTCGAAAGGGCGCTAACCGGCGCCACTTTTTGGCGTCTGGTTTAGCGATTTGTTAAATAAAATCGGCAACGTTAAAGGGTATTTCACCGTTTTGTGCCACTTTAGCATATATGCGGCACTTCGCCCCAACGTGTGATCTTTACCAATATAAGATGAGTATAAATTACTAAGTGGAGAAACTTGTACGTTACTGGATAGAGGTTTTTTAAGGATGACAAACTCTCCAGTGGTGATTCTTCTACAGTGTTTCCAAACTCTCCCGTTTCGTCAATATCTACAAGCGTACCCGATGCTAATAGCTCTAGAATATGCAAAGTATTTAGTTCATCAGAGTTCATCAGGGTTAACTAAAGACGAAAACACTAGCAGACTTACAAAAATCGGAAGCCTAAGTCTATTCGTAGTTGTATTCTCAATCTCATCTAAAGAATCTATCGCCAGCTTCTTCAACTGGAGGGTATTGAGGACTTTTTTTAGGCCGGAATAATTGGAAGTTCACAGTAATATTTTGTTAAGTTTTTTGGCGTGCTTCTTTAAATCCACGACATAGTCCTCCAAAAAATCTACCCACTCTTAACCCAAGACTCCAGGCAAAACCGCCTGTATTGATTTTCGAGTAACTTAGTTCGCCTTGCCATATATCATCGCTATTCAGGTAAGCTAGCATAATACTAATTGCTTTGGGGCGACTTAAGTAAGTATCAAATTCGTAATGTTCATTCAGAGAACCATTCTGAAATTGAACCATAAATCCGTTCTCAGTCATTAGAACTTGAACGTAATTAGTTTCATCTTTCGATAGAATTGCGAAAGAATCAGGTTCCTCTTTTAGCTTGGACACTACGTTTCTTACGAGCTCTTCGCTTGCCTCGCAATTAATTTTCATTTTCGGTACGACAATGTTCATATTTACACTTAACGCCTAAATTTGCGGACGGTAGATGCGACGCGTAAGAAGTTCCGCAAGATCTGTTTGTTAGTAGTCATTGAGGCACGCCTCCAGACGCTCTTTCCAGTGAGCCCGAGACCTACTGTTTAGTTTTGCGCCCAGAATTAATCGAGGACACCCAGTGCGCCAAGCTAAGCTGGCGAAAAGATTGGAGGTGTAAGTCCTCTATTCGGTAAGGCGTAGCGAGCCGCCGAAGCCCCGAGTCATGGGCCGAAAGGGATAACCCCTAGGTTAAGCGT
>JBLIMQ010000203.1:0-6313 GCA_047638775.1 Flavobacteriales bacterium
ACGCCGGCTGTTAATGTAACCAGTAGCCATTGCACTTGTGGCATATCGGGTTGCATCGACAATACAGCAAACATTACGGGAATATTATCAACGATAGCCGAGAGAAAACCGACAAATACATTCGCAATCGTTGGGTTAAAACCCGTGTAGAAAAATTCAGAGGCAATACTCAAATAGCCGATAAAACCCAAGCCACCCACAGCCATAATGACACCGTAAAAGAAGAATAGCGTGTCCCATTCGGCTTGGCCAACGCGGTCAAACACATCGAAACCTTCAACAATTGGGTCGTTACTGGCTGTATTTTCGTCGCTGTGTCCCGGTGGCATCTCGATACTTAATATAACTTTCCTGGAAAGGCGACGGATATGGAAGCCAAATAATTTAAGATAGGACAAGCCAATCATCATACCGATTACAGGTGGTAAATCGAGAACACTGTGTAAAATGACGGTAGTCGCAATTGTGCATAAAAATAGAGCAACGATGACATAGCCGCCGTACTTGAGGGTCGGCTTTTCGGCGCCCACGGCGGAAGGGCTGCCCTTTTCAACAAACCAATACATGCAAAATGCCGGTACTAGGTAATTCACCAATGAGGGAATAATCAAATCGAAGAATCCCCAAAAGTTTATAATTCCTTTTTGCCAAACCATAAGCGTGGTGATATCACCAAAGGGGCTAAAAGCACCGCCAGCATTTGCCGCGATGACAATTCCAACGCATGAAATTGCGACAAATTCTTTTTTGTCTTTACCAACAGCCAATACCACGGCGCACAAAATTAAGGCTGTGGTCAAATTGTCGGCGATAGGCGAAATAAAGAAGGCTAAGACACCGGTTATCAAAAATAATTGCCGATAGCTAAAGCCGTGGCTTACCAGCCAGTAGCGCAGGGTGTCAAATACGCCACGTTCCAACATAGCGTTGATATACGTCATGGCAACTAAGAGAAAAAAGAATAATTCCGCATATTCTAGAAATATATGTCGAACACCTTCTTTTACGACTTCACTGGCACCCGCGCTATTATAGGCAATAGCAATGAGCACCCAAATTAAGCCTGCAGCTACCAATACGGGTTTTGATTTGCGCAGGTGAATCTTTTCTTCGAGTACTACAAATACGTAAGCAACGACAAAAATTACTAGCGCGGTATAACCGATCCAAGAATGGGTTAGTTCAAGTGAATGCGCATTGGCAGAAGCCGCTAATGCAAAAGGCGATAATAAGGCTCCGAACACAACCAAGGGCCAGTGCTTCATATATGTTGCTCCAATCAATAAATAAATTCAAATTAAGACAATATCAATCTTCGGATTGTATCCTTTAGGTGAGCGACTAAACACCCAAAGCACAATTAAGTTAAAAAAAATTGCTTTTACGCAAAGAACATCCTGATTAACAACATTTAGAGTAGACTGGAATTATAGAAGGCAGTCGGGATGCTTACTTCTTGCAAGGCTTGTTTAGCCGCGTCACCATTTATGTGGGTGTATCCATGCATCCGCGGTCTACGCCATATTGTAGTGGTCAACTTATGTTGGGCAATCAAAGCTTAGGGAGTGCGAGGGGATCACATTGTAGAGCGATAGTCGATCTATACCCAGCCACAGTTCATATCAATCTTTCCATTATCAATCTTTCCATTATCAATAAGAAGCAGGGAGTCGCTTCAGGAGCCCTTTTTTCAAGGGAAGCGCTCAAGGGGAGGAGCGCTTGGCGGTTGTCATGTCCGATGTATTGCTTGCGCAGCAAATATCTATAGATGCGCGCTTGCTCCACCTTAATTATTAGGATGCGTAATGACTAAGAATTGATTGCTTTCGACATTCGTCATCTCGGTTACTAAACCTTCAAGGCCGGGCCAAACAATACGTACAGTGTCTATCTGTTCGCTAGTACCTAGCCCAAAATGCGCCTCTACTGGGTTCTGTGATAAATAGTTATTGCCCAGCTGTAATTCGACCATTTGCTCTAGGCCAGCCGTACTAACATATATACGTGCGCCTACACCCTGCACATTAGCAGTTGTGCCAGTTAGGCGAATGTTTATAAAATTATTTTCCTGCGCAAAAGTATTATTTCGAAAGAGTGTCGGTGCCGCACCACTATTTGCAATTAGCATGTCTTGATCGCCGTCTCTATCGTAATCAAAGCAAGCCAAGCCGCGACCCATGTCTGTGTGTAGCACACCCAACTCTGTGGCGCGATCGGTAAATGTCCCATCGCCGTTATTGATATAAAGTAACGCTGACGTTGTTTTAAAGTTTTCAAATTGTGCGGTATCGGTTGTGGCTTCGGTCATACCGTTATAGCCATTGACGACAAATAGATCTTGCAAACCGTCGTTATTGAAATCGGCAAAACAACTTCCCCAGCCCCAATAACCTTGTCGTACACCGGCTTCGTCAGTAACGGCCGTAAAATTCCCTGCGCCATCGTTTTCGTATAAGCGATTACCGCTGAAGGAGTTTTGATCGCTGAGTGTTGCAGACGTAAAACTAGGATCGCCAATGGAAGAAACAAACCAGTCTAGATCACCATCATTGTCGTAGTCGGCAACAGTCGCGCCCATACCGGCCTGGTCGTTAATCGCCTCTGGGGTAATATCGATAAAACCGGCGCCGCTATTATTGAGCAGTACTTGGCTAGTATCAAAGTCAGACGCTAGCAGTATGTCTGGGTAGCGATCATTATTAATATCGGCAAAAATTGGCGTGAAGGAATATTCAATTTCTGCCTCAGGGTCTTCAGCAACAAAGCGACCCGTTACAGAGTCGATTTCAACAGAAATACTACGGTCAATAAACGTACCGTCGCCTTGGTTTTGCCATAAAAACTCCAAAGGATTGATGTCGCGATTGGTATTCCAATGAGCGAAGAACAAATCTAAATCACCATCAAGATCATAATCCCCGGCTGCAATAGAAAAGGCCGCTTTACTCAGCACAATACCCGTAGATTCGCTGATGTCGGTAAAGCTACCATCGCCGTTGTTAGCAAAAACCTGTAACAACGAAGGGCCGTCTTGCACGCTGATCAGATCGGGCCAGCCGTCTCTATTTATATCAACAAAAATTGCGCCGCGTTCTGCAGATATAACGTCAATACCAGTTTGTATTGTAACGTCAGTAAAGTGGCCGTCTGCAGTTTGCTCTAACAGGCGCCCTACGTCATTGCGGCCAGACGTGGCATAGAAATCTAATCGGCCGTCGGCATTATAATCGGCTACGGCAATACCACCGGCAATACGGGCTGTAGGGCTGTCTTGTATTGATGAGCTAGCCGTATAACAAAGGCCAGCACTAAGAGAAATGTCGCTGAACGCGGTATTGGTTATTACCGTGGCATCCGCAATGGCACAGGCGTTATCCTCGTCTATGGTGGCTCCAGGTATTGAGCCCTCAGAGTTATTAGCGACTTCATTCGATGGTGAAGCAGATTCGCCGCCACCACAAGCCGCCAACGTTAGGCTCAGCACTATGCCTATGAGCCGCCTAGTTTTAGCGGAAAGAGATTTTTTACTCGTCATGACAAAACTCTCTAATAGTATTCTTTAGTTTTTGCGTGAGATTCTATGTTAATTTTCGTTGGTTCATCCTTATTATAGCTATGATGAAGCTAGCTAATATGACAGCCACCACAAAGACCGTAATACCCCCTTTTTCTATGTATATTTAACCAATAATGCTCAACTGAAATCATGCTGGTCATTTTGGCTGGCGGCTACTTTTTTGTCGGCCTGCTATTACGGCACTCTGGGCCCTCATTAGCTATGGTTTATGGTTTATGGTCATTTTGGTGATATTAGCGGCTTTTAACGCTTATAATCGACTTTTGGCCTCAATTTTGTGTATGACCTTTTAAAAGTTATACCCGTGAAATGTCGCGAGAACACAGTGATAGCGCCAAGTAAATTAGTTTCTAAATAAAAATACCAGTGGAATACGATAAGGCTTGGCGCAAGAAGTGTCGTTCGAGTAAGCGAATTTTGGACTATTCGAACCTATATATTGCAAAGCGTTAGGTTGGGGTAAATAACTTGGCGGTAGGTAGGGTAGATAGGCTGGTGCTAGGTGCTAGGTGCTAGCTTGGACCGATTTAAATATAAGTATGTCTAATGAGCCATAGTAAGCAATAAGCCTCCTGGGTTTAGATGAATGCGCGCTCAAGGCAAGTCTGTTAGTTCAGCTACCTATTTACCTATTTACCTATTTACCTATTTACCTATTTACCTATTTACCTATTTACCTATTACCCATAGCCTGGTGTTGTTGTACTTAGGGGGGTGAAAGTGAAAAATATGAAGCCATAAATGGTGTATAAGGCCATCTTTGGAGGCAAAAACAGCCAGCCCATCTTGCTGCTACTGAAGGTAAGTAAATACGCCTAAATTTAACGTAGGCTGTTGGGCCTAAGCCCACCCAAACCACAAGCGTATATCTATAGTCTGTTGTAATCGACGATGATCTACTTGCAAGCTCGAGTCATTTAAGAGTCCATCACGAAATCGACGCGTCACGCTGTGCTTATCAGGCTTAGCCGAAGAAATTATGGTTATCTATGCATCTATAGGGATTAAGACTAAGTTGGCCCTATAGGACCTGCGAATTGAACTCATCACTGCATGACATGGTAATAGCGGTGTATTAGCTGTTAAAGGTCTTCATCTAAGATCTTCATATAAGGTGATTGTCGTGAACTAGGTGTACTCACAAGAAATACGGGTCCTGGGTGGATACTTAGTGTTAATGCTGGCTAGGGTTGGTTATCATATCAATTCAATACGTGTGTCTTAGGCTCACACTATATGCACTGGGCTGGCAACACGTTGCACGCCCTTAGCGGTGGCACTAAATTTTGAATGGGTTTGAAGTATGAATTTGTACATATACGTCGATGGAACAGATTTAGAAGAAATTGAAGAAAAAATATCCAGCTCCATATCCAGCTGGCTCTCAAGTTTGGTTTCAGGTACGAAAGAGGGGAAAAAAAATACGCTGGTTTTTGTGAATCAACGTACCGGTGCAGAGCACGGCAGTGAGGGTGATGCGCCAGGTTGGAATTTAGGTGTAAATTTAAAGGTAAAGTCAAAGCGTGAATTGAAAGAACCGCTGAATACGCTTTATCTATTAGCTAAAGAGCATAAACGTGATTTTGTTATTGGAATCATAAATACGAAAACGGGCGTTAACGAGGACGTATGCTTCTTTGGTCATGAAGAAGGTCGTCCAGATATTTATGAGGTCGCCAATTATTTGGGCTTATAAAATTAGCTAATACATTTAATGGTGACATTGATAACGAGATTGATCCTCTGAACCAGAATGGCGGCATAGACGGCCTAATTATCAATTGAGTCATTTGCACTATAGTTCCGCAGTTTACTTTACTGCGTAATTGTTGAAAATAACTACTGGCATCGTATTTTCTAAATAGAAAATTGTATAGATCCCAGATAATTAGACATCGAAGCGGCGTTCCACTTAATGTTAGGCTGAAATAATTTAGGTGGTGATGTTAGGTGGTGCTGATGTTAGATAGAACTAAAGTTAAGTTAAGCTGAAGTTAAGCTGAAGTTAAGAAAAATTAAAGCTAAGAAAAATTAAAGTTAAGATATATGAGACAAAATATGAAAACTATTATTTATAGAAAATTAATCTTGATGGCTGTTTTCCCGGCTCTATTATTTACAAATACTGTACTCGCAGAAGATACCGGTGTTGATAATCTTTCCGTTGAGGTTAGGGCGGCATTGCAAAAAGAAATGCTATTTATAGATTCCGCTATGAAGGACATCCTATCAGCAAATGCTGCGGGTGATTTAGAGAAAGTAGCCAATATAGCCAAACAAATTGAAGAAAGTTTTATTCTAAATAAAAGTCTATCGAATAAACAAAAACATGAGCTTCATACTAAACTGCCAGACGGGTTCCTGAAGTTAGATCAAGAGTTTCATTACATGGCTGGTATGTTAGGGCATGTTGCCGAGAGTAAGAAATCAGAACTGATAAGCTTTTACTATTCCAAGTTGTTTGAATCTTGCGCTAACTGCCACAAGAGCTATGCAAAGCATAAATTTAAAAAGTTTACTGGCAAGGTAAAGATAAACGCGCATAAACATTGATCCCTAGTAGTAGGTGTCTAGTAGTAGGCGCCCTAGTGGCTTTACTCTTAATCGAATGTTAACTGAAAGTATTTTTCACTTAAAATGAATAGTCGATAAAGGTCCCATTTAACTTGAATCCACGCAAGGAATAAACCCAATTCGTAAGCTTTCAGTGTTTGTGTGTTCGCGAATAATTTAAGG
>JBLIMQ010000204.1:0-6202 GCA_047638775.1 Flavobacteriales bacterium
TTTCTTTTCCTCCTTGGTCATAGGTTTTTTCTTTTCTGACTCAAGCGGTTTTTTGCGTACAATCTTTGGCTTTAATTCAGGTAAAACTTTTGGCTTAACTTCTTTAGGCTTAGGCTTTGGCTTGGGTATCTCGATTTTTTTCCGCTGTGTAATAAACTTAGCGATGCGTTCTGGTGCAGGCTCTCTAGCTATACGTGGTTTTTTGGGGACATCAATCTGTGACAATCCAAAAGAAATAATGATTGAAACCGCTACGGATAGAGCAATGAGGCCTTGAAACAAGCGTCCACTTGAGTCACGAGGACTCCACTCTGCTACCATACTTTTATAGGATTTCGTCGTCATGTACTTATCCGTTATCAATCAACAGCGAAGGAATCGAAACCTGTAAGTTAAATTTTAACTTACGCTGTAAACTACTGTATTTTTTAATATATCTACCCATGATAAATATCATTGTGCAACTTGGGTTGCAGCAAAAGCAACGTTGGTATAATTCACTTCTCTACAGGTAGCCAATATTTTTCGAATCAACTCATAAGAGATATCTTTATCGCCCATTACGGTAATCTTTCTTCCCTGGCCAGCTTCGATTTTTCCATCACCCGATAAAAACTTAAGCTCATCTTTTAAACCCAATATAGTTTCATCGGGATTTTTTAACGCTTCACTAACTTCCGCCACCATACGACCCTGCAAAAGAATATGTTTCTCAGTAATGGCAATAACCAAGGTCTCTTTCGGTGATTTTATAGCCGTTGATATCGGCAACGTTAAATCTTTGTTACTTATAAGTTGAGGACTACTAGATGAATTCACGAGTAGGAAGAAAACCAGAATGGTGAAAATATCCATTAACGAGACTAAATTCAATCCAGAACTCTTGTTTTTCTTATGATGCCGCTCCATACGGCGCGTTCGTCGGGAATGTACTTCAGGCATAATTATTCATCCTCGTTCGATGGTTTGCTACCAACAGTTTCAACTGGGTAATCACCAATCGATACATCCGGAAACAGCTCAATTGTCTCCAAAGTGGTCGCAAGCACTATATCGGTCGAACGCACTCGATCCATGATTGCAATCATTGACTCATAACTGACTTTCTTATCGAGCAATAAACTAATCCCGGTCTCTTCAGGGAATCGACGCTTCACTTCGAGTAAAATACTGGCAAAGGGTTTCCATATCTTTCGATCAGGCTCACTTATAGCGACACCATCAACTGTTCGTGCAATAGTTTTAAGCGTACCCAAATTAGCGTCGCGAATAACAAAGTTTTCTTGAGTAACCAGAACCTGCAAATCCAAGGTAATTTCTTGATTATTTTTCTCTGCGGCATCGAGTGCCGGCAAATTCAATTCAAGAACAGTCATTCGAGAAAAAACAGCCGTTATTAACAAAAACGGGACAAGTATGACCATTAAATTCATAAATGCCGTAATGTTTAACTCTACGGTTGCCTCCATACCTCTTCGGCGTCTGCGTGCCATTAGAAACCTCTACTCTTCACACAATAGATTGAGACATTTAACAGAAGCCATTTCGATATTATCAACCAAACGAGTTGTACGAGTAGCGAGGTATGAGTGTATGAGTATTAGCGGTATAGCCGCCGTAAGACCGAATGCAGTTGTATTCATCGCGACTGAAATACTTGCAGAAAGCAAGTCCGCCTTCTCGGCAGGGTCCGCAGAGGCAACAGCGGTAAACGCTTGAATTAGGCCTATAATAGTTCCCAGTAGACCCAATAATGTGGCTATATTGGCTAAAGTTGCCAGGTAATGTGTGCGCGCTTCTAGCTCAGGCGTAACCTCCATTATCCCCTCTTCCATCGCCGAATCGATCATTTGACGACTAGCTTTTGCGCTGTGCCGTGCAAATCCGTACTGCAAAACGGTCGCTAGAGGTGTTCTAATCGCTTTTACGGCTTCATACCCACGAGCAAAATCATTAGCATGCAACATCGGTGCAATACTTTTCCACAATTTATCTGTGCGCATTTGCACACGAGACAAATACACGAAGCGCTCCAATGAAATACTAAGCCCAACGGCCATAACAACGGTGATGACATACATAAAAACACCACCAGATTGGAAAAACTGAACTAAATCCATAACTTGACCTCGTAGAAATATTTAGCAAACAGATTCATGGAAATCTATTTATCTTGTTATTTATTCTGTTGTTTATTTTGCTCTTAACTTCGTTTCTAATTTTATTATTATCTTTATCTAAGCCCAATACGAACATCTATCAGCCTACTCGAGATTAGATATTTAGTGTTAAATTTAACTTGAATACAACAAACTAAAACATCTCAAGAAAATAGTAAACACACTACATAATACTTTCGGCACATAAAAAACACGAGTACTGCAATAAATAGACCGAGTTAACACTATTGAGTTTTTAACTCTCGTAAAATACGAAAACCCGTCAAATCATCCGGAGCTCCAGTAAAAACTTCGACAAACTCGATCGAACAGCGATCCATTTCTGTGTCAAACGAACCACCAACGGAAATAAACCCGCCGTCACTTGATACGATTTCGCGTGCATTACCGATATGATTTACAAGCCCCCAGTCATTCTGGTTACCCGAAGACGCACGCAATAGTACACCTCCCTTCTTAAGTCCCCGTGAATTTAATCGACAATTACGGTTAGAATCCAACTTTGAAGAATTTGCCCGCACAGCATATATCCACTCTGCGTGCGTCGGAAGTCTATAATTTTGCAGTGAAACACTCTTAAGCCACGCCAAATACTTTTCGATCTGCTCTACACCTATATTTACCATAGGTAAACGGCTATCACCATCACGCGCTACACATTCCCCACTATCCTCACAAAACTTATTAAAATTTTGCACGGTAATCTCATACCGAGAAATTGCAAAAGAAGGAAAACTACCTTTAGCTGGAATGACAACCAGCGCAGGTCCTCGCCCTAAATCATCGCCCTCGCGTTTAAGTGCGTCGCGACAGGATGCTCGATCACCGCGCGCACCAAGCCCCGATATTGATTTACCACAGGGGTCTTTCGGCGTAATCTTAATGCCTGTCAGAAGCGAATTACCCTTAAATATCCGTAGGCTACGCTTTTTCAATTCTAAAGCTCTATCCGGAAAGGACTTTCCAATTCTTTCAATACATGCGCCGAGTTCAGCTACTATCTGTGGAGTATCTCGACCAAACCGTGACTTATCGAGCGACTTTAATTTCGTAACGGCTATATCAATATCGCTCATACTTATGGATGAACGACAAGCAACCTGAGTCTCCACGAGCGAATACGCCGTATCATACGCTTTACGTACCTTTTTGATTTTCTGGCTTAACACAGCACGCTTTGCCTTTTCGGCATTGAGTATTTCCTTTTTCTCATTTTCGACAGCAAGGTTTTTGAGGTGTTCGGCCTCCCTCGCATCAACAAGCCCTGCCAGTATTACAAAATCTTCGCCGGTATGGAATTGACCAACATTAGCGATTAATTTCCGCGCTCCGATATAGTTTCCAGCATCAGTTAAGTCACTGATTTGGGTTTTATACAGCGTCAGAATACGTTTTTTCTGCTCTTGAAACCAGACTTGATCGACACCTTCATACCCTTCCAGCAACTGTAAAGACGCTATCACATCTTCTTCCCAGCGTGCGCTAAAAGTTGGCTGAGCAAGCAGACTCGTAATGACGCTCACGTTTTGATCAATAAGAAACTGTTTCTCAATTTCACTTCGAACCTGCTCCTCAGAAATATTACTCTCTGGCTGAGCATTGTAATTTTGATAAACCACCGCCATTAACAAGCCAACAACAACAACGCCAATACTTAAAATTAGTTTTCGTTGTTGCGTTTTTTTCGACGCCAAACCATTCCAAAAGTCTTCAACGCTACTTACACGATCTTCGCGCTTAAACGCCAAGGCGCGCTCGATTATTCGCCACTTACGCTTTGATAAGAGGCGAATACGCTGGGGCTTTAACTTAGCCTCCATAGCTTCACGTGCATTAAGTCGGTCAAACGGGTGCTTACCGGTGAATAACTCATACGCAATACAGCCCAATGCATATATGTCATCTCGAACATCAGGGACTTCACCGTCTAGCATTTCTAGACTTGCATAAGTTGGCGTAAGCGCACCAAGATCACCGGCATCAAACATTGTTTTGTCGTCTGATGGGCTCTCGTACCGATCTTCATAGCCCTCAGCCTTTGCAACAGCTCGGGCAATACCAAAATCGAAAACCTTGGCGGCCCCAAGCTCTGTCACAAATATATTGCCTGGCTTAAAGTCGGCATGTACCAAACCTTGAGCATGAGCATATATAAGTGCAGAACACATTCCCTCTAGCGCATTCCAGGCGATATCAAGAGGAAGACCGACCGATCGGTACTGACGAATAAGCTTGTCTAGTGGCTCACCAGACATATATTCCATTGTCATAAATACCGTGTCATTGTCTTTATCAAAGTCATGAACGTTTACGATATTTGGATGTGCAATACTTTGTGTTTTTCGAGATTCTCGTTGTAAAGCAATAATCGCTTCTGGGTGGCTCTTAAAATCGCTGCTAATTACCTTGATTGCCACATACGGATCACGATCTTGCGCTTCTTCTTTCAACAGATCCCGCGCTTTATAGACGACACCCATACCACCAGCGCCAATAACGCGCTCCAATACAAAGCGATTTTTTAAAACAACACAGCCATCTATATATTTCGTTGCCGATTTTTTAACTGCTGCTAGAGGTTTTTTACCGACAACAATGGTTTTATCATCGGTAACTTGGCCGTCATTAGCTTGCGGCGCCGGGATACTGGCAATACGCGTTCGATCGTCTTTATCCTGAATATCCGCATTTCGCGACCGAACAGAGGCTTTATCTAAAGTAGGACGGACGACGGATTTACCAACAAATATCGTAGCATCCCTATCAGGAACGGCAGGCACCGGCTTTGACTGTTGCTCTGGCAAAGGTTCTGGATTAGGTTCTGGATTAGGCTCTGAAAGAGATTCTGGAATGGGCTTTGAAAGTCGTTTCTTGACAGCACCTTTCGCCTCATGTTCGGCAAGCTTCTTTTTAAGCGCGTCAATATCGGCAAGTCGTTTTTGCAATACGGAGATTTTTTTGGACGAAGCAATCTTACGTTGCTCTTCATTAAGCGCTTCATTAAGCGCTTTATCCGTCGATTTACCCGAAATGTTTTTTGATGGTAGCGGTGATTTATCTGAGCTATCAGGTTTATCCATTAAATATATTTACAACCCTTAATTATGTATAAGCTCACAACCTCAAACTATTGATCTTATTGATCCCTTTGAGGTATTACCTGTGAAATAACGCTTTTGTGATTATACATGATCAACGTTCTTATCGACTAGGAAGAAACATAAAACCATGGCATAAAACGAGCAAAAAACAACCCAACATCATGTCATTCCGACTTCTCTGCCCTCAATTATATCTATTCCATTAACAATGTAGGCATTCTTTAGAATACTAGAGTAGAAAACCCCGATATGATTCTTAAAAACCACCTCACTAAAGCAGCGAAATTAACTTAACTTAATAATATGACCTACAGCAAACCTGCATCGTAAGCGTAAATCGTGTAAAATAACGCCAACATAAGAGCCATTATAAATCTAACTTAATGGCCATAATTCGTATTCAAAAATCATTTGGTCCCCGCCATACACAACGGATGTAAATGCGATCATGCGCGTTAAGAAAACCCTAGAATACTTAATCTATATTTCTGTCGTTATCTTCACATATAACGCAAGCTCCAATGAAGAACTCCAGCCCACTACAAATAACACTGACAATCAGTTTATAAGCGTTCTCCACAAGCACTTTGTCAGCGCTACCAATGATAGTAGTGCAGCACAAGCGACGCCAATAAAAAGCGCTCGTGATTTATATAACGCATACCAAAAAGCAATTTCGGCTCAACGAGTCGATAGCGCTATAAGACTGCTATTAACGTACAAAACAGTCATTCTAACGAACACAGACACAAAATTTACACACTTCTTTTTTGAACAACTACTAACGCACGAAGCCGTAATTGCAGCAGACGCATTAACCGACCTACTACAAGCTTCCGCCAACAGCAACATACTAGACAGCATTAATTATCAATATGCACGGTATTACTTTGAAAAACTCCAATACAAAAACACGCTAAA
>JBLIMQ010000205.1:0-6178 GCA_047638775.1 Flavobacteriales bacterium
TATAAATGCCGCTACGGCAATCCATAACCACAAAGTACGCTGATACAACCTATTCATTAAGCACAACTCTTTTCGTGTTACTTCACAGGTTTGTTCAAGATCGTCGTCTACGGTAAGTGCACCAAAAATAGCAAGACTCAAGACTTCAATACTACGGCGACGAATACAAAATACGCAGTCTTTCAATCGCCCAAAGCATCCGGCAAAATTCCCGGTAAAAGCAAAAGAAAACCCTAGCACTCGTGTAGCGGGCCATTCCAACAACCATAACCACCGCAATGCTAGACCTTCACCGCGCCGTGACTGAATAAATACAAGGCGGTACATTAAGGCCCCAACAGGACCCAGCAGGAAGAACCAAAAAAGCACGGCAAACATTCGTTCAAAACCGCGATAACCGGCTTCATCAAATACATGTTGATGTAGAGCCGACCAGTCATTCTCATCAACATCATCCAGATCAATTTCAAGTCGGGCTGCACGCGCTTTGGCTGACTCCCAATCTTCGATATAACACGCCTGGGTATACTCACTAACGATTTCGAAGAACTCACCACGCCCAAAACTATAGAGTAGAACCACCACCGCGATAGGTAGAGCAAACCATTGCGATTGCTCGACTACAATTGCCAAAACTACCGCTAGCAATAATAAAGGCAAAATAATGACGATAAAGCTCATAATTTCGCCACTCATATTGAGCTGCGATTTTAGCCAAGCATGCCATTTGGTAAACCATGCATCTTTATGCAGAGGGTTGTCAGCCCCCCAAACCTGAAGAAATGTAAGTGCTAGCACTATGACAAATAATTCCACCGAAGACCTCTCTTAGCCTACAGGAATGAATGAAAATAAGGCCAATCAAACAATGGGCCTGGATCTGTTTTGCGGCCCGGAGCGATATCACTATGACCGACGATATTATTTTTAATGATTTTAGGGTAAAAAGCTTGTAACTGCTGCGTCAAACTTGCTAATTGTTGATACTGAGCCTCGCTAAACGGCTGCTCATCGCAGCCTTCCAACTCGATACCAATTGAAAAGTCATTACACTCCTCTCGCCCATTGAACATGGATTGACCCGCGTGCCAAGCTCGCTTATCAAAACTAACGCATTGAATAAGTGTACCATCTCGCTTGATTAAACCATGCGCCGATACACGTAATGTTGCAATGCTTTCAAAATATGGATCAGCTTGAACGTCCAAACGATTCTGAAAAAAATCTTCAATATGGGTTCCGCCAAACTGCCCCGGGGGCAAACTTATAGCGTGCACAACCATCAAGCTGACATCAGCACAGGGACGTTCGCCAAAATTCGGCGAAGGACAGACAGTAACACCTTGTAGCCAGCCGTTTACAATTGCCAAGTGTTAACCCTAAAAAGAAAGGCACATGATACCGCCCCAAGGAATAATGCACCAGCAAAGGACGGCTATCTTGAAAAACTCCGTCTTAGACTCGTATTTTAGGACGATACCCTATAGATACCCTATAGAGCGCGCTATTTAGACGTGTGTTTTACGACGGTGTTTATAGAGACTTACTATTAGCTAAGTGTTTTAGCTAAGTGTTTTAGCTAAGTGTTTTAGCTAAGTGTTTTAGCTAAGTGTTTTAGCTAAGTGCTTTTAGGCACACGCCTTCAGGAAAGTGCTTCTAGGGAAGTAAAGACTTCCCTAGGCTAGAGAGGATAGGTACGTACGAATAGACGGTTACGATTTAGACGCTTAAGATTTAGACGGCTTACGCAACGAAGTAACTACGGTTTCAAGCGCACGATCGAACATCATGCTGTTATCTAAAGCCCTCAAATCCGATTTTTTGAGCGCCAAGGCTAATTCATACTGACTACGTTCGGCCATCTTCATGCCATTGCGGTTCACAAAAATATATTTACGGGTTGGCTTAATGTAGGCCGCTAAACGACAGCGCATCATGACGCCTTTCTCGTTCTTCATATCAAACCAAGCACCTTGAACAAAGGTCTCAACTTGCTGAAGATGGCTAGCGTCTGGTTCGTCTAGATCGACACCTTCATCGAGAATACTGTTCAAGCCTGCGGCCGCACCAAAGGGCCCAACGGTAGACAAGTCAATTTCTTCAATTTCGTGCCCGGAACCTGTCGATTCCTTCTTCGAATTAACTTGGCTATCAACACTTTTATGTGTGGGCTCGGTTATCGCACCCGCTTTAACCCTTGTCTTAACCCCAGCTTCAACATCAGCTTTAATTCCGGCACTAGTACCAGCACTAATACCAACATTGCTGTCGGCAGAATTCTTTACTGTCGCGATACTGGCTGCGATTACTTTATCGTCAAGAATGGGCACCGCTGGGGCTTTAACCTTTACAGGAGCGTCACGCTTAATTTTTACTGGCGATCGGCCACGAATACACTGCAGGTGTACTTCTTCAAGCGCTTTGAACAGGCTAGACATTTCGAAAGGGTTATAAGAAATAGTATCAAGACCAGCACGTAACTTTTTCAATAAAGAAGGGACACTCTTTATCAGGCGCTGACGGTCATTAGGCGTCGCAGGCTCTAAAATACTCCACAATAGCTCGTCGAGTGTATCTAGCGCTCCCAGCCATTCGGCCGAGAAGTAGCCGTGCTTTAAAGACGTAACAAATAGAACATTACTCCATGCATCGTGAAGAAGTGGAGAGATACTATCGGGAATAACAAGCTCTTGGGTGCGAACCTCCAACTCCAAAGCAACCGTTGTGCGAGCAACCTCAGCCTTGGCTTTACCATCTTCGGCATCAAGCGTACGACGCTCTAATATCGCTACGCGTTTACGCTCTTTATCGAGAAAAGCCGTAAAATCAGCATATAGATCCGAGAAAATACTGACGTCAGTATCAAATTCGTTGAGTAATCGCTGCACAATGTTTTCAACTTTACGATATAAGGGGTCTTTTTGGGCTGTAGCTTCATCACCCTGCCAACCAATAGCGGCTGTAGACATTTCGTTCAAAAGCTTACGCGCCACGTGACCTCGCTTCGCAAAAAACGATTTATCCGATAAGGCAACTTTGATAATAGGGATTTGCATGCGGCTAATCAGCATTTTCATCGCCGACGCCAAGTTACGATCTTCTAAAATGAAATCAAATAGCATGTTCACCAGATTCATCACCTGGTCTTCAACACGTCCCATCGATACACTTTCACTGCCTTGATCGGTACTCATCACTTTGATTAAGCCACGAACGTCCTTACTTTTATGTATCACACCCGCTTGCTGAGGCATTCGCTGTGCGAGTGTCAGCAACGCGAGTAAATCATCCGCTATCGCAATAGGTGCTGCACCTGGATTTTGCGAGCTAGCAACCAAAGTCGATGAACCTTGAGCCGCGCCACCTAACTGAGCTGCGCTACCTAATAATGAATTAAGCGCGCCACTCACCTCCTCTGCTGTCGCTGGCGCATTTGGAGTGTACGCCGTCTCACGCCGATCACCGCTACGATCGTTACTGCGTCGCCGTTGATCACCGCCTGTATGTCGGCGACTTGGCAAGGAGGGCAGCACATTACTCTCAATGAGTATATCGTTCAGCTCTAGATATATGTCACCGAGAACATCTATGACATTTTTATCAAACAAGCGAAACAGAAGGAGTTTGGCTTTCAGGCTAACATCGAGCTTTTTGAGTTCGGCCATATACGCGCGACACAAAACATCGGGCCCAACAGGATTATTCTTTTGATAGACCTTAATTGGAAGCAAACTGTCTAAGCGCAGGGATATATACTGAATAGCCTCGCCATGAAGCGAATTTGAACGGGCGACAGATGTATCTATCGCAACCATTTCCTCTAGGTCATCATCATGAACAAGGGATAAGGCATCAGCCTTTAGAGTATCGAATACTTCTTCTTTTGATCGAGCCCCTTCGACGTCATTTAAGTCGCCAAAGGCGGCGTCGATTTCTTGTCGGAAGCAATTTTCAATGCCGTGGCGCCGCACACGCACTTCGCGCATGGAGTCAAAGAATAGGTTTTGCTCTTCGTTGGTAGAGGCTTTATCGGCTAGATCAAAGAGGGAGTCATCTGCACGCTCGAAGTAACTCTTCAGTAAGACGGCAATCTTACGTTGAAATACTTCGCGAATTGCGTTGGCCGGAGCAGGTAAACGCGCCAAGCGTGAACGGGCTAAGCGCTCGTTATCAGGCTCTAATTGCACTACACGTTTACCAATAAATTCATTTTTTTGCACTTTGGGCTCCGTCAGACCGACATAAGGTTAATCATTCAGGGTGCTATTTACAGTACTATTTAAAGCACTTTACACGCTAAACAATTCAATTACCCTGACGAAAGAGCTTCCATAAGACGTATAAATCTCGTCAACAGCCAAAAGTATAACGAAGTAGCCTATGCAATAAAGCCCAAATGCTTAATAACATGATGAATACCCTGTGTAAGCGATAAAAGCGTGACTTACATACAACTTTGACTATTTAGTTAGTGAAAATTTTATGCCCTTTACGATGGCATGCCAAGTTTCTTATATGTAAAATGACATATACGCGCGAGACTGGCTAAGTTTTCACCACAACTAAACCTCGGTACTCATTGCCACTATACTTAACTAGAGCTAAAAATTTTAGCACCTGATGAGCTAGGGCCTGATTAGCTAGAGTCGGATTAACAAGTACCCAGCACCTAACAAAACTAGCACCTAGCACCTAGCACCTAGCACCGGATCATTTTAAACTCAATTAACTAGAACCTAGATATTAACAAACATCACAGCCAACTCTATGAATGCAAATCAAGTTAACGACCTAAAACAAAGTGTTCGCATCGCCTTAGCTGAAGATATCGGCGATGGCGATATAACCGCTATGCTTATCCCAGAAGAAAAGCAGGCAACGGCGACTATCATTACGCGTGAAAACTGTGTTTTGTGCGGCCAGAGCTGGCTAGAAGAAACTTTTAATCAGCTCGGCGGCATTCACTCAATCGAATGGCACGCAAAGGATGGCGACCAATTAAAGCCTAACGACGCAATAGTAAGCCTGAAAGGCAACGCTCGAAGCTTGTTGACGGGTGAACGAACCGCGTTAAATTTCCTCCAGCTACTCAGTGGTACCGCTAGCTTAGCGGCGCAATACGCCCAGGCAGCCGAAGGATGTGAGATAAAGATTCTGGATACACGCAAAACCGTGCCAGGCTTAAGGCTCGCGCAAAAGTATGCGGTAAAAACAGGCGGTTGCGACAATCACCGTATTGCACTGTATGACGCCTTCTTAATAAAAGAAAACCACATCGCCGCATGCGGCAGCATTACCCAAGCCATTAGCCAAGCGAAGATTATTGCGCCGGGTAAAAAAGTAGAAGTAGAGGTCGAAAACATAGATGAACTAAAGCAGGCACTAAGCGCCGGCGCAGACATCATAATGCTAGACAACTTTAGCGAAGCCCAGCTTAGCGAAGCGTCTACATTAGATAAAGGCTCGTGTAAATTTGAAGCGTCTGGCAACTTAGAACTTAAAGACATCGCACGACTTCAAGACTATGCTATAGATTACATCTCGTTTGGCGCACTCACTAAGCATGTGCGCGCGGTGGATCTATCTTTTAGGCTGGTTGATTAAGAATATACTGACTAATAAACAATAATTAAAAACACAACAATTAAAAACCCAATGACTAAAAATTCAGTGACTAAAAAAAAATGATCCAAAATACCCTAATAGAACACCTAAAACAGGGGAATGCCTGCGTCGGGATTATTGGCCTGGGCTACGTCGGGCTACCCTTGACGCTCCGTTTTGCGCAAACTTCTTGCCAAGTCATTGGCTTTGATATCGACGAAGAAAAAATTGGGCTGCTCAACAAGGGCAAAAGCTACATAAAACAAATTGATCATAAACGCATAGAGGACGCGCTCCAGCAAAAGCTGGCGCTAAGTACCGACTTCTCTCGCGTAAAAGAATGCGATGCGTTAATTATTTGTGTGCCTACGCCTCTCACCAAGCACTTCGAACCCGACCTTAGCTATGTACGCTTAACAATGGAACAAATACTCCCCTACTTGCGTAAGGGCCAAGTTGTCTCATTAGAAAGCACAACCTTCCCAGGGACTACCGAAGAACTTATTGTTCCAAGAATTGAAAAACTTGGCTTTACCGTTGGTGAAGATATATTTGCCGTTTACTCCCCCGAACG
>JBLIMQ010000206.1:0-6139 GCA_047638775.1 Flavobacteriales bacterium
GTATTTCCGCGGGGTCCACAGTGTTCTCCGAAGTTGGTGGTAGTTCTCACTGCGGTAAAACCACAGAAATTGGGGCCTAAAAATGCTCGGCAGGCGTGTAACTTACCATATTTGCGCCTTGCTCTAAATCCCTAGCATTGATAGAGTGCGAGCATCATTGTGGGCGCCCACATTATCCATATATTCTGACAAGTAAAGATACTAAATGCTAAAAAAAGTTAAAGGCCTTTTTTCAAACGATTTATCCATCGACTTAGGTACTGCCAATACGCTCATATACGTGCGTGGGCAGGGCGTTGTCCTAAATGAGCCCTCCGTGGTAGCTATTCGTAATCACAACGGCCAGAAGTCCGTTGAGGCGGTAGGAGAGGCTGCAAAACGTATGTTGGGTCGGACTCCAGGTAATATTACCGCGATTCGCCCCTTGAAAGACGGCGTTATCGCTGATTTTCAGGTGACTGAAAAGATGTTACAGCACTTTATTCGTAAGGTTCACGAAAATAGTTGGTTCCAACCAAGTCCGCGCGTTTTAATTTGTGTTCCATGTCTGTCTACCGAAGTAGAAAAGCGTGCTATCCGTGAATCCGCTCTTGGTGCCGGTGCTCGCGAAGTTCGATTAATTGAAGAGCCTATGGCCGCTGCGATCGGCGCGGGTATGAAAGTTGATGAAGCAACGGGTTCTATGGTTGTTGACATCGGTGGCGGCACAACTGAAATCGCAATTTTGTCATTGAATGGCGTTGTTTTATCCGATTCTGTGCGCATAGGTGGGGATCGTTTTGATGAAGCTATTGTTAATTATGTGCGTCGTAAGTATGGCAGCGTCATTGGTGATGCGACTGCAGAACGTATTAAGACTGAAATCGGTTGCGCTCATCCCAGTAGCGAAATATTAGAAATTGATGTACGTGGACGTAATCTGGCCGAAGGTGTGCCTAAAGCTTTTACCCTGCGTAGCGATGAAATCTTAGAGGCGCTTCAAGAACCTTTGGCTGGCATTATGCAGGCTGTGAAGAGCGCGTTAGAGCTATCTCCACCTGAATTAGCTTCAGATATTGCTGAAAAAGGCATGGTGTTGACTGGCGGCGGCGCTCTGCTTCGTGACTTAGATCGCCTGTTATCTGATGAGACGGGCTTGCCTGTTATTGTTGCTGAAGATCCGCTTACGTGTGTAGCACGCGGTGGCGGTGCTGCATTAGAGACAATGGATAAGCAAAGCGTCGACTTAATCTACTAGTTTATAGTCGGTAGTAATGTCAGGTACTTACATTAGTTACGCATAAAGACCTTCGGGTCTTTATTTTTGTTTAGGCTAATATAGCCTCTAGGTTAAGTCTCTAGGTTAAGTCTCTAGGTTAAGTCTCTAGGTTAAGTCTCTAGGCTGTTTAACGTTAGGCCGGTCAGCGATTAGCTCAATCAAACTATTAATAACAACAGTGGAGAGCGGCTATTAAACCCATATTTAGCAAAGGCCCTTCGATGCAAGTGCGTTTGCTTGTATGGAGTGGAGGCGCTTTACTGATAGCGCTTGTGTACGCCTATACCGATTGGTTTGATGGCATGAAAAGCAAGGTGGTCGATTTCGCAGCCCCATTTTACTGGGTTTCTGATTTGCCAGCTCGCACTGAGGAGTGGGCGGGTGATCGAGTGGCTTCTCGCACCCGTTTATCTCAAGATAACTCGGCGCTTCGCTCTGAAAACCTAATACTCCGTCAAAAAATGCAGCAAAATGCTGCACTTGCCGCTGAAAATTATCGTCTGCGTCAGTTGATGAACGCGTCAGAGACCATAGAAGATAAAGTCCTTATTGCCGAATTGATTGGCGTATCTCCCGACCCCCAGATTCATAAAGTCGTTATCAATCGCGGCAAAGAGCACGGCGTGTACGAAGGTCAAGCTGTGCTTGATGCAAGTGGTCTAATGGGGCAGGTTGTTGAGGTGGGGCAGAGCAATAGCTTTGTGTTGTTGATCACTGATTCAACTCATGCATTGCCCGTTCAGATTAACCGCAACGGTGTACGCTTGGTTGCGGAAGGTATTGGGGATTTATATAAATTAAATATTCGTCATGTTGCCAATACAATTGATATTCAAGTTGGCGACCTACTGGTAAGTTCAGGCCTTGGGCAGCGCTTCCCTTTTGGCTACCCTGTAGCCGAAGTCACAGAGGTTAGCATTAGTCAGGAGCGTGCTTTCGCTCGTGTGAGCGCAAGACCTATGGCCAAGCTCAACCGAAGTCGTCGTGTTCTCCTCGTGTTTGATCGCGAATAAGGTATTGGACCTCGTTTATGTTGGTTAATTCTCGCCCAGCTCTCTTTTATACCGTGGTAACGCTAACGATTATTCTTGCGTACTTTGGTTCTATATACCCCATTGCGACGGAGTATCAAATATTGCGGCCTGAGCTTGTGTGTCTTCTCGTTATATACTGGGTAATGAGCGTGCCGCTGCATTTGGGAGTGAGTTTTGCTTTTTTTGTGGGTTTATTTCAAGACTTAATTGAGCAGAGTGTTTGGGGAGCTCACGCGCTAGCGTTGACCTTTGTGGCATACTTTTGCGCCCGAAGTTACAAGCGAATTAAAGGCCTGGCTGTTTGGCAGCAGAGTGTATGGGTTTTTGTTTTAGTGGGCATGCACCAAGTATTGGTTAATATTGTGCTCGGTTTTGCGGGATATAACACGGCCCCTCGGGATCTTTTAATATCGGTTGTTGTCACAAGCTTAACGTGGCCAGTTTTGATGCTGGTGATACTTCGTGTTCGCCTTGCTTACCGTATGGTCTAGGGTCTTAAAATGGGTGAATCTTTAGCCATTCAGCTGGCCTCTAAATCGCCACGACGAGCCGAGCTATTACGTCAGTTAGGGGTAGACTTTGACATCGTCGATATCGAGCTTGATGAGTCTATACTCGCAGGGGAAACGCCGGAAGACTATGTTGTTCGGGTAAGCCAAGAAAAGGCCTTGCTCGGGTTTGAACGTTCGCCAGTAATGCCTACTTTGGGCTCAGACACCTGTGTATTGGTCGACGGTAAAGTTTTAGGGAAACCTAAAGATAAATTACAGGCACTTGCTTATATTGAGATGCTCTCTGGGCGAGGGCATGAGGTTTTGACTGCGGTGGCTCTGTGTGATGAAGTAGAGCAAGGTTATCGCTTAAGTCGAACACGGGTATATTTTCGCCCAATTACACACGATATGGCCGAACGTTATTGGGCTACAGGTGAGCCTCAGGATAAAGCGGGAGGCTATGGTATTCAAGGCTACGGTGCGGCATTTATCCAGCGTATTGAAGGAAGCTACAGTGGTGTAATGGGGCTTCCGCTAGCGGAAACAGCAGAGTTATTAGAGCAATTTAACCTCCCGTATTGGCGCTAGAACCAATCGGCATTAACGTCGCAATAGACGATCAGATAAGTAGTAGATTATGAGTGACGAAATACTAATTAACGTTGGGCCTACCGAGACTCGAGCTGTACTCGTCGAGAATGGCATGACGCAGGAAGTCTATATCGAACGTGCTCGTAATCGAGGTTACGTTGGGAATCTATATAAAGGAAAAGTTATTCGTGTTTTGCCCGGCATGCAGGCTGCTTTTGTCGATATTGGTCAGGAGCGCGCAGGATTTATCCATGTCGCTGATTTGATCTCACGTAAAGAAAACGGCATGGAGGATAAGTCATCTGATACAGCGGATATTCGTACCTTGATACGGGAAGGTCAAGAGCTTGTGGTTCAAGTTCTTAAGGATCCTATTAGTACTAAGGGCGCACGATTAACAACTCACTTGTCGGTTTCGGCTCGTTACTTAGTCTATATGCCCTATACCGATCATATTGGTGTTTCAATACGGATTGAGGACGATGCTGAGCGGGCTCGATTAAAAGCGATTGTGGCGAAGCTTGCAGATGAATTTCGCGACAAATTTAAAGTTGGTGGTTTTATTGTAAGGACTGTTGCTGAAGGTGCGACAGAGGAAGACTTTCGTGCAGATATTCCCTTTGTTTTCCGATTATGGGAAGACGTAGAAAAAGCAATTAAAAAAGAAAAGGCTGCAAGTGCTGTTTATCTAGATTTACCTCTGTATATGCGAACTGTGCGGGACTTAATGCGTATTAATATTGAGAAGGTGCGAATCGATTCACGAGAGGCCTTCCAAAGTATGCAAAAGTTTGCGAAACACTATGCGCCAGAAATTGGGAGTAAATTAGAGCACTATACAGGGGAGCGCCCACTGTTTGATTTATACAGTGTGGAAGATGAGATTAAAAAAGCGTTGGAAGTTAGGGTTCCGTTAAAGTCTGGAGGTTATCTTCTTGTCGAACAAACGGAAGCGATGACAACTATCGATGTTAATACTGGGGCTTTTGTAGGGCATCGAAATCTAGAAGAAACAATCTATAAAACTAACCTAGAAGCGGCGGTATCCATTGCGAGGCAACTACGGTTGCGAAATATCGGTGGGATTATTATTTTAGATTTCATTGATATGAAAGAAGTTGAACATCAGCGCCAAGTTCTGCGCGCTCTAGAAAAAAACTTAGAAAAGGATCGTGTAAAAACCAGTATTACCGGTGTGAGCGAGTTAGGCCTGGTTGAGATGACGCGAAAACGCACGCGTGAATCATTAACACAAATGATCTGTGAGCCCTGCCCGTCATGTATGGGGAGAGGTAAATTAAAATCCGCAGAAACGATATGTTACGAAATATTTCGAGAGATACTTCGAGAGTTTCGAGCCTACGAAAGTGAAAAGTTTTTGGTTATGGCTTCTCAGGTGGTTATCGATCGCCTTCTCGACGAGGAGTCAGCTAATGTCGCCGACCTAGAAGCGTTTATTGGTGCCAGCGTACATTTTCAAGTGGAGGCGATGTATACCCAAGAACAGTACGATATCGTTTTGTCGCATTAATAAGAGTAATTAGTTTCTGTGTTTCAATTAAAACGGAGTAGTTTAAGAGTAATATCGCGACGATTCTGGGGGACCGTTTTTACCCTAGTGATTGCTATAGCTGTATTGTTGCAAATTGCTCGGCAGGCTTTCCCATTAGTAAATGATTATCGCCATGTTGTTTCGTCTGAATTAGGGAAGCAGCTGGGGGTAGTGATTGAAATTGGGCGAATTCATGCTGAATGGAAAGGCCTGCGCCCGAGTATACATCTCGAGGATCTGCGTGTCCTTAACACCCAATTCGAACCCATCTTTCATGTTGGCGATGCATCAGCCGAGCTAAGTATTATCGATTCTGCTTTACAGCGTCGCTTGGAATGGCGGCGTATCATATTTCAAGACTTCGAAACCACCATTAAACAGCAAGATACTGGTTCTTGGAAAATACAAGGCTATGGTGGCGGAACGGCGAATACATCCAATCAATTTAATTTTGACGATCCATTAGATGTATTTCTTTTCGGCCGCCGAGTTGAGATATTAGATGCGGCATTGCGGTTTTCGTATGTGACAGGTGAGGTGTCTGAAATTGTTGTTCCGAGAATTAGTTTGGAGAATGATCGTTTTTTCCATCGCTTGGTAGCTGACTTAAGTTTAGATAATGTCGATGGATTGGAAGATCACACTGATGGTGAGTCGAGACAAGCTCTTAAGTTTGTATTAGAAGGTTATGGTGACCCACGTGATGAGGCAAAATTTACCGCGAGTGGATACTTAAAGCTGGAAAATATTCCCGCAAGCAAAGTCCTAAACGCGTTAAGTACTACAAAGATCGATGATGTAAACGACGATGGTTTTGATCTTGATCACAATTTGGATTTAGAATTGTGGTTTAAAGGTGCGCCTAAGTTTGGCTTAACTATTAGTGGAAAGGTTTCATTTTTAAGTGAAAGTGAGCAAGCATTAAAGGGCGTGCGTTTACCTTCAAGCTTTACCGCGGGGATTAGTGGTGCATGGCAGCAAAAACAAGGATGGTTTTTAAACTTGCAGGATTTCGATCTCAACTGGATGGGAGAGCGAGCGCCGTTGGATCATGTAAGTTTGTATGGCAATGGCAAGAAAGTAGGGCTTCGTATTCCTGAAATCGATATTGGATATTGGGCTAAATCTATACATAAATCTGGTTTGGAAAATGCCGAAAAAATACAGGAAGTAATTGCAGATTTGGACTTGAAGGGACGCTTAAAAAATA
>JBLIMQ010000207.1:0-5828 GCA_047638775.1 Flavobacteriales bacterium
AGTGTTTTATAATACTGAGTTACCTCTTTACGGCGATCTCGCCAAATATAAATAAAACTTAATAAAATCATTAGGTTACAGAACTCATGACGAGTGGGTGTCCTCGTTAACGCTTTTCAGATGGTATTCCAGAATTCAGGCCATAGCCTCGATAATTAAAGGTCATTACTCTGTCAACATATAGAGATTCGAGAATAGGCAACATGCTACAGGTGTCCTGAGCGTTTCCTCCGAAATAAATAAGATACGTGTTTTTAAGTAACTTACCACTACAATTCCAGCCCTGAAGACGAATACCATCTGAAGTATTAATACTTTGCGTAAAAGAGTCGAACTTTTTGTACGTTAAAAAATCAGGTTTGGGGGGCTGAAATATTATCTTATCTTGCCTTATAAAAAGGAATGCTAAGACAATCATGTAGCCCCCTAAAACGAAACCTACAGCTGTTAGTATTATTAGTAACACTAGGGGCAATTAATAGATGCGACGTCGACATCCGAAGACTCAACAGGAATAATACAAATACAGACTTTTGTTTCAACTACTCCAAGCACGGCATATCCGCCCGCTGCAAGTGATTCAATTTCCAGTTTTGGTACAACAACGCTTATAGTTTTTCCAGTTATTAGCTTATCGTCACCTTGAACTGTACCGCGAACAATAATGGGATCAGGCACGCTAGCTGCAAATGACGGTGAGGCCTTAATCCCAAAAAAACCAGAACCTTGCGCTTTAACTTTATCTATTTTTATTAGAATACGTTGTTCGATTTTTCTATCTGCTGGCCACTCCCAGTTTAGTTCTATATCTGCTGACATTACGCAACCTCCAATAAGTAATAGTAAAATAATAGCAATTAACTTAGTTAAAAATAATCTAAACCTATTCAACAATGAGGTCATATTGTTCTCCGCTAAGATAATCAAACCCAATCGTTCCACTATATATCCGAGCTTTACCTTTATATTTTTCTTTTAACTGCTTATATAAATTATTGGGTGTATCTAACCTGGGTATGCCACTACTAACTATCTGAGCTTTGACAAATGCTTCTGACGCGTGAGTTGAACAGTTCCCCCCCTAAAAGATTAAAGGAGCCAGGCATTAATTTTAATTTGGCCCAATAATTAATAAATAAAATTGCTTGAGTTTGAGTAACCTCGAGCAAAAGTACGGTAGACTTTATCTTATATTTTCTTGCGAGAGCTATGTCCACATATGCTGGACGAATTTTTTTCATCTCCTTTAATATGCAGCCATCCCTTTCATATTAATACCAGTGCTGTTAAATGTACCTGAAGGACCGCCAGCCCATGACGCGAGAGAACTCCCAAGACTTCCCCCGCTAGATCCACTAGAGGCGCCGCCACCACCGCCAAAAAAACCTACTGGCTGGCCATTAGGTAAGATGCAATCAGTATGCTGTTCCATGTTGCCGGGATTGTGTAAATCGTTTTGTTTACCTCGAACGATCAAACCAACAACGTTTGGTCTGATTCTATAGCATGTTGTCATTCAACATTCCTTGTTTAATTTATATACATATGTAGACCATACTAATGGGTTTTTGCCTGAGGCGCTAGTAGGCAAAAAAGTTAGCTGGGACGGATATGGACAACCCGATAATATCAATTACTAATTGACCTGATTAACCATTTTTTGTCGTGTGTAGCCGCGGAAAGTTAAGCGAAAGATCTTGATTGTTTATGTATCTATAGAGATAACATGCCATCTAATTAACTATTCTCTAGCTGCTACTCAATGGTTTATTCGTTTACAAATTTCGGTTTTTAGAAAGTGTTCGAGGACACCCGCCCGTAAAAACGGGATATAGTCCAACTAAATCAGTAGGTTATCGAGATCATGGCGAGCGGGTGTCCCCGTTATTTTGTTATTTTCAACTTTCGATTATTATCGGTAATTTAGAAGGGTAAATTTCGATAATTATTAAGGAGCGGGTGTCCCTCTTAATTTAGTTTTTGCACGCTCAAGCTTCTTTTTTAGTGCGTCAGAGGTATTACTTGTCTGTTTGCTCGTTGTCATTGCTTTGGGTATCCTTTGGTTCGCCACTTACTTTATTGTCTTCCATATCTTCGTCTTCTATACCTGATTTACAAATGTCATTAATTAGTGTTCTCCGCTCAATGTCATTAGTCGGTCCTAAATATACGCTTGGTTCACCGCCATCTAGCTCTAGCAGCTTGTCGCCCAAACCTTCGGTTTTGTGCCCGCTATTTTTGAGATTTTTCACGGCTTGAAGAGCCTTTTCCCTCATTTCATCTTGATTTAAAAGTTCTTCAATCTTCATTTTTGAACCTAACTTATCTTTTTTATTAAATGAGTGCATTTATCAAATGAGTTATAATAGGGCTCGTACCCTTCTTGCTTATAGAGTCTCACATGGGCAGGAGTAACCGGCGTACATAACCATATTTCAGGTGCATCATTCACACCTCATGCGAGGACACGCACTCATTGATTGACATCATAACAAGCCGCCACTAGTATAAATACTGTACACATAATCAGAAATGGAATTCAATGTGACAAGCCCTCGCGCCCAACAAATATCGCTATCCGATACCCTGTACTACCACATCATGTCGCGCTGCGTTCGACGCTCCTTTCTGTGTGGAACAGATGATCGCACCGGCCAGAGCTTTGAGCACCGCCGCCAATGGATCGAAGATCGTATCCGTCTACTCTCCACAGTGTTCTCAATAGAAATCTGTAGTTATACCGTATTGAGCAACCACTATCACATCGTGCTAAAAATAGACCCTGAGCCCACTAAAGACTGGAGCTTTGACGAAGTTATTCAACGCTGGTTGTGCATTCACAAAGGCCCTTTCTTAATTCATAAATACCTAAAAGGCGAAGTCGCCGGCAAGGCCGAAATGGCCGTAGTGACAAAGCTTGTTGAAGACTGGCGCATACGCCTATCAAGCATCAGTGAATTTATGCAGCAGCTCAATCAAGTAATATCACGACAAGCAAACAATGAAGAAAACTGCACTGGAAGGTTTTGGGAAGGAAGATACAAGTCACAACCCTTGCTAACAGAAGAAGCTCTGCTGACTGCTATACCCAAAGCACTTCGTGGGGCAGGCTCTGGCTTACGTGGACCTAAACCCCATTCGCGCCACAATACCCAAGATGCGGGCGAGGACACGTGCGGGCGAGGACACGCACTCATTGATTGACATCATAACAAGCCGCCACTAGTATAAATACTGTACACATAATCAGAAATGGAATTCAATGTGACAAGCCCTCGCGCACAACAAATATCGCTATCCGATACCCTGTACTACCACATCATGTCGCGCTGCGTTCGACGCTCCTTTCTGTGTGGAACAGATGATCGTACCGGCCGGAGCTTTGAGCACCGCCGCCAATGGATCGAAGATCGTATCTGTCTACTCTCCACAGTGTTCTCAATAGAAATCTGTAGTTATGCCGTATTGAGCAATCACTATCACATTGTGCTAAAAATTGATCCAGAGCCCATTAAACACTGGAGCTTTGACGAAGTTATTCAACGCTGGTTGTGTATTCACAAAGGCCCGTTCTTAATTCAAAAATACCTAAAAGGCGAAGTCACCAGCAAGGCCGAAATGGCCGTAGTGACAAAGCTTGTTGAAGACTGGCGCATACGCCTATCAAGCATTAGTGAATTTATGCAGCAGCTCAATAAAGTAATATCACGACAAGCAAACAATGAAGAAAACTGCACTGGAAGGTTTTGGGAAGGAAGATACAAGTCACAACCCTTGCTTACAGAAGAAGCTCTGCTGACTGCTATACCCAAAGCACTTCGTGGGGCAGGCTCTGGCTTACGTGGACCTAAATCCCATTCGCGCCACAATGGCTAAAACCCCAGAAACCTCGAAACACACCAGTATCAAAGAACGAATTAGGCCTACCTTCGACGCAGAACAAGCGCTAGTAAATAATCCCGATTTTAACCCGTATTACCTACAGCGGCTTACGATTAAACCGCTGTCGCCATTTGAAGGGAATTTAAAATCCGACAAACAAGATGGCGTTATATTCAGCTAGAGCCTGCCCCGCGACCAGAGGGAGTGCTTTGGGTACCACGACTACCTTACACTAGTCGATACAACCGGCCGAATTCAACGGCAGGACAAACGCGGCGCCATACCCAGTAATTTCTTACCTATTTTAGAACGGCTTGGAATTGAATCGAACGAGTGGATTGAGAACACTCAAAAGTTCGAAGATATTTTCTATAGTAAGTTCTATTACCAAAGAAACGAACGCAATACGGCTTAGCAAACCCACTAAACATATTTTTTGAGGCTGGATGATCAATCTAGAATTCGTCACGTCCGCGATTCGGAATGTTGAATGACTTCTATGCCATTCTGTATTTTCCAAATTTACAATAAACTTTCGATTATTATCGGTAATTTAGCAGGGTAAATTTCGATAATTATTAAGGAGCGGGTGCCCCTATTAATTATCAACAACCCGATTAACAATAAAGTATTGACCATTGTGTTAGTTGCCGCTAGAGCGTACGCTGGGCTTTTAGGGTCGACGGAGCTGTGGTTAGTTAATCCAGTGAGCCCTGCCCATGTTCGGTTATATTCAAGAGCTGGTTTCATTCCACAAGAAAACAGTTCTGGTGTCGTTACCCATCTAACGAGGAAGCTGTAATGTCAGAAGATGCACGTAAAAAGCTTGAATCGATGAGAAACGATATTCAAGACTTTAAAAAAGACTTAGAAAAAATTGAATCAGAAATCCCTGAGGAAGACGGCACCCTTTTAGGCCCGACTAATGATATTGAATATCAAAAACTAAAAAAAGACATAAGGGAGTCAAACGATGACTGAGAAAACCTACAGAAATAAAAATGAAATGCTTCAAGCGCTTCAAGCGGATGCGGGCGAGGACACGCACTCATTGATTGACATCATAACAAGCCGCCACTAGTATAAATACTGTACACGTAATCAGAAATGGAATTCAATGTGACAAGCCCTCGCGCCCAACAAATATCGCTATCCGATACCCTGTACTATCACATCATGTCGCGCTGCGTTCGACGCTCCTTTCTATGTGGAACGGATAATCGTACCGGTCAATGCTTTGAGCATCGCCGCCAATGGATAGAAGATCGCATTCGTCTACTCTCCACAGTGTTCTCAATCGAAATCTGTAGTTATGCTGTACTTAGCAATCACTATCACATTGTGCTAAAAATTGATCCAGAGCCCATTAAACACTGGAGCTTTGACGAAGTTATTCAACGCTGGTTGTGCATTCACAAAGGCCCTTTCTTAATTCATAAATACCTAAAAGGCGAAGTCACCGGCAAGGCCGAAATGGCTGTAGTCATAAAGCTTGTTGAAGACTGGCGCATGCGCCTATCAAGCATTAGTGAATTTATGCAGCAGCTCAATCAAGTAATATCACGACAAGCAAACAATGAAGAAAACTGCACTGGAAGGTTTTGGGAAGGAAGATACAAGTCACAACCCTTGCTTACAGAAGAAGCTCTGCTGACTGCTATGGCTTACGTGGACCTAAACCCCATTCGCGCCACAATGGCTAAAACACCAGAAGGATCAAAACACACAAGTATCAAAGAACGAATTAGGCCTACCTTCGACGTAGAGCAAGCGCTAATAAATAATCCTGATTTCAACCCGTATTACCTACAACGACTTACGATTAAACCGCTTTCACCATTTGAAGGGAATTTAAAATCCGATAGCCAAAACGGCATTATATTCAGTTACAACGATTACCTTACACTGGTCGATACAACTGGCCGGATTCAGCGCCAAGACAAACG
>JBLIMQ010000208.1:0-5820 GCA_047638775.1 Flavobacteriales bacterium
AAATTCAGACGGTGAAATCAAATGCCCGAGGTTATCGCTCATTTTCTGGGTTTAGAAACAGTATATTATTTTACTGCGGTGGACTAGAAATGGCTCCATAGCGGTTACACAGATCTACGAAGAGCCACCAATATCAACACGTTCACAACGTTTAGAACACGCTAATTCGATGTAAAAAACATGTGTAAGCTAAACGCCCAGCGGCATAAGATTTTACAAAACGTTACTCCAAACCGTTTTTAGACTTCAACTACCAAACGACTACGCTCATTTAGCTTACTTCAATACAGCAAACCAGCAAACCATTATTCACCGAGCACATAGCGCTCATAAAATCACACTCAGGGTCGCCAAAATATATCGCCCACAGCAATGAAAATAAGTTTTCATTGCTGTGACAGATTCGCTAAAAAATCAAAGCCCCGCTATAAGGGATAAAATATAGGGAGCTCTGAATCACCACCTTACAGTCAACCTATAGCCAACCTATAACCAACTAGCCGCCGACACCGATACTAGCCTTTGACATTTTATTGGACTTCAGGGCAACTCGTGTCGAAGTTTTTGAAGCATTCAGAATATCGTTCAGCCTGTTTTATACGCTTAGCTGTTGCAGGATGTGATGAAAAATAATTCATAGCTTTTTCGACGCTGTCAGCATATGGATTCGAGATGCCACCATCTTCTTCAACGGTCGACACTTCAGTTGCGACACCATTGTCGGAACTATTTACACCTGTCGGCACAACGGCCTTATCTGCACCGGCATCATTATCAGAAGCCCCTAACTCCACTGAATCGGCTGG
Source organism: Flavobacteriales bacterium (assembly GCA_047638775.1). Classification (GTDB taxonomy): domain Bacteria; phylum Pseudomonadota; class Gammaproteobacteria; order Pseudomonadales; family Cellvibrionaceae; genus Agaribacterium. The sequence continues at coordinate 807 of JBLIMQ010000208.1, forward strand.
CTTATCTACGCCATCTACACCGTCTACACCATCTACACCATCTACACCATCTACACTATCTAGACCATCAACACTTGCCTCACTTTCAAAAGTATTTATGCCCGCCAATTCACCTTGTTTATCGACATTGGGTTCTTCGGGCGGATTATCGAACTCCATAGTGGCTTGCATTCGGCTCATAATATCGGCAAATACCTGCGGATCTATTCGAGCGTCAAGCATATGCTCGAAGGCATATTTATCGGCTTCAGATTCGTGGTCTCGGGAGTAAGAGCTACTTACGAGTAAAGTACCTACACCCAAACCAAGATCCGAAAATGAGCTGGAGTCACCCGAAATCAAAACAATAGCGGTAGACAGAATTGCCCCTTCAATTACCATTGTTAATGAGTGGCGATGCACAACGTGCCCCATTTCATGCAACAAAACGGAATCAATCTCGTCTTGATTTTGGGCCAATGTGACAAATTTATCGGTCAAAACGATATCACCTGATGGCAGGGCAAAAGCATTCGGAATAGACTGGCCATCCGACTCCCACTTTCTAAAGTGAAGCGTATATTTCAAGTCAGAATTTGCTTTATCCAACGACACAACATGTTCTAAAAAGTGTGCCCGAATTTCTTCTATTCGAACCGTGTCCAATTCGCTCGGTTCAAAAAATACACGATCCAAAAAGGCCAAAGTCTCTGCAGCAATAATATCATTCGTTTTTGTAGGTAAACTATGCGCTATACCTTTACTTAGAGCAGGTATACCCCAAACAAAAAAACTAAAACCCATAACGCACGTAAAAACCAATGCGAAAATCGCAAGACCTAAGTACGCTTCCAGCGCATGAATGTATGAATTTAGACGACGCCGATTCTTTAATACTCGATCGACCGCGTCATTATCATTGGTAATAAAAACCGATTCGTCACTAAAAATAATTTTTCGAGGTACGTTACCAAGACGATCGCTCACGGAAAGAGCGCTAAGTTCACCTGAATAAACAAGCCCCCCCTCCATGGACAAAGTATAGCGAGCATCATTTATACGAAGCGCAGCTTTAATTTGTGCCGCGCTTCCCTCTTCGTGCCAGTTTCCGTTTATCAAACTTATATTCCAACATCAATATTTACGTCAAAGGCATCGCCGATTTGTTCACCCAAAGGCGATTGCTCTTCTTGTTGCTGGGTAATATAGCCTTCAATACTATCATCAGCATCAATCAGTGAATTATCTGCAATCAATTTAGCCATTCGAACATGTGCCCAAGGCGCTGCCAGCCCCAATGTCACAAGTACCAGCAGGAAATTTGTGATCATAACCCCCGCCAACGAACGTGCTTTAAGACTTGAAGAAAAGTGGATTTTTCCATCGAGTGACATTTTGCTAAAAACGTAAGCCCGTTGGCGCGTATACGAATAGGCCATTAACAAAAAACTGCCAAGAATCATTCCTATGTATATTGGGCCTATAATAAGGAGTATAGTTTCACTAAACTCTGCGCCGGCATTAGGGTTACCCATATTTGACTGTAGCTCTAACATAGCGCCTACACCCAAGGTTGAAATCACAACTATTCCTGTTAAAAGCATATACACAAACAGCATCAGAAAACCCAAGCCTGCCGTCTTAAGCGCGATAAACACGAAGGGCGTTGTATCGACATCAACCTTAAATTCACCTTGCCCGTAACGATGACCACCTATCGCGTAGGTTGTGACACGCTTTTTAAGATACGAAAACGCCACTATAAATAAGCCAAAAGTAATTATGACGCTAACTACCGATATAACAGCAATTAATATGGGTTGTGACTTAAGGAAAATCACAACACCTGCAATGACCGCTACCGGGATAACATACGCAATAAGAACAAGTATGATTGGTAGTAGCATATAGTTGAAGTACGCACCGCCCAACGCACCATTAAAACTAAAACGAACATTACTAAAGCTCGTCATTCGCGCATTGAACTTAAAGCTACGCCAGACTATCCAGGGAAACCCTGCAAAGAATATAAGTGCAACTACAATGCTGCCAATAGGAGAAAAACTCTGTACCGTCACATAGATAATAAACAGAACCATTGCAATCACATAGCCTAGAAATAATTGCGTCCCTGTCGCATGGTATTCAAAATTACGCTCTTCTAAGCTAGTATTGGCGAAAAAATAACGCTTTGCCCTAACTTTTGCCCACGGATAGTAAATACCTAAAGTTATTGCCACTAAAAGGATATTAACAATCCATATTTTAAAATACTCAAACCCATTCCCTTCAAAACTGAACGCTTTCATCCCTACTCTCCTATTTTATATCTAATATAATAATTATAATTTGTTAAACGCTTATCGAAGTTTTCTAGCTAACGCCCACCCATAAATATTTCGTCAGAGGCAAAGTAACCTTGGTCGGATTCGCGCTACTCGACGCAGGTATTTACTTATTGCCATCAATATCTAGTGTTACCAGATGCTCGCTTAAATTTCTTCGCAGCATAGCCCTATTTATAGATGAGTACCATCTAATCGTTCTAGTCTATCTATTCGATAGATATCTACCAAAGAGATTAACCATAGCAACGCCAAAACACCACTGGAATAGGTAATGTACTGAGGCTCCGCTCCACCCGTACTCAACTCATACACTTGGGTAAAGCTCAGGTTGATCGGGTCCAATTTACCATCAAGAATATCATCCATGATACCTAATGCACGCTGAACAGCGTAAGCCATCAATATACAAAATATTACTAATGTAGCGAGCGTTATTGCAGCCGCAGTTTTATAGCGCTTAAGAACAAAATGTCCGGCGCCGGGAAAGATTAAGGCCGAAAAAATAAACGCTTTCAATGATTTAGACATTTATGGCACCATTTTTACGTACATTTTTACGTACATTTTTACGTACATTTTTACGTACATTAGGTTAAATACGCACACGACTTACTTTAGCGATTAAATTTAACTATTTACTTGATCTAGCACCCTGAGAGAAGTGAGGCACAAAGAAGGAGCCCTTAAAGCGACAAATTCAATATCCATATTCCTCAGGTACATTAGATTGATAAAATCAGTCAATTGAGCCCTATTCAAAAACAATAGACTATTCGACTATCTAAACTGCCCTGCCCTGCCGCGCCCTGCCGCGCCCTGCCGCAAAATGTAACATTTGGAATTCGAAAATGATAAGTGTAATTATCACTATTTTTCAGTTTCATCTCATTGAATTCTTTAGCGACTATTAATAATTACACTTGCGTTTGAAACTTATCGTTATACTCAGATTACAGTGCTTTCGTGGAATGAGCGCCCTGGTTAACAAGAGAGTATGCGTTTTGAGAAACTATACGATAACGACATGCCCTTTCCTTTTGGCCATTCCACGCAATAACAATCCTATACGTCGACTCTAACAAGAGCCAGGCCGTTTTTGTGCCTACGCTTAACTGTCCCGTAAATACTTGGCTCGCGCGGAGCAGGCTACGCCCCGCACAATTTGACATATAGATATGTTGCCATCTTATACGCCCAGCAACCTCCAGTTATAAACTCGTTAGAATTGTCTCTGCGCTGCTACGCTCAATGCCTTTTTCATCCACGTTTAGTAGCTCTACAATGCCGTTATTAACAATCATTGCATACCGTTTTGAGCGCATTCCCATCTGATGTCCACGAGCATCAAGCCCCAATCCCAAAGCCTCTGCGAAGTCTCCATTCCCGTCGGCCAACATAATAATATGTTCGGCATTCTGTTGTTTTCCCCAGGCGCCCATGACGAATGCATCATTAACCGAGGTACAAATGATTGAATCAACACCCTTGGCTTTAATTTCGTCCGCTAAAACCACAAAACCGGGCAAATGCGTTAAAGAACAGCCTGGTGTAAATGCGCCAGGCACCGCAAACATAACTACTTTCTTATCAACAAAGAGCGATTCTGTCGTCACAGGTTCTGGACGACTGTCCCCCATTACACTCAGAGTCATTGCTGGAATTGTATCTCCAATTTTGATCATTTCATTTCCTTTATTGTTTGAATATCGAACACTAAACCACTAGTTTACATAACCGTTCAGACTGATGCATCACCCTTTCAAAAATTTATAAATACGGTAAATACTCAGACAAAGCCTAATACCGAAGTGTATGTTGTTTTGAAGGTTCTTTACATTCTTACCTTAGTTATCCAGCATGTCGGTAAACCAAGGCCTTGCACTAGACTGGGCATTACATACATCGCAGTATTACGCTACAGCGCATGAAGTATCGAGGCCTTAAATGTGGCCTAAATAGACATGCGCCTAAGTATTCGGCCGATAGTTTAGGAATAAGACATAGATTTCGTTATAATATCCAGCACTAAATTATAATCAATTGCAGCGGTAGTTAGTCTCTAGGCGATATTACACCTAGAAAACATCAAGAACAAAGACGCTATTGATGCAGGTTGCCCCGTAAAGGAGCCGCCAAGCGTGTTAATTTAACGATAACGACCGACTTCCTATCGCTTTTGGTATTCTCTAGTGCAACAAAATATATACGGCCTTATGCGCAGATAATTGGTGTTTTTGTCCTCTAATTTCTTTCGATTTTATCAATACTTCACACTTATTTGGCCGAATGAGACCGAGTCGAAATATTTAGAGTTAAGGTGGTATTTAATTACACATCTAAACAATTTTAAAACCGGTCTACGCTATTCTAATGGATAGTGATGTTAATCAATATCTTAGAATAGTCCCTAACCACACAGAGTTTTTAACTAGGTAGTTTGTAATAATGAAGCTGTTAAGCACGTTAATGTCTATTTCCATCGCGGTTGCCTTAACAAGCTGTGGTGGTGGCGCTTCTGGAGAGGGGTCAAGCCTTGTTCTCGAGACTCCTACGCCGACCCCAACACCTACTCCGACTGTGACGCCGACTCCGACTGTGACTCCGACTGTGACTCCGACTGTGACTCCGACTGTGACTCCGACTGTGACTCCGACTGTGACTCCGACTGTGACTCCGACTGTGACTCC
>JBLIMQ010000209.1:0-5780 GCA_047638775.1 Flavobacteriales bacterium
TATTCCAAGTAATAATCCGTAATGATCTTCGATTTCCACAACACTAATCCCCGTTAGTAATATTCTGATATTAACGGTATTTTACCCTGAATTCACACAGATCTACGAAGAACCTTATTACTTAAGGTGTTTGTTGATGGCGAGCGCAAACTGGTGCGATTTAACCTTGGCAATGGTCGCTACCAGTTGTATTCGGTATCGCACAAAGATACGGGCCTAAATTTATGGGCGCAGGTCGATGAAGCCACGGGGATGCTGTATTTTAGTGGGGCGGATAACACACTATATGCGTTAACAGGTGATACAAAGGTGCCGCTACCTGGCTTGGAAGATGTGGAGGTGGCAGGAAAGTTTTTTATTCAGCAGGGCCAGCTAGTCTTTTCCGACAAGCATCAGAGGGTTTGGCTGTATAGTTTGAAAGATCATACACGGCTGCATGTGGCGTCGGTGGAAGGGTTATTTGATATTGATGCGATTGATGTAAAGTCGCAAAGACTGCTGCTTTCTAAGATTGTCGCTGCGAATAAAGAATTAGTAGTGTTTTATTAAGTGTTTTATTAAGTGTTCTATTAAGTGTTCTATTAAGTGTTCTATTACCTGCAGTATTGATGCTGGCTAGAGGATTGAAAATGCTAAGTGATTTTTATGGCAAGTGTTTTCATCAAAGGTGCGAGCGCAGTAAGGCTTAGTCCGCTCGACAAATAATTTTTAATCTGGGTGGCCTGATTAGAGGTCGTCGTGTTTGAAATTTCGCGTATTAAATGATTTATGTGCCACGTTGTGAGATATGTATTTTAAGAGGTGTTATAGAATATTGAGAGAAGTGTGCTGGGGAGTGTTTCAAGGGGGGAGGGTCTAACGGGACTATAGAGAACAAGTAGGTAAACGAATGCGCGTAAGCCCATCCGCGTACCTACTTGTTAGGTGTTATCGCTTAAACAGCAACAACTTTATTTGCACATGGACCTTTCTGGCCTTGGCCCACTTCGAATTCAACGGCTTGGCCGTCGTTCAAGGTCGCGTATTCGCCGCCAGCTTGAATTTCTGAATGGTGAACAAACAAATCTTTACTTCCGTCTTCTGGAGTAATAAAACCGAAACCTTTATCGGCATTAAACCACTTAACTGTACCTTTACTCATAACGCTCTCTTTTATCTTTGGTGAAAAATATAATTCTGATCTGCTATCACCGTCACAATACCAGAATTTGAATTTGAATGATTATATAACGCCGCTGCAATGTGCGCAAAGTCACGTGCAATTTCGAGCGCTTTTATAGCCTAGTTAGGCTTCTAAATGGCAATGAAGCCAAATATTCAGTCACCATTATAACAGTAGTATTGCAACAGTAAACTTTTGATGAATTGGAGATGGCTAGTTTTACCTTGCTCTTGCCGTTTTTGTCGTGATTTTTAACGGTTATCGGTGCTTTTCATCTCTGCGTAAAGCTTAATCGCCACTTAGTTTGATTCTGTGTTTTCTATGTTAGATTGATTTCGTTCAACCATTGTATTTTTGAGTGAAGTTTGGTCTGGGTAGATATAATTCCTTATTAATCAGGGTGTTACGATTTTCTTGATAGGGGTGGCGAGTGGGTATTCCTGTTGTCCTCGTTGCGTAACAGTAAACTTTTGGTGTGTTGCGGCAGATTAGTTTAGTCTGATCGTATCGTTTTTTTCTATGCTTTGCCCTGCGATCGGAATTTTTTAATTTCCCGTCAAAATTTTCCGTTACTTAGATCGATTTGTTATTTTCCAGGTCAGGCTAACTTCTCTTAATTATCGTATTTTTGGAATATAATTTATAGTTTAGGTGTAAAACTCTATATAAATTAAGGGCTTACGGACTTTTCGGCAAGAGGGGGGCTCTATTTGGCATTCTCCCTAGTTTTTAAGGTGAAGACTACTAAATAAGAATAATTGAGTCCAGAATACGAAAAATGTGCTTATTGGCCATTGTCCAACGTATTTTGAGGCGATTGATTGTAATTATATGAGGGTTTTGTATACCAACCTACTGGCGTGCTAGTTTCCATCGAACATACAAAACAATAACAGAAACCTCCAGACTAATAATCTCAAGGTTTACTGCAATCTCAAGGTATATTGTAATCTGAAGGTTTGTTGCATTCTCAACGTGACGCAGGGTATAGGTATTTAAAGTCCTGCGTTATCTCGAAAATATAGCTCTTTCTATAATGAAACTCATTCTCGAGTGGATTGAGCTATCCCCCGCCTGATATTACGTGTTTGGGTTGTAATAGCCCTAATGGCAAGTAAAGTTAATGGAATAGGAGTTACTGAACCGTGGAAAAGATGAAAGTTTTAAATGTCGTAAACCCGTCGACTGGAGAGGTGGTTAGTGAATTGCCCGTTGATAATCTTGTCAATGCAGAACTAAAACTGAATACGGCACACGCACTCTTTGCTGACAAGTCGCGGCATTTGCCATTACATCAACGTATCGCCATTCTTGAAAAGTTAGCGATACGCATTGATCTTGCGAATGAAAACTTTGCCATGACAATTGCTGAAGAAGGTGGGAAGCCATTGCAGGATGCTCGTGTCGAGGTCGCTCGTGCGGTCGCGGGTATTCGTATGGCTATCGCCGCGGTGAGTGAGCATCGTGGTAACGTGATACCAATGGGGTATCAATCGTCTTCTGCTGGACGGATCAGCGTTACCCAAGTTTTCCCTCGCGGCGTAGTACTCGCCTTTAGTGCCTTTAACCATCCTCTAAACCTGATAATCCATCAGATTATTCCAGCGTTTGCCACGGGTTGTCCTTGTGTTGTCAAACCCGCACCGAATACACCTAACTCTTGCATCAAATTGATTGGGGGAATGTATGAAGCGGGAGTGCCTCATGATTATATTCATTGCGTCATAACTGAAGATTTAGATGTTGCTGATGCGTTGGTGCGCAGTGAAAAAATCGCATTTTTTAGTTTTATCGGTTCTGCGAAAGTAGGTTGGATGTTGCGTTCGCGACTAAAGCCTGGCGTTCGCTGTGCGCTTGAGCACGGAGGTGTTGCTCCGTGCATTGTGTCAGCATCAGCGGATATTAATAAGGCGATTCCGGCTATCACCAAGGGCGGCTACTACCATGCAGGTCAAGTGTGCGTTAGTACGCAGAGGGTTTATGTAGACGAATCTATCTATGAACATTTTGTTGAACAGCTGACTATTTCGGTTAAAGCTTTGGTGCTTGGCGCAGCTACAGAGGAGGCTACAGAGGTTGGTCCATTAATCCGCCCTCAAGAAGCGGCTCGAATTCATGAATGGGTTGAAGAAGCTAAACAGTTGGGAGCTACTGTGGCCGTCGGCGGCACCGCACCGCAAGGTAATTTTTATGAGCCTACATTGTTGTTAGCACCTACGGACGCGTCAAAGGTCAGTTGCCAAGAAATATTTGGGCCAGTGGTGTGCGTCTACCCGGTTCGCGATCTTGAGCATGCTTTACAGCAGGCCAATCTTGAGCCGTATGCGTTTCAAGCATCAATATTTACCGAGCAACTCGATGAGGTCTATCGTGCTTACGATGTTCTTGATGCGTCTGCGGTTATGGTCAATGACCACACGGCCTTCCGTGATGATGTGATGCCTTTCGCGGGACTAAAATCATCGGGATTAGGAGTAGGCGGTATTCCCTACACCATTGAAGAAATGCAGTTCGAAAAAATGTTGGTTCTCAAGCAACATTAATTTCCCCCATTCCATTCATAAGATATAAAAATAAGAACTAAAACTAAAATTGGAGTTAGAAATGAAAGCATCAGATTTGATGGTGAAGTGTCTAGAAGAAGAAGGAATTGAATATATTTTTGGCGTTCCTGGTGAAGAGAATGCTGACTTTATGATGAGTCTTGAAGACTCTAGCCAGATTAGGTTTATTCTGACCCGTCATGAACAAGGTGCCGCATTCATGGCGGAAATCTATGGGCGTTTGACTGGCTCTCCCGCATGTTGTTTGGGCACGCTTGGACCAGGGGCGACCAATTTGATTACCGGTGTGGCCGATGCCAATATGGATCGTGCGCCGATGCTAGTGCTCACAGGCCAGGGCAGTACACGGCGTTTGCATAAAGAGTCACATCAAATTATGGATGTGGTGAAAATGTTTGAGCCAGTTACAAAATGGGCAACTACCATTATCCATGCCGATAGTATCCCTGAAATTATACGTAAAGCCGTGCGCATTGCGCGAAGTGAAAAACCTGGTGCGGTATTAATTGAGTTGCCAGAAGACATTGCAGAACACGATACCGATGTGGTTCCAATGAAGCCAATCCGCTTCCGTCGTTCAAGTGCAAATCAAGAAATGATAAACTCAGCCGTCGAAAAAATAAAAGCGGCACGCCGTCCACTGATTTTGGCGGGTAACGGTTGCGTGCGAAAACGCAGTACCGAATATCTACGTGAATTGGCTGAGTTGACCGGTATTGGGGTACTGAATACGTTTATGGCGAAGGGGGCGATTGACCCTGACAGTCCGCAATCATTGTATACCATCGGGCTGGGCTCCAAAGACATCGGCACGTGTGCAATTGATGCCGCTGATCTCGTATTATCTATTGGTTTCGATATGGTTGAATACCACCCTAGTCTCTGGAATGCCAGTGGTGATAAATCGATTATCCATTTGGATTTTCTCCCCGCAGAAATCGATAGCGCCTACCATCCTGAAGTTGAGTTAGTGGGTGATATAGCCGATACCTTGAAGGCACTATTGCACGAACTTAAAAAGCACGGTGAATTTGACTTTGACCTCGCTCAGCAGGCAAGCATTCGTGATGAAATGAGAGCCGAGTTGACGGCCTATAGTGATGATAAAACCAGCGGTATTATTAAACCGCAAAAAGTGCTGAGTGACGTTCAGCGTGTATATGGCGATGAGGGTTTATTGTTGTCTGATGTAGGCGCTCACAAGATGTGGATTGCTCGGCATTACCATTGCAAGATCCCTAATGGTTGTTTGATTCCCAATGGTTTTTGTTCAATGGGCTTTGCCCTGCCCGGCGCCATTGCGGCATCTATTGTTGACCCAAAACGAAAGATATTAGGGATTGCCGGCGATGCTGGTTTTTTAATGAATGTTCAAGAAATGGAAACGGCTGCCCGCCTCAATAGCAATATCACCATGATGGTATGGGAAGACAATATGTATGGCTTGATTGCCTGGAAGCAAACCACCCAATTTGGTAAGCATACAGATCTGTCTTTCACCAACCCAGATTGGGGTTTGCTCGCTAAGTCGTTTCGGTGGGATTACCAATTTGTTGGCCAGAGCGATCAGCTCTTTAACGCGCTGGAAAAAGCCGCGGACCATATCGGGCCGAGTCTGATTGTTGTGCCCATTGATTATAGTGAAAACCAGAAGCTAACACAGAGGTTGGGTGAGCTTACGTGTACTATTTAGCGTATTAATTTTAGTGCGCCAATTCTGGTACGCTAACTTTAGTTGACTAGTTTTAGCTGACTAATATTAGTTGACTTGTTTTAATTGGCTAGTTTTAACACATTGTTTTTTATCATTAATGATTTGCCAAGGTAATTTGTATGAATGATTTACACCAGCTTGCACAATCCGTTATTCAGTGGGGGGCGTTGACACTGTTATTTGTGTTTGGGCTTGGTATTTTGATGATCGTGGTGATCTATTTTATCGATAAAACCCAAACCACTCAGACGATTCGCCGTAACTATCCTGTAGTCGGACGCTTTCGTTACCTTTTCGAACATTTGGGGGAATTTTTTCGGCAATACTTTTTTGCTATGGA
>JBLIMQ010000210.1:0-5699 GCA_047638775.1 Flavobacteriales bacterium
TTGATTGCAATAACAAAAACCCTAAACCATTTCGCTGGACAAAATCAGCAGAGGAAATAATACAGAAAGTTAATCGAGCTCGTGTTGCCCTTAATAAAGCTGCTGCAGTTTAGGACACTACACTAGGGCTCTACTTATAATGGGGGCGCGAACTTGCTTGCTGTTCGAAGCCCAGCGGAATGAAGGGGAGCCCTTAACAGTTTTAATGTGCCCGACGCAATATTCCGATATTAGCGTTGGGTGTGCAAGTAAAGGTGCTGGCTCTCGTTAGCTGTACTTTGCATTGATAGTCTTAAGCGAGCGTAAAAAAAGCCCTAAACCGCCTACTGCCAAAACTAAAATGACGATTAGATCAAAAGATGTCATGGGTTTTAAGCTGAAGCGAATATTTGATATTACGCCAAATATTAGCGCCGATACTGAACCTATTGATAATACCCATCCGATTATATTCTTACTGTTATAGAAAATAATGCCGACGCCAAATATAAATGGAATCATTATTGTGCCGCCGGTTACACCCAGCCCACCAAAATAATTTACGCTATAAAGTCTATGGCCAAAGCCGAAATTGGACGTAACTGAAATCGCGTTAAGCAGCATATAAAACCCCCCACACATCATTATTAGGCCAATAAAAAAGTGGCCTATCCCGCCAGTACTACCTCCAGCACCTTTCATAGTTTTTTCTCCATATTCAATATTGTTAAAATAATTCACGATAATTTAAGCACAGCTAAGGTTTAGCTAATGCGGTATTTGGCTCGGTTTGGCTTGGTTTTGTGTAGTGAAGCAGCGTCATCGGGCTCGCATTGAGCACCTCGTTACTTGCTTAGCTGGAAAACCGATATATATTATACAGATTAACCGTTTTACCTCTAACCAATACTTACATATAGTGCAGGACGCTTTTAAGATCTTGCATGAGAACACACCATGACCTTTGTAGTGACCGAAAATTGTATTAAATGCAAACATACCACGTGTATTGAAGTATGCCCAACAGATGCTTTTAGAGAAGGGCCAAACTTCTTGGTTATTGACCCTATAGCCTGCATTGACTGTAATCTATGTCCTGTAGAATGCCCAGTTGACGCCATTTTTGAAGAAGAGGACTTACCCGAGGGACAAGAGCATTTTATAGAACTGAACGCTGAGCTATCTTTGGAGTGGCCTGAAATAACTATTCCCAAAGAGCCGCCCACTGATCACGAAAAGTGGGATGGTATAGAAAATAAACTGGAGTTGTTGGAGCAATATGACACCTAAGGTCGAAACCTACGAGTAGTTGAAGTTAAGCATTTAGTGCGTTGATAAGTTTTTGTTAGGAATTTTACACACTTAATCGCCTAGTTTGAATGGGGCTAAGTACCTTAGCTGTTGGTGTCAATAGAAGCCAAAAGTAACTCTAATACCTCGATATGAACCTAAGTCATGTCGGTAGTATTTTAACCTTATGTAAGGCTATTCAACGTATAGGTCGGCCGGTGGGTCCGTATTGCCAGGCAATGCTGTCGGAAAGATGCTGGCTACTTAGGTACGCCAGGGCTATATGATTTCTACTTGCGCGCAACATGTTATTTAAGGTTGTAGGAGTTATAAAAATACAATGCCAATTGAATAGGTGGAATTATGGTGCTTGCCGTGGCGTTAATGTAACCCGCATATCTAATCGCTCGAGCAGTATCTACTGGGCGAGCTATTAGCTTATCTTGGGAGGTAAGTGACTTTCTATTGCCGTCACGCCTTTTTAATTATTCCAACCTTATATAATACCTTCATGTAATGTGTTATTTCGTGTGGCGCTAGGCCGTTCGCTTTTTGTTGCCGCGAAAGAATTTCAGGTATAGTAAATCTTACGCCTTCGGCTGATATCTGCTGCAGAATAGGACCTAAGCTAACGGGGAATCGGTGTAAGGCATTTTCGCACGGTATTATTAGCCTATTTTGAAACTCAATATAACGTAGTGGTAACACCGCGATGCAAAATGCCTGATTCGACGCAACGTCGGATATTGGCTTTATCTCAGTTGGCTCCCATCCACTATATGGTGCATGAGTTAATGACGTTAACCAAGGGTCAATTAGCGCTCCAGGACCTCCTATGGCTTCTAGCGCCACCTGATGAAACTCGTCTAGGCGTTCTCGCATGTAGCTTGAAACCTCTTCAGGTATCGTGCCTTGGATTTTTTCTAGGCTCGCGGGTGGACCGCCTCGCCATTCCACATTTGACGTGGCGAAATTTTGAAGCATAGGCATGAATTGCTCAAGATAATTTCGTGGAGAGAAAAAGAGGTTTAAGGCTAATGAGCAACCTATACCGCGAGCAGAATGCCAAGCTCCTGCAGGTAGACAAAGTACATCTCCTGGGCTTAATTCGACTTCTCTAATCTCCATATTGGGGGGCAGAGTTCCGACTTCATTCCCGCTTTTACCTTCCTGGTATACCTCATTCGTGTTTGGCCAAGCCTTCGCTGACTTTGTTGAGTATCTCCATCGCTTTTTCCCTGCAATTTGAATACTTGTTGCAACCCTCTTGTCGTAATGCATGGGCAACCCAGAACCGTCTGGCGAGATATAACAATTCAAACCGATTGTTCCACTAAAATTCAGCTGCGCGCGAATGGCTTCCGCCCACCGAGCAAGATCAGGATCGGCCATTTGAATATTGGTAATGCAAATCGTCGCACCGGCATTTAACAATTCTATTACTTGGTTATGATAGGCATCGATTAAGCGACTCGGGTTTCCAGAGTCTTCTCCAGCGGTAAATGAGGCCTTAATGTTATAGCGTTTATCGGTAATTTTCTCGCCCCGCTTAAGGGCGTGCCTTAACCTTTCCCAGCTAAATATTTGGTCAAACTTTTCGTCAAGACCTTCTACGTTTAGCGAGGTTTTCGAAAAATAAGAGCCCACAAATTCCTCACGAGAAATAGGGTGTATTAGCTGGTCTAACTCTTTGCCGTTTGACGCGACAAACGCAGGGGACTCTTCTAAAGGGCCATTATCAAGTACTGTGCGGAAGTCTTTTATCTTCATAGGTTATTCTTTGGTTTTATGTTATTTAAAATGGTGATTTTGGTAAGGCAACAAGGCCGAAACCCGTAACTCAGCGGGAAAATTGCATCACTTAAAGCCCGCAAAATAGGCGTATCATACCCCAAATTCACGAAAATTTTTACCCCTTGAAAGCTCAATGTATCCCTGTAAGCCGCCACGCTTCAATGACAACTTACCGGGGGGTGGATATATGGACGCTCCTTGAATGTCAAACAATACGAGACCGAAGCTTAAAAAACGCTGAAACTTTTTCGATCGCTACTATCCCTTAGCTTTACCTTGGTAAACCGTCTTTTCTGTTTTTAGAATGGCGGTAACACTGATATATATCCGGCGACTAAAAAAAGGAATTGGTTTTGTCTGTTCCGCGCACCAATTAAGATCTGCCCCTAGTCGCACCAAACACGGACTAAGCCTCAAAAGCTATGTCCCTGTCAGGCTCTTACTAGGCCGCAAAAACCATTTGAAACCTTTGTTTCAGGGTACCGTTGATGAAAATATCTTAAACTAACTATTTCGTTAAACAGAGTTTCAGTCAACGACTTTATACAGCTATTTTTTATTTAAAATAACCCATACAGTTCTGGCTATGGCCCGCCCCGCGAACACACTAAGTGTCGAAGTATGCCCAATAGATACTTTTAGAGAAGGCCCAAGCTTCATAGTTATTCGTCATTTAGCTAAAATGTATATGGCGTGGGGAAATATCGTTAATCAATGTGTTAAAGGTGTTGCGCTGACCGAGTCCCCCTGCCAACGAGAAGCTTAGTTTAGCATCCAGCTGAAAACCGATAATTGGTAGGGATCATCGCCTGTCATATTGCGCACTTCGCTGGTGATAAAGGGCCATGTTGATGCCTCAAAGTGGCCAGCGTCACGAAAGCTTGTATAGCGGGAGTCTGCATCTGAACATTGTGCGAAGGCGTTGACTGTATCTAGAGTTGCTTGGGTAATAAAGCCTGAATCCTGTTGTCCGCTAAAGCCCCATACCGGAAGTTCCCCTGCATCACAAACATTGGCAGGAACGCCTTGAAAAAATCCCCCAGCAAGAACGACGAGAGCTGCCACGTCTAGTGGGTATTCAACCGCGTAACGCGCACTAATATTCGCCCCTTGGCTCCAACCTATTAAAAATACTCTGTTGGGGTCGACGTTATAGTTCTGTATGGCGAAATCAATAAACAGCTTGAGGGTACTGACGTCTAGCGCCGAGCGACGTTGCGGTGCAAGAATGACAAAAGGCAGCTCGGTATTATAGTCGCCACTTACCAGAGCGGGAGGCAAACCGCAGCATGTAACGTCATTTAAATTACCCGTATTGGTTGCTCCTGAACCGTGATTAAAGATAATCAGTGGTGCAAGCTCTTCGCTTGCAATTACAGGGGTATATTCCAAGTAATCAAGGGGCGCGCTGTTGAAGCCATTTAAGCGCTGCTTAAATATGGCCGTGTTCTGAGGGGGAGGTGCCGAGCCCTGAGTGTCAGGAACCGTAGAAGATTGCGTGCCTGAATTGCCGCCGGAGCATGCATTTAAAATTGATAATATGAATGTCAGTACGAGTAGCTGTCGCGATACATGGTATTTTTGATACATTATTGTTGGTTCCTGTAGGTTCGAATATGGCCCTACTAGGTGAGAATGCGACGATATGAAACTATTTTACCGTCGTAACTCTATACGCATGAAATATGTTTAGCGTGTTTTTACCTGTGGGTTAAATCAAAATATTTTATTGTTTTGAGTATACTTAAAATGTGTAGATTTGATATCTATTATACGATAAAGAGTGACACTGGTTGCTTGGCTGAACAGATCTAGCTTTCGATGGTATTCGTTTGAAAATATAAAACTGATTAATTGCAGTTTTCAACCTATTGTTATTATCAATATCATTTACTCGTTAGGATAATTTTTGTGCTCGATTTTGGTTACGGGTCGACTACGTTACCGCACTGATCGCTGCGCCCTTATCCACGATAAATGACAATAGTAGAGCGAGACCTCTACGGCCTAAAAATTCGGTGTTAATTAAAGGAATGTGCGAAAGCTCATCAACGTCGGAGTATGCATGGCCTGGCTGGCAGTATACTCGGTGAAACCCAGTTATGAGTACGCAGGATTACTGCAAATTAATAGGGTTAACGGACCGAAATACATATTTAAAATAAGATCGCGTATAACTTAAATATCACGTGCTAGCGAGGGAAATCACCAAAAGACCTAGGCGAAATTGATGATGCTGAAATAAATCTACCGACGAGACTCGATAATATACGCGCGGGCAATAAAAGGACAAAACCGCAGGCTTGCAGATATCAGTACAACGAGCCAACGACCATAGGGGACCACCCTAGCCAGAGTAATTCTGTTGCTGTTGCTGTAGTTTGTTCTAAATCATTGATTGTTCAGACTTTTCATGGTTCAACCTACATTCGTTATCAGATAGTAATGCGGTTTGGCCGTTATTTTTTAACAGTCATGGGGCGTACGTACGCGCCCCTTATATTTTTTTATTATTGTTTAATGAAATTCAAGTGCTTTTTAAAAGGGCCATCCTCTTATATTTTCATTTGGTATAGGTATAGGTATAGGTATAGGTATAGGTATAGGTATACACTTAATATGACCCCAATATACCA
>JBLIMQ010000211.1:0-5608 GCA_047638775.1 Flavobacteriales bacterium
GCGCTTCATACAACTTCCCAGTCGCATGGTGGGTAGGATACTGAAGGTAGAACTTCAGGTTGCACTTCTAAAATTAATTCTATTTAATAAAACTCAAAACTAAATAACTTCGAATTAAAATTAGTTTTACAATATATATTTATGCAACATCATGTCGCAATTAACGCTTTGCTCACGCGTATATTTTGTGGAGCGGTTTTTGGTGTATTATGGGAGCTTGCGACCTTACACCAAAAGTGCGCAGCAAAATGTATCGCCGTGGAGCAATTTGTTAGAACCTACATTAGCAACATTAGGCATTTCTTTGCATGTATTTTTGATGTAATGGTAAGCAGTATTGTCCAATTCGCTGACCGTCTTTACCCATGGAATTATTTCTAAAACCCCAATCACCTTCATAAACTCGATTACTGTGAGGTAGAGATAAAAACCTTCTACCATCACCTGTCATTTCTGCGGACACATAAAACTCAACTCCGCCGGCGGAGACCAGATTATTTAGTCCTCCGGTGGAATCTACCCAATCAAAAACATCATTGAACGGACTATCTATCTCGTCGATTCTTTCACGACAATTAGAACTTCCTTTGTTATGACCTTTTTCAACAGAACGCTCAAAAGACTCAATTGTTTTTCGAAACTTTGACGGTGATATTCCTACGGAAAATGCGTCTATTAGCTCATCTAAAACTCTATATCTTAGCTCTGGGTTTGAATACAGTGCAACAACGAACGCCCATGCTAATATAAGACCTATGCCCCCCAACAGAATGTACATTGGAAGTTTAAACACGTTCCATTTTGACCATGCAGAGACCTCACGAACATTATCAACGACTATTGCAGGAACTCCGTCATAAAAAACTTGCACTTGAGGCAGGCTCCCCACCTCTTGTTTATATCCAAAATACAAAGATATTGGCAGCGTTGCAGCAACGTTTTTCAATGAAAATCTAAATTCATTTTTATTTTTAAGTGTTTTAATTTCTGGCAAATCAACCCATACAGGATTGTCAGACTTAGACGGTACACTCCAAGCTGCAATTGCGTCTGTAGGAAGAGTGACGGACAGCTTTATTTCACCAGCAGATGAATTGCCTTGGTTAATAATATCTAGTTCAAGTGTGCTTCCCGGTACGCCGTTGGTATGGAGTAGTTTCAATATACTGCCTTTATTGAGATACTCCGGTATGTTGACGCTAGAGATGGAAGCGGAGTAGAAAATATTAGCTTGCTTTTCATTTAATGATAAGAATGCGGGAACTACTGCAATTGCCGCCACAATTAGCGTGGCAACGGCAATAAGAGACGTGCCAAATTTTGTTTCTTTTTCAATTGCCATGATTACTCCAAAATTACGATGCCACGTTCACTTCTAACGCTTGTAGCACCAGCACAAATTGTGAAGTGCCGTTTGTGTATTATTGAGCGTAGCGAAAACACAATAATGCGCGCCGCAATTTGTGTCAGGTGGCTACACTTGTTAACTTTTATTGGCAAACTCTCGAGCCTCACTTAGCTCTCCTTCAGGGCCAGCCCAACGCCAATGAATATCTTCAATTTTATCACCCAGAATATTGAGATCAGTCTTTAATCGATCATGATCTTTTACAACCCAAAACCAAGCGCTAGTATTGTAGCGTGCAAATATACTAACAGCCGTTTTTTTATACTGCTCAGAGCCTAAAGAGCGCATATAGGCCGAGGCCGCCTTCGTTTGAGTTTCCTCGGCTTTTACAAAAGCACTAGCCTCCTCCGGTTTATCTAGAAATACATCTAGATACTTCCAATATTCTAGGTATGCTTTTATTAATATTACAGATAAGTCAGAACCTAAAGGGGCGGAATCCGATGCCTGCTCTGCAAATGAAATCATTTCCTCGTTATCACCACCCCATTTTTCTGACAAGGCTATGATCATGTGCATATGTGCAGCCCAATTATGAGGATCTCTTTCAACAGCCTCTTCAAAGTAAGTGGATCTAATTTCATGATCATCAGAGTTCCATGTAGAAACAATAATCATATAAGCCCAAGGGGTAGGGTCTGAAGGCATTGCCTCCGCACATCTCAGTAGAACACTTTGGGTTTTGGCCAATCTCTCAAAGAACGTTTCCCACTTCTTCTCGCTAACCTGAGCGCCCCGACCATACCCCCTAGCATCCCAAGACCACTGAACCAACCTAGCACCAAAACATAACAAAGCATCTGCAGAATCCGGTTCTTTATTTGACCACCGCTCAAGTATCTCCAATGGAAATAGGCGAGAAATACTTACTGAATAGAAATACCTTTCCTCGAACGTTTTCGCCTCCGATAGCTGCTTCTTTAAAAGATCATAATCAGTTGTATTTTTTAGTATTTCATAGGCTTTAAAATTACCATAAGAGCACTGCCTTATAGAGCTTTCTTTTCTGGTTTTAGAAAAATACCACCCACAAAATAAAATCACTAACATTACGATTAATACTATATACATAAATTTTGGCTTACTGCATTATGGATTGAGAAGTTAACGCCGCCATCAATTGCGACTTTGTAGTGGATTGTTTTGTGGTAGCGTAGCGTTAAGCCACAAAACGAGCAACGGATAAGTTGTCAATTGGATGGCTTTGTTATGCATTTTTTAGTTTAAAAACTTCTCTTCAGCTTGCTTTACGAAATCCCTGTAATATTCTAATGCCAAAGTAGCTACATCCAAGGGCGCGGGCCACAACAGCCTAATACCTTTATGAGTTTTTGGTGGGTTATACCATTTCCCTCTGTCCTGAACTCGAATTAATTCAATTCTTTTTGGAAGGTTTTCTATAACCAACGGGCGATTACCTTTATAACTAACGAGATTGCCATTTCTTATTTCTAAATTTTCGATGTGAGTTACACCCGGACCACCTTCGACGTACATTGATGAAGATGCGTCAGCTTTCTGTATCGTTTCTTGAATAGAGTGATTATCCGAGTTTCTTGCGTGCTTAACATACCTTAGCAGCGCATCTTTTTTTCTATCTCGTGCGAAGGAGGCTTGCCAGGGTTGGAACTTATTTCTATACGGTTGGCACGCTCTTTCGACCTTCATCCAGCATTTTTCTATTGCACCTAAGAAAATCTTCCAATCATCTTCTAGATCATCCACATTCTCTGATGAACTCATTCTTTCTAAAGCTTTCTCGGCAGCTAATAACTCACGCTTTGCGTGATGTAACGGATGTTTATTTTCCATAGGTTAGCTTTGCCTTGCATAACGTCGCCATAATCGGCAGATTTGTAGTTGATGGTTTTGTGGTAGCGTAGCGTTAAGCCGCAAAACGAGCAACGGAAAATCTGTCCGATTGATGGCTTTGTTCAATGATTTCACAATAGATCTACTTGCTCTATATGTGGTATGTGTTTAATTACTTCAACGACTTCATACCGGTCGTTGGAATAAATTCCGGTATCTTCATCTTTTATTTGGTAAATCTTTACTTTGGCTTCTAATTGGTCACCTGGCGCAATCTTGACTTTGTGTGCAAAAAAATCATTATAGAAAGCCTCATCCAAAACCGGGGCAGATATTTTGAAACCCTGCCATATGAACTCCCACTTTCTTTTAGAGCGCTCTAAAATAGCACGCTTTATGAAGAGATTTACTTGCTCGAATATTTCCCTTGATGGCTCCGCGTATTCCTCTGGCTCTGACAGAATTGCTATTTGTTTTCTTGGTATCTCAATATCAGGATATTCATCATTGATATTTTTGGTAAAGCCAAAAGACTCAATATTTTCGTCTTTTTCAATAGACTTTGCTATTTTCGATACGCTTTGCTTGAACTTCTCAGATTTCTCGACTTCTTTAGTTGCCTCATATGTTACTCGTGGCACTATAATTTTTGTTTCGCCCTGCTCGATCACAACTTCCTCGTCGCTGACATTAACAATAACTTGGGAATCGGGAGCCAAAGTATGCTGATAGATAAAATTTGCTAAAACACTTAGAGCGACAGCTCTAAGTGCATCCTTGCTAAAAATATTTCCAGCGCCCTTAAATACAGTTTTAATTTTTGCTCGGAAGCTTCCCTCACCGAAAGCCTCCACCAGAACTTCAACGTCGTATCCGGGATTTAAGACATCGTTTGCTGCTTTTACCGCATCTGCTATCGATACTAAAGAAGACGCCAATGTATAGGCATTGATTTTTTTGCGCTCACCACCAAAGTGAAGTACGACTTCATCGTCATATTCTTCAATATTAATTATCTGCATGGACTTCCTTTAGCATTGAACAATTATTTAGACCGAATGTACCTTAATACATTTAGTCCACAATGTGTCTAAATCGTTTAGGGCACTCAAGAGCCAAGTCTTGCACACCATAAACCTAAAAATACAAACTAACTCGTCACCCTAAATCTGTCAACGCCCCTAGTCACGTAGCCTCCAGCTAAATACTGTAAATTTTGCCCGCACCCAAACCAATGGCGCAGCCATTCTAGCCAAAAATCAAAAACAACCGCACGTACGCAATGTGTTCGATTTTTATACAAAATATCCATTTAGACCGAATGTGTCCTAAATCATTTAGGGCTACATGGGCCCTAAACTATTTAGGGCACATTCTATATAAACGATCTTTAAAAGCGTTTGATCAATATTCAACCTTATTGCCGCGCAGTTCAACTTACATGGAGGTAAGACATGTGCCAAAGGATCCGTTCACCCTATTCCTATTCTGGGATAGATACCGAGAAATACTTATTCGAAACACGCTAAAGCCTGACGTACTACGTTGGTATGTCGCGCATGTTGAAAAGTATATTCATGCCTGTGGCGGCACCAAATTTCACAACAAGACGCACTATTCGTCGAAAACTACTTTACTTCGCTGGGTCGAAACACTCAGATAAACGATTGGCAGTTTAAACAACCCATCAATGCCATCAAATTCCTGTATGTGGACTTGCCATCAAGTAACTGGGCGAGTAATTTTGAATGGGATTATTGGATTATTGGATTATTGGATTATTGGATTATTGGATTATTGGATTATTGGATTATTTTGGCTGATTAGTAATTGATATTATCGGGCTGTCCATATGTCGCTGCTACTTATCCTCACCGTAAAAAATACGTCCCACCCTCAACATAACTCCGCCGATACCGCACCTTAGGTCGTAGGTCGGATAAGCGCAGCGCCATCCGACGAATCATAACCCATCATTAACATGTTGGAAGGCGCCTTCGGCTTTTCCAACCTACGATTATTCCGACGTACGGCCGTAAATAGCATTAGGCATGCGTCTGTGGATTTAATTTACGAGACACATAAATACAACGATGGTGTTTTGGGATATTCGATGGGATTGGACCACCTGTAGATACGAATATATCTACATTTTCTGGACCATATTTTTATACATTGGAGTAGCCGTAAACATCTGCTTTCTTTAAATAAAAGTGACTACCTATAAATAAGCATTAATATCAAGATTAAGCCCCATCAGGGTAAGCGCCAATCCAACCACACCCTTATTAAGGTTGATATAATTCGTTAAATTACGGCTTCCAATCTTCAACAAGGAAGCACCATGCCTATTAAGCGTGTAAACGACTGGTCAAAGCTCGTAAATGC
>JBLIMQ010000212.1:0-5606 GCA_047638775.1 Flavobacteriales bacterium
CCGAGCTTAAAGCATTACACACTTACCGTCTCCAATAGTTACTCGATTACGGCTCTGTGGCCAGCCCGTCATTGAACGAATCATGTAACCGCGTACAAAATTAATAATCCAACTGGATGACTTTAACAAAACGACTGTCTTTTCCGCGATCATCGCTACGCCGATTCTGAAAAGCAGTCATGCTAAAAATCATCGATATTAAAATCATCGATATTAAAATCAGCAATATTAAAATCACCAATATTAAAATCACCAATATTAAAAAGTATTGACCGCGGCAAACATGACCAACTCGAACGTGAACACGATTGTGATGGCTATTGAAGCCCTAGGCGTGCAGATCATTGTGCTAGCGCCCCCTCCATAATTTTTTATCTAGGGTATCAATCAACGGGCGACCGTAACTATCTGTAACTGCCCGTCAATAAACAGCCATAAATAACCCCAATCATCATCGCTCTAGCAAATAGGCTCCCTACGACCTCCCCCCCAAGTTAAGTTAAGTTAAGTTAACTGAAAAACATTAACCATAAAAACCATTGCCTTCACGACCATTGCCCTCACGAACGTTCCACAGCAGCCCTAGTCCCAACATCATGTGACATAAAGCACAGGGATCATAAATCAGAGAACACCCCCGCCTTACTCTCTCTGAACTGTTTATATCCAGAGATATTTCCCGTCGATTATTTCGATTTCTTCAAAGCGCTTAACATGTCTTTTTTCAAGCGCTGATTATGCAGCTTAAAGAAATTGAGGAAGTTATTACATCGTGCCTGTGGGGATATCTGTGGGGATAGTAGCATTTTTTCATATCGGTATTATTAATACCTTTTGTTTTTTTGATTTTTAGCCTATGCATACGTATGCATAGAATGAATACGTTTTCATTACGCTAAAAACGTTTGCTGATCCGGAAACTGCATACCTATAATACTGCATCTGCACGCTATATTTTAGCGCTTGATTTTAACTACATTTGAAACAGTTTTTGAAGCATAAGATAACTATTAAAATTTGATAGTTATCCTATTTTTTAGTTATTGTCGCAGTCTATTTTGTTATCTCTGTGTATTTTTTTAAGTCATGTCTTACGGTAATTATCTAAATGCCTTAAGTCACAAAGTTTGTCACTTTATTTTTCCTTGGCATGTTGGACCTTACCTCCTACCCCTCGCTATTTCCGAAGCGTTTAAAGGCGTAGGAGGCTTTTTTACTCTAAAGTATTCGATATACACAGCTTGGTAATCATAGAGTTTACCTACGTGGAAAAAACAGTAAAAACTGATACATATATTCGATCGTTGCGTTATACAAAACTTCTGCCATTTATACAATCGAAAGTATTCTTGATATTACGATGTTATCTAATCGTGTCACCCAAAAAAATTCCTCTCGCTCTCACCATAGGTCAAATCATTCTCACAAATCCATTTAATTTAACTCGCCCAAGTTTATACTTTAAACATTATTAACCCTATGTAGTTAAACAGTGAGGAGTCGGCGAAAAAAAGTGGAGAACAAACATAAAGTTGAGAAATGGAGCTAATAAATGGAACTAATAAATGGAACTAAGAAATAGCTAATAAATAGAACTAAGAAATATAGCCAAGAAATAACGTAAAGAAAATCAAGGTACGAAAAGCAAGGTAAGAAACTTTCTAGCATGGAGTTTTGAGCGAGAGACGATTGCCTGTCAACTCTAGTCTTGGGGAAATACAGGACTAAAGAATGCATAAACAATTAAAAATAAGGATCCTCATCGAGGCCAACTCACGCTTAAGCCTGTTAATGTTGCAGCACGATGCACTTTGAGTTCCGACTTAACTCTTCATGCTAACGCTTACACATAAGCACCCAACTCTGCCATTGCTGCACCCAGCCACCGAAGTTAAGTTTAAGTTTAAGTTTAAGTTTAAGTTTAAGTTTAAGTTTAAGTTTAAGTTAAGGTGCGTTAAGTCCCGAACATTCGAAATTAGAGTTCTACTGAGGGGAAATTAATACCTCTATTGTTGTAGCCACAACACCTACTTTATTAACGAATCTATTAGCCTATTTATTAGCCTATTTATTAGCCTGTTTATTAGCGTACTTATCGACAGCCTCACTTACGACAAAAAAATACTTGTGGAGACTGTACAACTCAATCCCGATATTTTTTCTCCCAATGAACCGCCGCTGGATGATTATTAGATAAACTCCCTTATTGCTTCGTATTACCGTTTTTTCTAGCTTTTTTTACGGGTACATTTTGGCTTAAAGGATTAAATTTTCTATGCGGTACTCCGCTCAATCTTGTCAGTATATTTATAAACGTGGCGCCTGCCACAAGTTCACATACATATACTGCCAGGAAGCTCTCAAATTTAGGCGCCAATATGATATTGCATACGTATGTATGAAATGAATACGTTTGCATAGGTTTGTGTATTAAGGGGGGGGAATCCACTATATCTCAAGCCCTATCATTCAGAAATTTCGATAGCGTATAAAACAATAAAATTCGGTAGCGGATTAAAACAATACACTTGGGAGTACAACCATGAAGAAGTCTTATTTATCTCACTGCGTCGCAGCGATTACAGCTGCATCCGCAACTCTGGCAGCGGCCAACCTGCACGCACAAACAGAGGACGCCAACCAAGCAGAAGAAGAAATGGTTGTAATGGGCATCCGTAGCTCAATTCTTAACTCCATTGAAGTTAAGCGTAATTCTGACACATTGGTTGAAGTCATCAGCTCGGGCGATCTAGGCTCGCTCCCAGACGCTTCTATCGCTGACGCTCTCGGTCGGCTACCAGGCGTTACTACTGTTCGCCAGGCAGGCCAGGCATCTCAGTTGAACATTCGTGGTTTAGCCGGCGATTTCATCGCGAGCACGCTTAATGGTCGTGAGCAAGCCAGTACATCAGCAACAACTGAAAGTAGTCGCTGGATGGCATTTGACCAATACCCCGCCGAGCTAATCAATCAAGCCGCAGTTTATAAAACACCTAAAGCGTCTCTTATAGAAGGCGGTGTTGCGGGTACAGTTGAACTAACAACCATCGACCCACTCGCACAAGACAAAGCACACACCTTTAGTGTTAACGCCCGCGTATCGTTCAATGACGCGGCCGCTGATACAGGCGCCGATGAAATCGGTAACCGCTTCACGGCTTCGTATTCCGGAAAATTCGCTGAAGATACTTTAGGGGTCGCCGTAGGTTACTCTCACCTTGATCAACCAAACGCCTTTCAAAGCTCACGCGCCGCGGCGGATGGGCTCCTTGGTTACCGAACTAACGATATAGATGGTGACGGCAATGAAGAAATACGCCCGTTGGCATATCAATGGCAAGCCGGCTCAGGTAAAGATACCCGTGACAGCTTTGTCGGGGTGGTAACGTGGCAGCCAATTGATGCACTTAAAGTGAAGTTCGATTATTTTAGAACAGAATTCGAATCGGCTTCATCTGTCCATGGTGTGACCGTTCAAGGCTTGCAGGCAGATAACAACAATACTGGCCGCGTTAACTACACTGGGCTCGATGTTGATCCAAACGGTTTTATTCAATCAGGGCAATGGACCATTACAGACCCGCTTGGTACCCAATGGAATAATGCCTCGGATGCCCAAACCGACACATGGATTGAAGCACGTACAGAAGATCAATCGACTCAAGCAGAGTCCGACGCATACGGCTTAAACGTCGAGTGGAACATAACAGACACATCTACGCTATCGTTCGATATTTCGAGCAGTGAAGGCCACAAGACACGTGCTGACCGCATCGGTTCGGCGGCCTCTTACGCTGAAGTTACAGCGACACAGTGGAGTGAATCTGACAATCAAACATTTACTATCACCCAAAATGGTGAAGAAACTCCCGACATAACACTTGGCGCAGGCACAACACTTACCGGCGATACCATGTACTTAAGCCGCTACGAAGAATTTCCTCACGTATACGATGACACCGTTGACAGCTTTAAAATTGATTTTAAACAAGAGTTAGATAACGCGTTTATTTCTTCATTTGAAGTCGGTGTGCGTAGTTCAGAACGTGTCTTCGATGCTGAACGTGGTGCATTCTTATTTGGCAGTCGCAACGGACAATTCAACATAGTCGGCGTCGATCCATACTGCCAAGACAACCTTTCAGGTTTTCAGGACGGCGTCGATGCAACGCCGTGTACCCCACTTACGATCGGCAGTTTTGGCAGTATCGGTTCTGTTGACGGTGCCCCAGACCATGTTGTAGTGGATCTAGATGGCATAGCCGATAGTGTATTCGGTGCCGGTAACTACGACGGCTTAAAAGTATGGTCTAACGAATGGACAGTGATTGAATCGGCCGACCTTACAGAAGAAACTCTGGCGTTTTACGGTCAAATCAATATTGACGCTGAAATCGGCGGTATTCCCGTAAAAGGTAATATCGGTGTTCGTCGCATTGAAACCGATCAAAAAGCTACGGGTATTTCTGTGCGCGCTCCCGGTGAGGCCGAACAAACTATCCTCGACGAAACCGGTGTTGTAAGTACAAATCATGTTGATAACACTCGTGGCCCAGAGTACACCGACACATTACCCTCATTAAACTTAAGCTTTGAAATTACCGACAACGACATTATTCGTGTTGGTGCAGCTAAAGTTCTGGGTCGTCCACCCGTAGGTCAGCTTAAAGGCGGTGGCGGTAACTGGACTGGCGACACCAATGAGAACGGTGACGTTGAATTTAATGCTTGGACTAAGGGCGCACCCGGCCTGGATCCATTCCGCGCCAACCAGTACGACATTTCTTACGAGCACTACTTCGAAGAGGCCGGTGCTATAACCGTTGCCGCGTTCTATAAAGATATTGAGTCGCTTATTGTCACGCAAACGTTCAATCCCGGTGAAGCTAGCCGCCAAGACTTTGCCGACTCTGGCATTGTCTTTCCAGAAGGCGCGTTCTACCCCGGTACGCTACAAACCTGGGTTAATGCAGAAGGCGGTTACATTCAAGGTTTAGAAGTCGCTATCACCAAGACCTTTGATTCTCTTCCTGGTGCGTTGTCCGGCTTAGGTGTTAGTGCGTCCTACGCTTACACTGAGAGTGAAGCCGAAGTTGGCGGCGGTAGCTTGACCCAAGACAACAGCAACCAGCCACTTCCTGGCCTGTCGGAAAATGTATGGAGCGCAACCACGTTCTGGGATAACGAAAATGTTAGCACCCATGTGAACTTTCGCTACCGTGACGAATACACGTCTAACATTGCAATTCCAGGCGCGACAACCCCTGCTGAAGCTGGTGAATACCTCACTATTGACTGGCAAGCGTCGTACACTTTAGACTCAGGTGTTCAATTTGTCATTCAAGCCAACAACTTAACCGATGAAGCAAGCGTCGTTAACTATGGTGAAGCCGGTCAACTGGGCTCTTTTGCTACTTACGGCCGTCAGTTCTACCTAGGTGTTAATTACCAGTTCTAAACTGACCTAGTTATGATCCCCTTATGATCTAGTTATGATCTAGTTATGAACTTGTCCTAAATTTATTTTAGGACAAGTAAATTATAAAGCCGCTCCTAAACTTAGATTTAAGAGCGGTTTTTTTTGGCGCTAAGAGTAAGATTGGCGC
>JBLIMQ010000213.1:0-5590 GCA_047638775.1 Flavobacteriales bacterium
TTTTTGTGCGCCCTTTTCTCGCAGCAGGCGGGTTAGTTGCCGAGTATCGATGTCGGCAATTGATACCACATTGTTGGCGCGCAAATAGTCGTCTAGGTTTTGGGTGTTGCGCCAGTTATTTGGCAAACGCGGTAAATCACGAATAATAAGGCCGGTTGCAAAAACGCCTCTCGACTCAGCGTCTTCAGGTGTGGTGCCGGTATTGCCTATATGCGGATAGGTTAGAGTGACCATTTGCTGGGCATATGATGGATCAGATAAAATCTCTTGATAACCGGTCATTGAGGTATTGAATACAACTTCGCCAGTACTTTGTCCATTTGCGCCAATCGATTTACCCCAAAAGAGTGAACCATCTTCGAGTGCCAGTAATGCGGTGTTTTTCACGTTTATATCGTTACCTTGTATGGGTTTCACTACTATTGTGCTTTCCAACAGCTGCGTGCAAATGCAGGTTTACCAAATTTCAAATTATGCCTAAAAAAAGGGAGAAGCTTTAAAGAGCTTCTCCCAATTAGGATCTTGTTTCACCATGATATGGAGTGTCTGCGCCAATGCTGCAATCGACCACCAATATCAAGCATTATCTGCATAGCAAACAGCCCTGTAGCGAATATGCCCGTAGCAAACAGCCCTGTAGTACATACGCCGGTAACAAAGAGCTCTGGCGATGGAAATAGGCTTGCAGTTTAGAAATCAATTGGCACCGATTGATGGTTTAATGGCTTTTTTGCTGCGGCGTATTTTAGCTGAAACTAGGCCGCACTTGCAATCGCAAACAGACGACTTGTAAAACTAATTTTAGTCTATTCGAAATGCCTTGTCGGGCGCGAATGGACAGGATTAAATCTTCTGGGCACAAGCAGACGGCGCTGGTTCTAGCGCCGTAAGCCGAGTACATCTTGCATGTCATAGAAGCCCGGCGGTTGATCTTGCAGCCAAGTAGCTGCGCGCAAGGCACCTTTGGCAAACGTCTGACGACTACTTGCTTTATGAGTGATTTCAAGCCGCTCACCCTCGCTCGCGAACAACACTGTATGTTCGCCTACCACGTCTCCTGCACGCGTGGTCGCAAAGCCAATGGTATTGTGATCTCTAGGTTCGCTGAGACCTTCTCGGCCATAAACAGCACATTGCTTAAGGTCACGGTCCAGAGTGTTGGCAATCACTTCGCCCATACGAATAGCCGTGCCAGACGGCGAATCCAGTTTGTGGCGATGATGGGTTTCCATAATTTCGATATCGGCTTCATCACCCAGAACCTCTGCTGCTTGCGCTATGAGCGCAAAGCAAAGATTTACACCAACGCTCATATTCGGCGCCCAAACCACGCCAATATCAGATCCTGCGGCTTTAATTTCAAGCTCTTGTTGTTGATTAAAACCGGTAGTCCCAATCACTATTGCTTTATTATTGGCAGCGCAAAAGCGTAAATTTTGGAGTGCCGAATCAACCAAGGTAAAGTCGACTAAACAGTCAAACTCTGCGTTCTCTAGCGTTTCTGTGATCGGCACACCAAGTACTCCAACCCCAACTAGTTGGCCCGCATCCATACCCAAAAAAGGGCTCCCTGGGCGATGAACTGCGCCCGTTAGCTGTAGATCGGGGTGGCCACTGGCGGCCTGAACAACTGCACGCCCCATTCTTCCTGCAACGCCGGTTATCGCGAGTTTTAACATAATTATTTATTTTAGTTGAACATGGCTTAGCTAAATAATAGGAGCTTAACCCTAGTAAAGTACTATTTGCATTGTGCATGAATATTATCTAAAAACGTCTTTAAATTTACCCAACATACCTTCGTCGTTACTGGCAGGCGCAAATTTATCTACGTCTATGTTTTCAGGCAATTTAAGATAGCCGAGCTTATAACACGCGTTCATAAGACCGATAATCGTCGAACGAGCATAGCCGGACTTAGCCGATAGGCTTTGCAACGATTCGGGTCGGACAAATAACATCGTACAGAGTTTCAACAATACGTTATCCAACTCCAGTAGGGTAAAGTGCGGCCACCGCTCCAAAAGATATTCGGTATCTTGATCTAACTCACTGAGTAGATTTTTGTGTTCGCAAACTATTGTATTCACCCATATAAAACTACTCAGCGGGTAAGCATTAAGCCCTTGCGCTGGCTGCCAATCGTCGCGCAAAGGCATCTTAGTCATTTGTTGGCTGGCAATGATCATCGCCCATTTGCCTGGCTCAATGTCACTATAGACCATTTCGCGCGCTGGCTTGATAAACAAGAAAGATTCATTGTCGACTATTATTTCGTTGTCCTCGGTCCAATACTCATCGACCGAGCTTATTTTTAAACCAACTCGCTCATGCAACACTACGGTATCGGTGGTTGATTCGCTAAACTCACTGCTGCTTTCAGAATCGCTGTCATCATCACTCATTAGCACGACAGGCCCTTGGCTCTGGCTGGCCTGCTCTTCTTTGAACAGCGCTACATCATCGACAACCTTAATAGATTCGCTATTGGTGTAAGTATTATCATCGGCACTCAATCTAACGAGTTCGCCCTCATAGTCACCTTCATTCGAAAACGTCGACTTAGGGCGTGAGCTTTGCTTGGCCTCAGCCACGCTGTCGGCGACTTCTTCAATCACAAAGCGCATGGAATATTCTGGCAATAGGCGCTCAGCAGCATCGCCTTCAAAGATAACTTCGGCGTTTAGCTTAGTCAGCGCCAACTTAAATTCACTCCATTGAACGGGTCTGGATAGATATCCTACTTGCTCTTTATTGCGATCGTCGCCCACCACCATAGAGGGTAAGCCGAGCATGCTTGCTTCTGAGCCTTCCAATACATATGCCTCATCCAAGATCACAATATCTGGTTCACTTGGATCCAGGTGCTTAGACTTCAAAATCACCACCTGATAAGGCAGTTCATTTTTTGCCAAATTCAAAAATGATTTGAAAAGAATTCGTTCCTTCTTAGCAATGCCTCTGAATACTAAATATTTAATTTGTACGGTCATTGTTAGTTAGACTAATTATGGTTTCATGTAACTTATTGTTCAGCTAGTTAGTATTAATTAACTAGCTTAGCGATTGGGTAATATTAAGTCGCTCTCAATGAGAACGATCACACTTTTTAAAAAGTGAGTTACCAATTAACTAAAGCTTTCCCATTCGCCACAATTCGCGCAAAACCAATATAAGGCCTTGGTGTCGAACCCGCACCCGATACAAGTATACTCAATCTTACGATTCTTTGCGCGGCCTAACAAATCTTTAAGAAGAGCGCTTTTTTGGGCCGTTGGAAAGCTGTCACTATCGGCGTTTTGATACAGATAGTCTGCCACGGCACCGCTTAAGCCCTCGCTCTGAATTTGTGTAAAAATTCGATCTAAGGTCGCACGCTCACCCAAAATATTCTCTAACGAAGAACGCCATAACTGAAATGCTTCTAATTCCTTTGGAATCGTAGCTATATTTAGTAAATAATTCTCAAGCCCCTGAGCATCATCTAATTGCCGATAACACAAAATAATTTTTTCGACCAACAGGCTTGCCAGAGTCGGATTTGAGACAGACAAACTCTGCCAAGAGTCCATTGCGCGACGGTAGTTTTTTTGTTGATAGCTTAACTCACCACGCAACATCACGGCGCGAGCTGCACTGCGATTTTCACTCAGAGCACTACGAAGATATTTCTGAGCAGCATCGTAGTCATGCATATTGATTGCGTATTCAGCCAACTCACACCAATAATGAGCTATACGCTTTGTATGACTAAGCCTCTCACTGCGTTTATGCAAGCGCGAAACCTCAATTGCTTTTTTCCATTCCTTTTCTTGTTGATAGATATTGCATAGACCTCGCAATGCTGCCTCACGAAAACTAATGGAGTCTTTAAGCTCAATAAAAAGATTCTCGGCGCGATCAAGTAGGCCCGCTTTGTAATAATCTTGCGCCAGCTCATAGATTGCTTGAACTCGCTGGTCGTCGGTTAGGGTGGGCCGGGCAATTAAGTTCTGATGGATTCTAGTCGCCCGGTCGACCTGGCCCTTACGTCGAAACAAACCGCCCAGCGCAAGGTGCAGCTCTACTGTTTCACTGTCGACTTCGAGCGCCTTAATAAAAACTTCAATTGCTTTGTCAGGCTCTTCGTTGAGTAAAAAATTCAGGCCTTTGAAGTAATCCTGATTTACTTTACTATCTCCTTTTACGCGGTCCAGCAGCCACCAGCGGGTAAGCAAAACACCACATAAAAAGGCCAGCGCGAAGGCTGGCCAAATCCAGTCAAGCTGGGACAGAAAACTCACTCCACTTCAGCCTCGTCCTTAAGCGGCATTGCGCGCAGGTTCTGCACTTCAGTTTCTACTTTTGCGAGCGCTTTTTGGACCTTACCAACCTGACGCTTGTTCTTGATAACCGATAAAGTCATAAAGAACCAACCAAGCAGAACCCCAACCACAAAAGTAGCGGTTAATACCAGCACTAGTGGTGCTTCTCGATGAACGTCAAAGTAGTAATTTAAGGTCACCGTTTGCGGATTTTTTAAATTTACCGTAAACGCAAAGAAAGCGAACAACAAGAAAAAACAAAGATAGAGCAAGCGTTTCATAGGCAATTATTCCAAGTTTACCGACAACAAACTGCAGTATAACCCCCGTCTTAGGATGAAAAGAAAGCTTTTAGTTGTATTTTGTTAAACTGATCGGTATTGAATGGTTAATGGTGGATTGATGTTAAGGACAAACCGGGGGCTAGATCACTTAGACGCAGCAAAGAATTAGGTCAAAGAACAGATCGCTGCGCTCGGTCGAGATGACGGCAATTTATTATTACTCTAACGCTGAAGGCGATGAGCGGCACAAAGATATAAAAACATAAAGATTGTCACTGCCTTCGAACACGAAGACCAGCGCAAAGAGGAATAGAGCCCTCAGCGAAAAGAACTACAAGAAAATTCAGCGCCTCGGTAACTAAAACCTACTCACGCCTATTCAAGAATAGAAAGAATGCTCAGCGAAACAAACAACGAACAAATTCGACGCCTCGATGTATCTACAACTCATGCCTACCCGGGAATAAAAAGGCCGAGTCAAGAATTAAAAGCGTCAACTCGTTCTTTAAGTTCCTTGCCCGGTTTAAAATGAGGTGAAAATTTATCTTCAACCTCAACCGCTTCACCGGTCTTCGGGTTGCGGCCTATTCGAGCGGGCCGGTAGTGGAGTGAAAAACTACCAAAACCGCGAATCTCTATGCGATCGCCAAGTTCAAACGAGCGAGCCATTTTATCGAGTACAGCCTTCACCGCTAACTCCACATCCCTATGGGCTAAATGCGGTTGTTTGTCGACCAACGCGTCGATCAACTCCGAACGCGTTAACGTTGGTCTATTAATCATGTCCCTATCAACCTTAAGTTATATTTACAGTAGATCAAGTATAGAGCTTGCTATTAAAATAGGCAAGCCGATGCCGTAAACTTTTATTTATAAGCTGCTGATAAACATGATAAAACCTCGCCATGACAACCATTTTAGCTGCAGCTAAAAAAAGCGATCGCAATAAAAAGCCACACATTGAACTCAATATGTGGCTTTAGTGGCGAACAACAAACAAGA
>JBLIMQ010000214.1:0-5528 GCA_047638775.1 Flavobacteriales bacterium
GGATGGCGACTGGTACTTACGTGCATATGACTACTTCGGCAAGAAAGTTGGCTCGAAGGAAAATGAAGAAGGTAAAATCTTTATTGAGTCACAAGGCTTCTGCGCCATGGCTGAAATTGGCAAAGAGGAAGGTATGGTTGAGAAGTCGCTCGACTCTGTCAAAGAGTGGCTCGATTGTGACTACGGGATTGTTCTTCAACAACCAGCATTCACTAAGTATGTTATTGAATACGGTGAAATTTCGACCTACCCTGCCGGTTACAAAGAAAATGCTGGCATCTTTTGTCACAACAACCCATGGATTATGATTGCCGAAGCGCAACAAGGTCGTGGTGACAAGGCATTTGACTACTACCAAAAGATTTCACCGGCCTTCCTAGAAGACATCAGTGATCTTCACCGTATGGAGCCTTACGCATACTGTCAGATGATCGCAGGTAAAGATGCATTCAAACCTGGCGAAGGTAAAAACTCTTGGCTTACAGGTACCGCAGCTTGGAACTTCTATGCGCTGGTTCAGTTTATTCTAGGCGTACGTACGAATTACGACGGGTTAACCTTAGACCCTAGTATTCCCAGTAGCTGGGATGGCTTTTCTATCACGCGTAAATTCCGTGGCGCTAGCTACGCAATTGAAGTGAAAAACCCAGATCACATTTGCAAAGGTGTTAAGTCTATTGAAGTTGATGGTCGCGTGATTGAAGGCAATACGCTTCCGCTTATTGCTGAAGGTGGATCGTGCAAAGTAGTTCTAACAATGGGTTAATCAAAACCGTAACCTAAATCAATACTTTCAAGCGAGTCTTAGTTAGCTTGCTCGCAGTGTTGATTCATCCTCAAGAAGCCGGTTTTAGCCGGTTTTTTTTCATCTCAATTTTGGTGAAGATAGATACAAAACTGTGGAAAGCTAAGGCCGTGCTAATTTAAAAATTTTGCTTTAGTGCCCAAGGTCTTTGGCCTCACCGTCGATTGCGACAGGTATTTACCGTATATTATTACAGCTACGTTATTTAGAATATTAGACAGTTCAGTTTCAATTAGTCAAAAAATACCTTAGTAGCGGATAGCGGATAGCGGATAGCGGATAGCGGATAGCGGATATATTGCGACCAGAAACACAATAAAACAAGATCAACAGCTATATCGATAATTCTTCATGTGAAACGAACTAAAAGGGTACAGAAATAATTGCTTTTACGTAGATGAGGCGCAAGAAAAGAGAATCAGGGTTTGTTGGTTATGTTATGACGAATACCTAAAAGTGTTGACGCCTCACCGAGCGGGAGGCGCCGTAATCATTACAGAGTTAACTGAATGATTACCACTCACAACCCATAGCTTCCATAGACGTTTTGGCTGAATCGCTAGCCATTTGACAGCCTTTACCCAGAGCATCTGCTGGAGTGCCTGCTTCAAGGCTCTTCTTCCAAGAGTCTACCATCATGTCTAAACCGCCTTGAGCAGCCGCTGCGGCGGCGCCAGACACACTGTTTATACACGCTTTGTATTTACTAACGTAAGCATCACATTCCGCAACACCAATTTCTTCGCTAGCGGTCTCCGCAACAACTGGAGCTTCTGCAGCTTTAGTGGCAGTAGCTTCAGCAGTAGGTGCTTCAGCTGCGGTGCTTACTTCAGCAACTGGAGCTTCTTCAACGGCTACTGAATCAGCCGTCTTAGAATCACAGCCAACAAGTACAAGAAATAGAGCAGATAACGATAGTAAGGATAATTTTTTTAACATATTTTATGGTCCCTTAAAGTATTTTTATTATATTGCTAGGGCTCTGAAAAACAGCTCTCGCCTCAGAATGCCTTGCGATAATTTTTGGCGAAATAGCTAAGTTCTGAGAAGACAATTACCGAGTTTTTATTCGCTCAAAAATAGCCCAAACATTGTACGCCTTTATAGTAAGGATTGAGCTTAAATAACGGTGTTTTTTTGTGCGTTAGCGCACGACAAAACTTTGAATTAGGCTTGATTAAATGTTTTTCGGCAAACTAAGTCGTTTTCAGTTTTACGGTACCTTACGGTCGAGCCGTAATTACAATAACTGTCGGCTTTACTTTTAACTCTGCTTTTTGTTCTAATTATAGACAAGCCCACAAGGACACGGAATAATCACCCATCCCTACTTTAAGAAGAATAACTATGAACAATGAAATCTGGATTGATGTAAGAGCCGAAGATGAATATGCACAAGGGCACCTAAAGGACGCAATTTTAATCCCTAATGAGATTATTGAAGATAAAATTGAAGCGGCTGTAAGTGATAAAAATACGACTATTCGACTGTATTGTCGTACAGGTAGACGCTCAGGAATAGCCAACGATATACTGCACGGCTTGGGGTATGTAAATGCTACAAATGAGGGTGGTTACGAAGATTTGCTCGCTAAAGGCCAAAGCTAAACGCTCATCGACAGCGAATAAATAGCCCCAACCTACTCTTTGAGGCCTCGTTCTATATAACGCTCATAGTCCCCTAACTGGTACCAAAGTTTTGTGTCATTTAAAGGGGTATTCTCTGGAAGGTTTGAATTATTTAGGTTAAATATCTGTCTACCTTTAAGCCTTGCACCGACAATTGATCCTGCGAAGTAACGATAAAACAACTCATCAAACGAGCCATCATCAATCGCCAAACGTAAACCGTGTTCAATTTCGGCCGCAAGCGCCTCGTCATTACGAGACATAAAAAAATAATACGCTGAGGGATATCGCAGCAAGATGCTTTCTTCTAGTGCTAAATGTTTCTCTCCTCTATCCAAAACCTCTCTGGGAGCTTCGAGCACAGACCTAGGAAAATACAACCCTCGCTTTTTTTCAAGCATTTTAAACAAGCCAGACCACGTTGCCGGAGAGTAAACACTGTACCCGTTCGCTCTAAGAATGGACGTATCCGGCCAATCATGCCCTTGTATTGCCGTCATTGCTTTTAATTCTGCATTCGATAATTCAGCATTAAACCGCTTTTTGTTGTCCTGATGAATAAGGAAAACTCGCCATCCAATAAGCCCTTTATATAACGGGATTCGAATAGGCCGAAGCTCAGCTTCACGCTCTTTAGTGGTACTAAACCATGCAATGCTAATGTCACCTTTTTGAATGAGTTTTACCGTTCTGATTTCTCGTATTTCGGGTAATAGTACGGGCTCTATGGAAATACTTTTACTACTTTTACTACTTTTACTCGCGGCAAGTCTAAGCAGATCGAGAAAGTAACGGTTTACCTCGGTATACTCACCGGTATTATCAACCGCATAGTAAAGAATCGAATTTTCTGCAAAACAAGTCGCATTGAAAAATAAGGCAGAAATGCACAATAAACGTTTAATTAGTGTCATTTTTATAGTGTAGCAAGTAAATAGAGATTAAATACCTTTAAATAAAGATACTTAGGCCTTCTAATAGGAATAACTCCTATTCTCCAAAATTGCCTTAGAGCACCTCTCTGATCGAATTATTTCGTCGGAAAACTATTCTGAATAGTAACCTATCATAAAATATTAGATACAATCCTATTAAGAGGCATGCCTCCGTATTAGGTAATTAGGACTAAGCACAGATTACTTAATTATGGGCGGACTTTATCGTGATAATTTGTGCGGCGTGTGGCGTGCGGCGTGCGAAGATAAGTTAGATGGTACGCGGTGTATCATAAGACTTAAACTGCAGAGAGTTTAGCCAAAACTGAGTGCACTAGTAACATATCTGCTACTAGCTACACTCATTAACTATTATGTTAGTCTACTATATTCACTGCACTATGCTTTACAGCGAACATGTCAGCACAGTCAAAGTCTTCAATAACACCAGAACAACCGCCTGCAAAGCTATTCAATTGCGTACCTAGGATGTATGCATTATCAAGCTGCATAGGTCCATGATGGCGAATCGTTAGCTGAACCTCAGCGGTCATAGGATTAACCACACCTTCTTGTGTACCAAAACCGAAAACTTCATGGCTAACTGTGTTAACAGCCAAACATCGATCAAATCGCACTACATTCTTGTCTCCCGCTAATGAACCATCCAACCACATCATAGTTGAGCGGCTTGTAGGGTTAAACGCATCCCAAAAGATACATTGACCACCTAGGATTTCATCTCCATTATCGCTCGCATCGCACGTCAAAGGCTCATTGTAAATAGTTACCCATGCTGTGTATGCTCCTGTCGGAGCATTCGGAATCGTAGCACTTACACATATCTTATCGTTAGTACGGTAAAGCTTAGACTTACCCGCATATTCATAATTTCCAGTGCTCAGCTCTACTACATCTGATTTGGAGTATACGCGTCCCTGATCTGCAACAGCCGTTGACATTAACGCTAGGGACACTAAACCGACCAATAATTTAAACATTTAAACTCTCACTATATAGTAACGTGGATTCAAATCTGAAGTGCATCATCTAACCTAGTAGATAAAGGAGTCAGCTGAAGGTAAGCTTCCATCCTTTTTCTCCGGCAAGAGATGAAGTTATGACGGAAACATACCAACAGCTGACTTACGAGCAACGATGCCAGATTTCAGCGCTAAAGAAAAGAGGCTGTAGTCAAAGAGTCATCGCCGAGACGATCGGAACCAGTCAGGCTACCGTAAGCCGAGAACTGAATAGGAATTCAGGGAAGAGAGGTTATCGGTATAAGCAGGCACAAGAAAAGTCGAATTTGCGGCGAGCTGAAGCGGTTAAACCGACGAAGATGACATCGAAAATGATAGGTGAAATTGAACGTAAGCTGCGTATTGACTGGAGCCCAGAACAGATATCAGGCTGGCTGCTGGAAGAACGAGAAGAGCTGCTTAGTCATGAGACTATTTACCTTCATGTATGGGCAGACAAACAGTTAGGTGGTGAGCTATACACGCATCTACGTCGCCAAGGAAAGAAGTACGACAAACGTAGAAATGGTAAGTCAACGCGGGGACAGATAAAGAATCGCGTCAGTATTGACGATAGGCCCAGTATCGTTGACAGTAAATCACGTATCGGTGATTGGGAGATAGATACGATGATTGGAAAGGGGCATAGTGGAGCGTTAGTAACTATTGTTGAGCGTGTTACGAAATTCACGGTGTCAGCTCAGGTTAATAGTAAAAGTGCAGCTGACGTCACCAAAGCTACAATAGCTCTGCTTAAGCCATTTAAAGATGTTGTTCACACCATAACAGCTGACAATGGAAAAGAGTTTGCTTATCATGAAGAGATTAGTAAGGCGCTGCTAGCCGATGTTTATTTTGCTCACCCTTACAGTTCCTGGGAGAGAGGTTTGAACGAGAACACCAACGGATTGTTAAGACAGTACTTCCCAAAAGCTACAGACTTAAAATTAGTGATGCAACACGAGGTAAACAGAGCCGTAAGGCGTCTTAATTCTCGACCACGAAAGGATCTAGATTTTAAAACACCTAATAAATTAATGAATGATTATAGAGCTACATTGGTAGCCTAATAATTGATGCACTTCGAACTTGAATCCACGCCACAAGGCAAAACCGGTTTTGTCCCAATATAATATT
>JBLIMQ010000215.1:0-5498 GCA_047638775.1 Flavobacteriales bacterium
AGCCACTTTATTACTGACCTTATTACAGTATGTGCAAGTAGCTGCGCCATAGTGGACAACTGTTTGTTGGGCTCAGGAAGTTTCGCTACCTTGGCATACCGATGAAAGGCAGTTTAATCTCTTAACACTTATTTCAGTCCACACTCTACCGTTCTGCCCATGATCACCTGAACCTAATACCAATTGAATTTAATAAATTCCGCCCCCCCCTGCCTTTAGAGCACCAAAAACTCATTAAAAACTAGTAAATCAACAGTTTATAAAATTTCATTGTACGGGTGCTCCCATTGCCCCCTATCGAATTACATTTAACAACTTAGATGAAATTGAATACACTTGAATTATCGCGCTAGTAATACCGAGAACAATACCGCAGAAAATGGCTATAGCCAGAGGTGACACTAAAGAGTCTATGGAATAGACATGACCATCGCTACAACCTTGAATTAGACCAAGCCAAAAATCACCCGAACTTAGACATCTATTTCGATCGCTAGAAATAATAAAATACATCAATCCCGAGCTAGAAATTAGCGTTGATATAGCTAGGCAGATAAACCATTTTTTCATTTTAGCTCCATAAATCTAATATCAAAACCCAGCAAGACACTAAGCTAATAGTGCATCAACCCCATATACAAAGACGACAAATCAAGGCGTGTAAATGGTGTCGACAACCTAGCGCAGATCAATTTTACGTTAACATCCAAAACTACCCGCAAACCCTTATAACGTCAAGCCTGCGGATACATTACACCCAAAACTTACGATCAAATACTCACCCTCGAGCTGTATATCACGCCACTCTAACTATGAATATGCCGCAGATTGTATTTGCGTTATCACACGCTTATCGTTCTGGTTAAGTAATATCGGGCACTGCATAAGATATACACCCGCTAGCATAAAACACTTTTACTCCTCACCTACCCCCCAAAATCAAAAAAGTCCTTTCGCTGGACAAGCGTCCTCGCTAATCTGTCTTTGAAGCAACGAGTATAAAAATAGAGTAAAATTGTGCTCAAATCACCCTATTCAGAGACCCGCTCAATGCGATTACAGCAACTGATAGCAGATGTTATGCGAGAACCTCCATCGTTATTCAGTAGCGGAGGGAGTGAATATCGGGAAGCGGGGACGTCGTATACAAGAATTCGAAACTCACTTGCCAGTGCACATCACAATGACAAACCTGTAGGAATAATACTTCCTAAAAACCCCGATTATTTTCTCTGTATACTCGCCTGCATGGAACTGGGAATCCCCTATGTCCCACTAAAGGAAGATTTCCCAGAAAAGCGCATACGAGAGATATCTGAAGAGGCCGATATCGGCTTATTTATTGATCAGGACTTTTTGGACACCCTACCTGAGCAAGCCCCCCCCCTGCCTGTTGACTACCGCCGTGAATATTCTGATGATATGCCACTTTATATTATCTTCACTTCGGGAAGTTCCGGAAGACCAAAGGGCGTAGTGATTTCACGAGGGGCCTTTGCTGCGTACTTGAATTGGCTAGAGCTCTATCTACCATCTATAAACGAACACGATAGGCTGCTACAAGTTACGGAGTTCACCTTTGATATATCGTTAATTGATCTCGTATTATATTTGACTAAAAAAACGCCTTTATACTTTACGGATTTCGGCGGCGCTATATTTAAAATGGCTCAAGAGATTGCTAAGTACCAAATCACCGCCGTTAGCACTGTACCGAACAATATCAATATGCTTTTAAGTAAATTTATTGTGACGAAGGCCGATTTTTCGAGTTTACATAGCGTTATGATTGGAGGAGCTCGTATGAGCTACGGTTTATATCAAAAACTTTGTGTTCATTTTGATAGTAAATCCGTATCTAATTTTTATGGCCCAACAGAATTCACGATATATTCCCATGCAAAAAAACTAACATTTAGCGAGAACAGCGATTGCGATAACGCTAATGTTTCTATCGGGCAACCCAACGCCGAAGTTATGGCTGAAATATATTGTAACGGCCAATTCTGTGATCATGGTGAGCCGGGGGAACTGTTACTTTCCGGCACGCAAATCATGAGTGAATATATCAATAACCCCGAGAAAACGACTGAGGTCATTATAGAGGTTAAAGGTGTACCCTATTATAAAACGGGTGACTTAGCATACAAGAATGACAAAAATGACTTCTTTATAACCGGTAGAATGGACGATACAGTTAAATACCGAGGCTACAGAATAAACCTTCTCGATATCGATTCCTATATTGCAAAACTGCACTATATTCAAGATGTCACTACCATCGCCGTAGCCGACGAAATGAAGGAGAACATTACGGTAAGTTTCATTATCGTGCGAGAAGGAGATGAAGACAAAATATCGACAACTAAAGTCAAAAGCGACCTTAAAGATATATTGATTGACTATCAAATCCCTGAAAAAATTAGATTTGTATCAAGCTTCCCTGTCAATGTAAGCGGTAAAGTCTGTAAAAAACAACTCCTATCACTATACAAAAAATAGGTCCGAGAAATCGGTCAAAAAAACGAATATATTCTCCGACTAAAAAGAAAAGATATTTTATACGTAAGAAAGCCTAATTTTGTTTTAAATTAGAGATCGAACGATAGAAAAGCAATGCAATATCGTTAATTAAGAACGAAAACATCAATAGCATAACGTTTGTGGATAAGAAACATGGTCGATAACAACCTTAGTAAACCCAAAGCTATTATTGTGGGGGCCGGTATAGCGGGCCTAGCGGCCGCAGGTATACTGTCGCCCCTATGTGAGTCAATTGTCATAATCGACAAGGATGCGCTGCCTGACTCCGCAAAGCCTAGAAAAAGTACGGTACAATCACATCACTTGCACAGTTTATTAATTGCAGGACAAAATATACTGGAGAATATATTCCCTGGAATTTCCCAAAACATCGCCAATGCTGGTGGCGTAGTTTTACGAGCAGGGATAGACCAAAGTATTTTTGAATTCGGCGCTTGGATGCCAAAACGAGACTTGGGTTTGACGATTTCCGCGCAATCTCGATCGCTACTCGAATCCGTTGTTCGTCAGCGGGTTAATCAACTCAAAAATGTAACAATAATGGATTCTACTCGCGTAGTGTCGTTAGCCATTGAAGATAACGCAGTATGCGGAGTACATATTAATGACTCAGCAGGGAATCAATCGTTAATTACTGGCGATTATGTTGTTGATGCATCGGGACTTTCCGGAACCCTCGCTCAGAAATTAAACGCTCAATGCCCTAAAATTGAGAGCACTAAAGAGAAAGTTTCCTCTAAAATCGCTTATGTTACGGCCATAATCACTAAGCCAGAGAACTGGCGATCAACCAAAGAAAATGTACTTGTCGTAGCTGAACCCCACCAGACCTGTGGAGGTGCTCTGCTCGACATCGAAAATGATTGCTGGGTTGTTTCGATGAATGGGCGCAATGGCGTTGAACCGCCAACCGACATTGAAGGCTGGAAAGACTACGCCCGCCAATTACCCTCGCCCGCAATTTGGGAGCGAATAAAAGATTGCGCTATTTCTGACAAGTTGCATAAGTTTAGCAAGGCGCATTCATACCTGCGACGATTTGATCTAGTCGAAAACCTGCCCACGGCTTACTTTCCTATCGGCGATACGATTAATAGCGTGAACCCCACGTTTGGCCAAGGTATGGCATTGGCATTAGGACATGCGGAAGAGCTTGGCCAAGCGCTCGTTGATGGGTTAAATGACGACTCCCAACGAGACTATTTAAAGCGAGCCACTAAGCGGTCACAAAAAGCTTGGCGACAAACCGTTGCGTATGAATCAATGTTTGCAGAAATGGATGAAAACTCACGAAACAAATTTCAACTATTGCAGAGTTTAGTTCTTAATAAGCACAAACGAGCACTACACGATGAAAAGGTACATTTGGAATTATTCAAACGAGCACAAATGCTTGATTGATAAAATATTTAATACAATTGTCTCGATTCTATATATTTAGACTCTATATATTTCAAGTTACATATTTCAAGTTACATATTTCAAGTTACATATTCGAAGCTATATTTTCGAGCGCATGCATTCCGACTTGGTAGTATCGAATCTAAGCAATTAAATACAATGTTAAAAAACCTAACTTTGGAACATCCATGCATGTAGTAATTATTGGCGGCGGTATTGGCGGTTTATCGGCTGCCGCGGCATTATCAAGTTCTTGCAAAAAAATTACGATTTACGAAAAAGATTCACCTCCGTGCGCAACACATGTGCGCCGTTATGCCCCCCAGGGTGCGCACATCCATATTTTATTGCAAGCCGGCTTAAATATGTTGGACACTCTCCTGCCCGGTTTTAAAGAACAGCTTATAGAGGGCGGCTCAGCAGAAATTAATGCGGGTTTAGGCCAACAAATATTTGAATATGGTGCATGGCGGCCTACTCGCCACCTGGATATGACATACCTCGGACAATCTAGGCTTCATACGGAAAGTTTGCTGTACCAACGAATTTCCAAATTACACAACGTTGATATAGTCAAAAAAGCGGTAGATCAAGTACATATCTCTGCGACCAACCAAGTTGCGGGAGTTAGCTTACGCGGCAGCTCGACTGTTGAAAAAGCGGATATTGTGATCGATGCATCGGGTGCCAGCGGATATTTTGTCAATGCCTTGGTCAAGCAGGGAGCACTCGAAATAACAGAAAGCAAAACGCCAATAAATATTTTTTATTCCACTATACATTTTAAGAAGCCATCAAAGTATATCGACAGTAAAGAAAACATTCTTATTGTTCCGGAAGCCGGCGTAAGCAACTTAGGTGGATCACTTCTTGATATTGAAAATGATACGTGGTGCATTTCGTTGCATGGTCGCGATGGCGAGGATATTCCAGATACAATTGAACAGTGGCAAGAGGCCATTAAAAGCTTACCTGATTCAAGAATATGG
The DNA here is from genome assembly GCA_047638775.1 of Flavobacteriales bacterium. GTDB lineage: Bacteria > Pseudomonadota > Gammaproteobacteria > Pseudomonadales > Cellvibrionaceae > Agaribacterium. The sequence continues at coordinate 4,935 of JBLIMQ010000215.1, forward strand.
GAGCGATTACGCGATGCCACACCGCTAACTGAAATCCAATATTTCAAAAAATCTGATGCTATTTGGCGCCGATTTGACCAGAGTGAATCACTTCCGCTAGGTTACCTTCCCATTGGCGACACTATTAATTCTTTGAATCCGATTTTTGGGCAAGGTATGACGGTGACCATAGGTCATGCCATGGCTTTATGCGAAACCGTGAACGAGTGCGGACTGAAAAATGACATGGAGTTTTCTAAGGCTTATGTGAATCGCGCATCAGAATGGACCTTGAAAGCCTGGAAGAAAACGACGTCCTTCGATAAAAACTTTTATTCTAAGACGCGAAAAGACAAAAAGAGGATAGATTTAATTCGTCAATTAACCATGGCTCAACATAATAAGATACGAGAATCTGAAGATTATCATCTTACCCTAGTGAGAGATACGCAGATGTTAACCTGAACGATGCTTTGACCTTTAGGAGCAGCACAACAGTCACCAAGACTGTGCCAGTAATTGCTATTATCAGATTTGGCTTGGCTTGGCTTGGCTTGGCTTGGCTTGGCTTGGCTTGGCTTGGCT
>JBLIMQ010000216.1:0-5483 GCA_047638775.1 Flavobacteriales bacterium
TTCGTAGTTTGCAACTGGACGTATTGACGTTGGAGCAAGAATATTATGAATCACCCTTCTAAGTACGGTCATTTGAACCCCGAAACTTGAGTTATTAATAGCCCTAGATACAGACTTAAATCTAAACAACCTAAACAATCGAACAAACAATCAAACAAATAGAGAGAGAGAGAGAAATATAGTGAATAAACGTTTTAATGTAGTTCTTGGGGCCGCCGCTCTGTGTTTCAGCACTATTTCATTTGCAGAGAATGAAATCAAAGCCACGAGCGACACTGGGCGCTGGAGTTGGGGTGGAGAGATCGCTACCGTAAGTATTAACGATGAAGTCGCGCGTGAGCAAGCTATTGACAACTCGGCCGTAAGTTTTGGTGGGTATGCCGATTACAGCAAAAAACATTGGCTCGCCACACTTGGATTAGGCTTTGTAGCCTATGACGATAACGCGGGGTTCTCGCAACGTACAGAAGATAATTTTGGTAACGACAACAATACTAGCTCTTCCGCTTCTGCAATTAGCGTAAACGCAGCAATTGGACCAAAATTAAATTTTAATGATGACGGTTTTGTTTTCGCACAAGTTGGCTATGATCAACTAGTGGCCTCTGAACGCAGCATTAGTAATTGCACCAACTGTTTCAGTGAAAAAATTGACGTAAACGGCGGGCTATTTTTAAGTGCCGGCGTTAAACAGAATGTAGGTAAAGTCGCAATCGGGGCCTTATTTAAAAACTACCTCTCCGATGATGGGCTAGAAACCTCAATAGGAATTGTTATGTCTAGCGCATATTAAGCGATATCAATCTCGAGTATTAGAATCGTGAACACTAGATTATATTAATGCAGACTCTTCAGCGATGAAGCGTAGCGTTATACTAAGTTTAATTCTTGATGAAAAAAAGAGCTATAACCATCTAGGGTACAGCTCTTTTTTTAAGTACTAAATTTTAGTGTGCCCACTTCAGCACACAACTCTTAACTCTTAGTGGTCGCACAGTAGTATCGCGACTTTCTACACCAAATACATACGAAGAACAGGTAATATCCTCCGCATGCCAGCTTGTACACTATATAGTCCAATCGTCATTTGGCCAGATTTGACTATAGCCTAGAAAGCTTCACTCCCAAACGCGGCATAAATCGCAGATATATGATAATACTGGCAAACATAATCGCCTCGATTTATTGCGCCAGAATTACCTCTAATCAACTACTTTTTAGCACCTCCGTTTGTAGAGTTAGGCTAGAGATTACTTACGCATACATACATTCAAACTCCATTCGGCTGCATGGGTCTCACAAGCATTAGTCTCACAAGCATTGACTATATGGCATGAGCACAGATAACGACAAGACATAAACTTGAACTCGCAAAGCGCAGCGTCAGGGCTATACTTGGTAAAGATTAAACGTCCTCGCTAGGATAAATTCATGAAATACCCCTCCTTTGTAGACGATACCGATTACATGCACATGGATCAGTCTGTTTCAGAGCTTGAGCAATTACGCGCTATGTTAAAAAACCTGACACGCATTCACGTTCTCACAGCGAATAAATTTGAAAGTTTCGATGCTTTAATACACGAATACTTGTAATCAGGAATCGATATATTTGGATTGGAAACGGGTATTGTCACCCGGATTGAAGATAATTCAAGCTATCATGTATGCGACGTTATTAGCCCATTAGATGTTCTAATTAAGGGACAGGAATTTCCATTAGAAGACACTTATTGTAAAGAGTTCGCTGAAAGCCTTTGCGTTATTGGTTTTCCCGAAGTCGGAAAGCTCGACTACATGAACTGCCACCCGGTCTATCAAAATCTAAAGCTTGAGGCTTACCTTTCGGCTCCAATTTTTGTGGATGACACGCTTTTTGGAACACTCAACTTCACGTCAACTAAGCCTAGAACTCGAGGATTTTCCAAGCACGAACACGACCTTATTCGCCTAATGGCCAATTCTATTGGTGCGTATATTCTTCTTAGAAGTAAAGAGGATCACCTTCTTGAACTTAATAGCAAAATGCGGCAATTTGTCGGTTACGTAGCGCATGATTTAAGGAATCCAATAGGTGTCATTATGGCTATTGCGCGCATAGGAATGAAACCAAATACAAGTAAGTCACAGTTAAGAAAAATTGTAAGTAGAATATCTGCCCCGGCTGAAAAGTGTTTAGAATTGGTCTCGACTATTTTAGACCATGCCGCACTGTCGACAGGTAAAATCACCCTGAATACGGAAAGTGAAAATATTCACGATGTTTTGACAGAAGCAATCGATTCCGTAGCGTTATTTGCACAAGACAGAAACATTAACATCGACATGGTCTGCGACTCAAAAACTTTTGTTACGTTGGATAAACAACGAATATCTCAAAGCTTAGTTAACCTACTTATAAACGCGATAAAATATTCAAAAGATGAATCTAATGTAAGCGTATCTGTACGGACAAATGAAAATAAACAAACAGTAAAAATCGCTAACGATTTACCCGACAAAGACACTAACAATACAACTGATTCGAAACTTTATGGCTCTGTAGGCTTCGGACTTGATATTGTAAACGAAGTATTGATGGCACACGGAAGTAAGTTAAATATTGAAGAAACGAAAACGACCTATTCAAGTAATTTTGATTTAGCGTGCCTCTAACCTATCGCAGCAAGCAAACATTGAAGAAAGTTGCACCGGACGGTTTTGGGACAGATATTTGCTCCTCGGCTCTGGCTTCCTGCTTCGCTCTACGTCCTGTAGTCGTGTAATATCTGCATTTCCTACATCCATGTAGGTCAAGACAGATACAAGTCACAACCACTACTCACTGAAGAGCTTTGCTAACCGCAGGACTTTCATTAGCTATCCGTGGCGCGCGAAATCAACAACTCTGCCCCTAATGACCCTTGATTCGACCCCATTGATCCTGTGATCCTGTGATCCTGTGATCCTGAAATAGACATAACAAGAACCGCTCGGGACAGTTAAAATGGAAACAATCAAAACATACGCGTTATATGGCGCTTACCGTTAGGCTTTATTAGTTGGTTTATGGGCTCGCTTAACGAATACATTGCGTAAAAAACACTATATACGGCTAAAAACCTGATTCACGCACATCTGTACCCCGCGCACAACGTCGCGCATACGTATTCATCCACCACTACACGCCACTCCCACCTATACTAGACCCACTTCTATATTCGCCTTGCAACCAAAGGCGAAACACTTCGGCTCACGCTTAAATGGAATGAATAATGAACGTAAACACAACTATAAAAAAAATGACAATTTTGATCGCTGGACTGTTATGCCTATCTTTACTTGGTGTTTCTCACGCATACGCAGGTAAAGCTAATACCACAAATGTAATGGCTCCGCTCGAAGTGTTTGACTGGTGGGCCTTCGACCAACAACTAACCACAGCAAAAAACATGGGCATGAATGGCGTATCGGTCGATGTTTGGTGGGGAAAGGTTGAAGGGGCGGGCGATCAAATATTTGATTGGTCCTACTATGACACCCTTGTACAACATATCGAAAATGCTGGGCTCCATTGGGTGCCCATTATGTCTTTTCACCAATGCGGTGGAAACGTAGGTGATACCTGTGACATCCCAATCCCAGGGTGGATTTGGACACATTACCCCGGCGTTGACGCTAACGACATGAAGTATCGTAGCGAACAATATAACTACTCAGTAGAAACGGTTTCCCTTTGGCAAGATGCCTTGGTAATGAGTGAATATGAAGAGTTTATGAATGCCTTCGAGGATCACTTTGCGAGCAAGGCCTATATGACCGACGAAGTGAACATATCGATGGGCCCTGCGGGCGAGCTTCGCTACCCATCCTATAACTCTCATGATTCAGGCACTGGATACCCTACTCGTGGCGCATTTCAGTCATATAGCGAACCCGCTAAAGCAGACTTTAGACGTTGGGCATTAGATAAATACCGTTCCCTTAACGCAATTAATTCAGCTTGGGGCTTTAGTCTTGCAAGCACAAATGATATTAACCCGCCTGCAAATGCCAATCAGTTTATCAGCGACAGCGATCATTATGATATGCAATATGGCCGCGACTTTGTTCGCTGGTACCACGAGTCTTTAAAACAGCATGGCGTAGATATGATGGATACGGCCGCTACGGCGTTTAGTGGAGCTTTTAACCGTGCCGAGCTAGGCTACAAAATCCCCGGCATTCATTGGCAGATGGGCATACCCAATGGCTATAGTCGATCAGCAGAGATTGCCGCTGGCCTTATCCCGAGTGATGTCGACTTGAATGCAGGCTCAACGGCCCACGGCTATGAAAGTATCATCGGCGTCGCCGGTAACGATAACAATACCGGCCGCAACGTTGTATTGCACTTTACTGCACTTGAAATGGACAACCAAAATTGGTCGCCACAATACAGCAAAGCAAAGGACTTGGTCTTTTGGATGGCCAATGGTGCCGCAGCGCAAAATGTTTCTATAAAAGGTGAAAATGCACTTGCCGGTGGCGTTACAACAGATACTGGCTGGAACAATATTGAAAATGCTTTCAATTACGCAAGCTACTCTGGCATGACGGTATTACGAATTGGTAACGTTGCAACGGGCGGCACAGGTCAAAACCGCTACTCAAACTTTATTCAAAACTTTCATGACCGCTGGTATTTTAGCGGCAGCCCTAATGGTTGGAGCCCATGGGATATGGTGCAGATATCCAGTACCAAGTGGGAAATGACAGCGACGTTTGCTGCAAATGGTGTTTTCAAAATCCGTCATTCAAACAACAACTGGAATGAATCTTACCCTAATAACAATTGGGGAATATCGCAGGGAGCAGGAACCTATAAAATCACATTCGATTCTAGTGACCAATCTATTCAAGTAGTTAAGCAATAAAAAGCTAATGTAAATAGCTTTAAACCAAGAGCTAATTCCAGCAGCAAGCGCCAACAATTAACGCCAACATCTAGAAGCGGGTCGATTTCATTCATAATCGCCCGCTTTTTAGTAAAGCATAAAATAGAATCGCATTGCGTTATTTACACTCCACTACAAACCAAACCTAAAATAGGTGCAGTACGTTATGCACCGAAATGAAAAAGCACATACGCGCTTTTCGAATCACCCGTAAACTAAAAAGTATCAGCATTTTTGAAGCCTCATCACCTTTATTAGTTCCCACGGTCCCCTTACTAATTCCCGCTGTACCTTACTAGTTCCCACGGTCCCCCGTGGGAATTTATACCGGCCTTCTTCGCTCCGCGATTCGGAATATTGGATGATTTATATCCCACTCTGTATTTTTCTAAAATTAAAATAAACCTTCGATTATTATCGGTAATTTAGCAGGGCTAATATCGATAATTATTCAAGAGATCGCCGTAAAGAGGTAACTCAGTATTATAAAACACTTCATCCCTCCTCCGGCACAGATCCGTACGTGCGCGTTTAACGCATACGGCTCCTGTAATATGTCAAACACTC
>JBLIMQ010000217.1:0-5117 GCA_047638775.1 Flavobacteriales bacterium
TTCTTCCTTAAATTGCTGCGTATACGTTTTGTTCTTGCGTTTTGATAATGTCATTTGAACCTCGATAAGTGATTAAAGTATCTCTCATCAAAGTGTGCAATTCCATCAACCTAGTACACTAACTTGAGCTTTCAAATAAACTTGGCCATTCTGTGGGCTGCATTATTTCTGAGAGTATCTCGACCGTCATAGTATTTTTCCTAAGAATTACGCCAAGGAAAAATGGGGTCTATGACCGTCTAAAACTAATTTCCTTGGGTATTAAAAATTGCTGCTTCAATTTCCTCAACAACCAATTTTCCACCTTCAAACGATAAGTGATCGTCATCGTAGTAAAATATTTTTTCGTGGTCATGAGTGATACATCTTCCCGACTCTTCAGAACAAAATAATTTGTCGGGGTAGACGCGTGACACATTCGTGTTCGTTATACGATCAAGTATTGCGCGAGAATTACCATTGCGCTCTTTATAGACGTTGTAAGAGGTCGTAATTGCCATTTCTTCAAACGCCTTTCGCTTACGACCAAGCGGCAGATCAGAAACTTTATCTAATCGCTCTTTAATTAATTTTGGAACGTGCCAGCCGACTTCAGGAGTCGGATAAACCAAAATAACTTTATGGCCATACTCACCCATTTCATTGAACGTCTTGATAATAAGATCATCGATCAGTTCGCCCCTGGCTTGAGCTTCATTGTTGGGCGTTAGCGGGAAAAATAGTGAACGCTCTATTCCACCTTCACCATTATCAAAACGATTAGCGTTTAAATACATAGGCCACCTTGCGGTATAAACTATGACCGAGGGCGGAATAGACTCTAAATACGCCTTAACCTTCGCCATCTGCGATGTCTCGCACTTAGCTTTAAAACCCGTGCTACGCCATGCGTCTACGACGTAAGGGCAATGGCTGAGCACCATATTGTAGAAATTAGCACCTTGATTAGTTGCCATTTCTTTCAGAGGCACACTTAGCATATTTGAATGAGAATCACCCATTGCAATTATGTTGAGGCCATTTTCAAAGTCATCAAATCGGCAACTGTTGGTTACCCAAGGTAAAAAATAACACCGCTTGCCATCTTTTAACAAAAAGCTATCCGATCTATCCGCGCCTCTAAAAATAGACTCGATATCACCAAGCCTATTTTCTACGCCTTTATTTTTAATAACGAAGCTCGACCACACAACAAGAAAAATCAGACCTGTGACCAGGCTAATAAAAAAGAATTTGCGCCCTACCCTTTCCGAATTACGAAAAGGCTTTTCAATCAAATAATGACCAATTACAGATAGAAACAATGTCAAAGCCAACAGCTCTAACTTGTCTGAAAAAGAAATCAAGTCGTCATTGCTTTTAATATACGCAAACGCAAAAACAGGAAAATGCCATAGGTAGATCGAATACGATAATCGCCCTACCCAAGCCATTAACATATTACCAAGGATAATTGAGGTGAACCGGCACTGGTTGCCCCAACCGATAACGGCCACCGCGCCAAGAACAGGCGCTAAGGTTAACAACGACGGGTGCGGTTCATCACTACTTATAATAAGCAGTGAAACCAAAATTATTAAAAGCCCTGGTAACGCAATGACTGAGCCATTGAAATTTCCTGTTTTCTTACGTGGTAAAGAAAAATAAAAAGCTAATAAACTACCCGACATTAATTCCCATAAGCGCGACGGCAACATGTAGAAATTAAACTCGGATAAATGAGTGCTCGCGTAAACCGCAAAGCAAAGGGAAATCAGCGCTATAAGAACTAAAATTATAATACGCTTGATTGTTGAATATTTTTCTATGCAAATCAAAAGCATAGGGAAAAGCAAATAAAATTGCTCTTCTACGCCAAGACTCCATGTGTGAAGTAAAGGCTTAGTCGCAGATTCGGCGGCGTGATAATTATCTTGAAAGTAGAAAAATATATTAGATACAAATGCAAGCGTCGATAAAACAGAACTTGCGTATTCAACCAAATCTGACGGAAGCAGATATTGCCAAGCGAAAAAGCTAGAAACCGCAAGAACAGCAAATAATATTGGTAAAATCCTTCGGGCTCTTCTTACGTAAAAGCCGCCTACTGTAAATTGCTTACTTGCTTGCTCTGACAAAATATTTTTTGTAATTAAAAAACCTGAAATTACAAAAAATACATCGACACCTAAATAACCGCCTGAAAGCGACCCAAGCTTAGCGTGATAAAAAACGACGGCTAACACTGCTAAAGCACGTAAACCATCAATGTCCGGTCTATATTTCAAAATATGTCATCACCGTTGACGTAAAAATAAAAGGCGTCGCTAATGGCGCAGTTACCTCATAGCTACGTAAAATGCCAAATCCTCGGGGACGGCAATCACCAGATTTTCTATTTGTTCTCTAGCCGCTAACCGCTCGTCTTCGATTGCTGCTACGTTATCAGATTCAGTGACGTCTAGGTCAGTGGCATCCACTAATTCGGCCGCCGCCAGTGCCCAGCGGCGTCAGTCCAACCAAATTGTTGCATAATATCGATAGATTTGGGTTCATTGTTAGCGGCTGCAAGTTCTAACCATTTGCGCGATAGGGCATGGTCTTTTGCAAAACCAATTCCCAAATAGTAAGCGCTGCCGATATTGAATTGCGCCAAGGCATGATTCTATATTTTTGCCGATGAAATTATAATTGTCTGATATTTGCGCGTCACTTTCATCCTACTCTTTCTTCCTAGTTACTCACTTGAGCCAGCTTATCTAACGGAGCACATCGTATGACCGCTGTGAGTATCTTACCGCCCGATTGAAAAAGCAAGCCCAACGGGCTCTTGCTTGCCCTAAGCGGTCGTTAGGAGACCGTCGCACGCCCCATCATCGGCCTCTTGACGTGTCTTTTACTAGCTAACTGCTCGAGAACCACGACCAAACTTAAAGACGTGGTCGTAACCCCTGGTCAGGGTATATTCTTCCAGAACAACCGAAAATAATCGACATTTTTCTTGAGATAGTAATTTATCCAGTGTCGAATTCCTTGAAAGGATCGCAGCACGAGGTTTATCTTGTGCTCGTCCCTCAAGCAACTCAGCTATTCCCGTTACCGTAAGTGAATGTCCATCGACATGGTCCTGGATCCCGCCTTTGCGATTGTCCCATATCATACTAACTTTAGGATTTGATAGCATGTTACGAAACTTACGCGTATCCATGTAAGTTGCAAGGTAAATTGTGAAAAGGTCTTCGCTGTATGCATATGCCATTACATGCTGACATGGACCTGTATAGTCCACCGTAGCTAGAACGCACTGAGCCTGTTGTCCAAGTAAGTCTGCTATCTCGGCTGCTAGCTCAGGTTCTTCCATTAGTATCACTATTTATTATTTTGCTGCTAGCGAGTATTCTACAGCCTCTTCACTTAATCAAACATCTGTATGCGAAAAGGCAGAAAATTGCCCATAGCGGTCAATTAGCTATGGCACTACAAGTCTGACCTTTAGAGAAAGGCAAAACGCCTGTGATCATTCGCTTAATAGGTGATCGTAGTCGCGAGGAAGCCAAACATCAGAGTAATACTTAAGAATACGAAACCAGTGTGAATTTTCTCACTTGTGGTAGAAGCCATTCCCAGTGCAACAATCACTCCAACGCCCCGAAAAATATTTTCTATATGCAGCATGGGAGACCCTAGAATCAATACGTCCATGACGCTCACGAGAAAAATGAAGCTGCCAGCAAGGATGAAGAATTTCGCCGAATTGTCGAAGTATGTAGACCGAGAATCGAGATTGATGTCAGTACGCACTCTTGGCACAAGCATGAGTGCGCAGAGTGATAGCGTGACCACAACAGCGAGCACGAAAATCAACGACATCAAAGTCCAATTTTCGACGGTTCGATAACGCCAGAATCCCCACCAAAATTGGATTAGCAGGAACAAAGAAGAAATTGACCAAAACCCGTGCAGCCAATAGATTTTTGTCATGATCTTTTGTTGCAGAATACGAGCCCAGGCGACAGTAAACTCGCCTATTCCTAATGCAACTACGATCGATACGAGAACTGATAAATACTCAAACCTTGTCATATTTCGGGCTGCTGGTTTCTACAGTTATTAATTGTAGCATTATACCAAAATGTGGATTCTCCGCACGGCATACATCCATAGTACCCAAAACCGTAATCCAGAGCAAAGCCTTGGACATCACAGTTTTGTTTCTCGGGGCGCAGGGCTGATTTATGATCATTCCAATTAATTTTTCAATGACCGCTTTGAGTTGCGAATTCAACAGACGGTCGATTATTTCAAATCTGATTTTATTCCTGATGCCAGTTCCTGGCCCTTTACTGCCAGTCAGATTCGTGACTAGACAGAATGACTCTCTTTGGAAGGCGCGCTGACCTCCGAGTCGTGGATTAGCGTAGCCAGAGCCATAATATAGATTCTAATCATTTCTATTTTGGAGGTCAGCACATGAACAAAGATAACATAGTTTTTATTGGCATGGATACTCACAAGGATTTCTGCGAGAACGCCTACTGTTTGGATTCACGAGATTCTACGCCTCAGCCCTTGGGTCGTATTACAACGACTAAACAAGCCATCACCAAGCTAGCGCGGCAATTTCAATCAAAGTATCCAAACGCTACTCTTCACTTCGTCTATGAAGCCGGGCCATGCGGCTACTGGATCTACCGACTACTCACGAAGCTCGGTCACGTCTGCTACATTGTTGCGCCATCGCTTATACCCAAAGCGCCTGGCGACAAAGTCAAAACAGATAAACGGGATGCACTTAAGCTAACCCGCTTACTAAAAAATGCAGACCTCCACCCGATTTACGTTCCTGAACCAGAGGACGAAGCGGTACGCGACCTATCGCGCATTCGTGAAACGGCGATGCACGATCTTAAAAAAGCGAAAGCCCGTATGAAGTTATTCTTGCTACGCAATAATATTCTTTATGGTGGGTCTAGTCGGTGGGGGCCCTAAACATCGGCGCTGGCTAACGGAGTTAATATTGCCGCATCCCGCTCAGCAAATTGTGCTGCAAGAATGTATCAGCACGCTTAACGAACGGTTTTCGCGATTGGAGCGACTGGATAACGAGCTCAAACATCAGGTAGTTAATTGGCGTTACT
>JBLIMQ010000218.1:0-5107 GCA_047638775.1 Flavobacteriales bacterium
AGAACCGAGCTCAGAACGAAGTTCACATAAGCTCAAATACGTATAAGAGCTCTCCTCGCGAGAAAACTCACGTAAATCCAGCTCTAAACCTGGTTCATGACCTAAAACCAGCTCTAACATCGCTATACGATGTTCGTGCGAACTATGTACACCTATTTTATGTGGCGCAATATAACACGGCATCACGTTAAAGCTATCAAGCTGCAACTGTGCTTTAGCACAACGCGCCATATGCACGTGCCCCAAATGAATAGGGTCAAAACTGCCGCCAAGTATGCCAATACTCGCTCTAGATTTGCTCATAATAGGCAACCAACATATTCATCCATGTAAGCAGATTAATATCTAATTACGTATATGCCCGTCGCCATGAACCACCCATTTTTGCGAGGTAAGACCTTCCAAACCTACAGGACCACGAGCATGAATTTTGTCAGTCGATATACCGATTTCAGCGCCAAGGCCATACTCAAAGCCATCCGCGAACCGCGTCGAAGCATTAATCATCACCGACGCAGAGTCTACTTCCGTAATAAAACGCTTAGACAATGTGTAGTTCTCAGTAACAATCGATTCAGTATGCTGAGAACTGTACGTATTGATATGCTCAATAGCGGCATCAATACCATCTACAACTCGAATTGATAATACCGGTGCGAGATATTCTGTTTTCCAGTCCTCGTCTGTTGCAGTAAGCGCCTGCGGTAATATAGCGCAGGTTTTTTCACAGCCACGCAACTCTACATTTAGCTCACCATAAGCGTCTGCTAAGCGAGGTAAAACTTGTGCGGCAACGGCCTCGTGAACCAACAATGTCTCCATCGCATTACACACACCGTAACGATGCGTCTTACTATTTAAGGCAATATCAAAAGCTTTATCCAAGTCGGCTTGCGCATCGATATAGACATGACATATGCCGTCGAGGTGTTTAATCACGGCGACTTTAGCATCATTCGCAATTCGCTCAATCAATCCACGGCCACCGCGGGGCACAATGACATCCACATATTCACTAAGCGTAATAAGTTCACCAACCGCTGCGCGATCCGTTGTTTCAATAACTTGCACGGCTGCAGTAGGAAGACCCGCCGCCGCCAAGCCTTTCACAATACATTTGGCAATGGCCTGATTTGAGAATATAGCTTCACTGCCACCACGCAATATAGTCGCGTTACCTGATTTTAAACAAAGAGCGGCTGCATCGACTGTAACATTCGGGCGCGACTCATAAATAATACCTACGACGCCTAATGGAACACGCATTTTCCCAACTTGGATACCAGACGGGCGGTAGCTCAAATCTGTCGTTTCGCCACAGGGATCGGGAAGAGAGGCCACTTGAGATAAACCTTCGATCATTTGATCGATACGGTCTTTCGTTAGCGCTAAGCGATCCATAAGTGCGGGATCAAGATTATTTGCAGCGCCGTTATCGAGGTCACGCTTGTTCTCCCGCATAAGTTCTTCACGCGCACAATCTAAACTTTCGGCAATGGCATAGAGCGCCGAATTTTTATCGCCGGTCGTGGCGGCCAACATTTGACGAGAGGCTTTGCGCGCACGCTTCCCTATTTCGAGCATATAAGCTTGGATATCCATCACTTTCCTAATATTAAGGCGTAAAACGGTGCATTATACCGCCTGTTTGGCGAAGCGAAATAGCCTTAAGCCATTATCACAGTATTTTCACACGATTTTAGTGGATATTACGGTGATTTCCAGATTATCGCGGCACAATGACATTACAAAACCACCTTTATAACGAATATTAAGGCATGCATTTCCGGCAATCTTAACGCCAGCAGCTGTCATACACCGATTAATTCAGGTTCTATTCAGATTACAACGTTTAACATGACTCTAAAGAAGACCAGATTGTCAAAATCTGTGCGGCAAATCAAGAAACTCCAATGCACGCCGTACGACAATGCTCTCGCTAAGCCACTAGGCCTAGTAATACTAGAATACTCGCGTAAAATATGAGAATCGCAAACATGACACGAATGCACAATGAACCTTAAATCGCTTAAAAACCTGTCTCTCATAATTTTATCAAGCTTATGCTTGCCTATCTTGCTGTTAAGTCCAGCTCACGCTGAAATCAGTAAAAGCCAAGCAGCGAAACAAGCCAAAGCCAAATACGGCGGTAAAGTTTTAAATGTTGCCCAACAGCCATCGAAAGAAGCCGGAGTAAGCGTTTATAAAGTTAAGCTTTTGCTTTCTGGTGGCCGAGTAAAAACTGTCATTATTCGAGGTTAAGAATTCCAATGCGATTATTAGTTATTGAAGACGAAACAACCCTACTTGAAGAAATTCGCCAATATTTTCTCGGCCAAAAGTTTGTAGTAGATACCGCTGCCGACGGCCAAGACGGCTCGTACCTAGCCTGCGAAAACGATTTTGACCTTGCCATTATCGATATAGGCTTGCCACTAAAAGATGGCATCGAAGTCATTAAAGACTTACGTAAAGCCGGTAAGCAATACCCAGTCCTCATATTAACGGCACGTGGAGACTGGCAAGATAAAGTCGGCGGCCTAGAAGCTGGCGCGGATGACTACTTAGTTAAGCCCTTTCACAAAGAAGAATTACGCGCGCGTGTAAACGCTCTAATTCGTCGCTCGGCGGGTCACGCCACATCAAACCTGGAATTTGGCGACCTATGTATTAACACCTCGGCCAAGCAAGTAAGTATATCCGGCAATGAACTAAGCTTAACCAGCTTCGAATACAACACACTTGAATACCTAGCACTCAACAAAGACAATACAATTTCGAAAGCCGTACTGACCGAACACCTTTACCACCAAGATTTTGAGCGGGACAGTAATGTCATCGAAGTTTTCGTCGGACGGCTCAGAAAAAAACTAATGCCACTCAATCCAATCAAGACGATTCGCGGCCAAGGCTACCGATTCATCCCAGATTCTGAGTAACTATTAATAAGCGGCTAAAAGTTAACCTATTAAATAGCTAAGCTATTGAAATTTACCTATTAAAAGCCAAGCTACTGAATGTCAAAAAAATGAAAGTAAGTCAACTTAAGCTTGGGCAGTTCAAACTGACATTATTCAAGCCCAACTCTCTCATTCGGCGCATGCTCATTGCGTCGATTGCGCTACTTCCCTTGCTCCTTAGCTTCAGCGCATTCATGTTAAATCGCGCGTACATCAGTAGTATCGAAGACTCTGAAAAAGAAAACTTAAGCGCTCAAATTTATGCGCTCATGGCTGTCGCCGACATTGACAACATTACCGCACGCATGCCGGGAGTAATGGCAAACCCACGGTTTGAAACTTCCGACTCTGGCCTTTATGCTCGAGTTTGGAACGGCCAGAAAAAAGCCGTATGGAATTCGAATTCTCTTATTAGCTCAGGGGAATACTTTAATCACAAGACCCCATGGCCCATATCAGGCGAACAGCTATACAAAAAAGTCGAAATCAACAACCTAGAATACAATAGCCTGCGTTTTGCCACATTGTGGGAGATTGACGATATTGATTACGCCTATACTTTTGAAGTCCTTCACTCTAGAGATTCATTAAACAAGGACATTAGGCGCTTTCAAAAAGGATTATTTATATGGCTTGGCGGCATGGCCGTATTACTAATAGCCATTCAACTGCTAATTGTTCGTTGGGGCCTTCGCCCTCTAGCAACACTTGCAAACGAAATCACCGATATTGAAAAGGGGCGGATAACCAGTTTAATTGGCCGCTACCCGAGTGAGTTAAATTCGGTTACCGAAAACCTAAACCGCCTAATTCGTTCTGAGCACCAACAGCGTGAACGCTACAAAAACTCATTAGCTGATTTGGCTCACAGTTTAAAAACACCCCTAACTGTTATGCGTTCGCTGCTCCCGAGCGAAGATGATGACCTCGGATCAAAGGCTATCGACGAGCAAATTGAAAGAATGTCGACTATTGTCTCTCATCAATTAAGACGAGCATCCGCGCAAGTTAAAGCCGTATACCACCAAAAGACGAATATCGGAAAAACGGTTGCCCGCTTAAGCTCGGCCCTGGCAAAGGTGTACCATGATAAAGGCATCGAATTTGTATCCAACATTCCCGACAGTATTTCCTGCGCAATAGAAGAGGATGATTTAATGGAAATACTCGGCAACCTTACCGAGAATGCTTTTAAATATTGCCGATCACAAGTTCATATTAACGTGATAGAAACTCATAACAGCGTACTGGTTCGCATCGGCGATGATGGTCCCGGCGTGCCCGACACATTAAAAACAATGATTTTACGTCGGGGAGCTCGCGCAGACACCAGTAAAATTGGCCAAGGAATTGGTCTAGCAATTACGGTCGATATATTAAGCTCATATAATGCGGCTCTTTCTATTGAAAAATCCAATATGGGTGGTGCTGAATTTTGTCTCGATCTCCCCAAACAATAACCACCCTAGATAAGCCATAATAAATGAATGCATCCACACCACGAAACTTTGGATTTTTAAGCCACCCCACTATTCGTCGATTACGCCAAGCCCAACTCATATTAGCAATTATTATCTATACCTCGTTATTGCTCATGAGTTTCCCGCAAACAGGCGCAGGAGGCATACCGGATTACGTATTACACAGCACCGGTAACGCTCTGTTAGTGATGTCTATTTGGCTCGCGCTAATGGATCGATTTACGGCAATACACTCACTGCTGTTTGCGTTGCCTATCTCGATTTCGTCCGAATTTATCCAAAGTCTCAATCCAAGCAGAGCATTTGACATCAACGATATTGCAGCAAATATCTGCGGAGTCACTATCGGGTTTTTAATCTGCTTGGGACTTCAATCTAGTGTAAATAAAATTTATTTACACTAGATACCTTCTATAAAACCACAACGCTCACGCTATTAGGTTCAGACAAAAAGAGCCAGGGCTAGATCACACCTGTTAGGTTCATCCATAGGTTCATCCGCAGGCCCATCCATAGGTGCATGGCTAGATGCATGGATAACTAGGAACTACCCAATAGGTGCCCGGAAGCTACCTAAGCCGCAGCCAACCTGTCTGCGCATAGCTCTCCGCACCACTCCAGCAAACACTAGCGCTTAATTTACTGAAGATACCGTACGAGAAGTCC
>JBLIMQ010000219.1:0-5060 GCA_047638775.1 Flavobacteriales bacterium
ACGGCCTAAAGGGCGACCGACAATGGATGATTGTTAACGAAAAGGGCCAAATGGTTACCCAACGGAAAAACCCTAAGCTAGCGCTAATTCAACCTAGATTATATCCCGACGGGCGAATGGAATTAACCCATACTAATTTACCGTCTCTTATAGTGGAGCCTATTTTACCCGGTAGTAACGCTTTAACTGTCTATGCTTGGAAAGATAGCGTAGAGGCAAATGCCGCAAATAAGAACGTATCAAAATGGTTACGACAAGCCCTAGATACAAGGCAAACACTTCGACTCGTTCAGTTCAACCCAAACACTATACGCACACCAGGACAACCAGAACGCTTCGGTGCAACAGCACGGCATTTCGCCGATGCTGCACCCTATCTAATTTGCAATGCCGAATCTTTACGAGCCTTAAACCGGCATTTACGATCACGTGAAATCACCCCAGTCAGCATGACTAATTTTCGAGGCAATATCATTATCGACGGCCTTGAAGCCTTCAGTGAACATAGGTTTTCCGTTCTCGCAACCCATCGTGGAAAGCTTCTTCAGCTCGTTGATCACTGTAGCCGCTGCATAATGATCACAGTCGACCCCCTAACCGGGGAAAAACGTACTGACTCAAGCCCGCTTATGCAACTAGCGGAGCTCAATTCGATGCCCACGCAACCAAAAGCCCCTGCTTTTGGCATAAATGCCTCACTTTTAAGCGAGAGTGAAACTCGAATTCAGTGTGGCGACAGACTAACACTCTCATAACTTTAGTTTTATAGCTTAACTAACTGCGCGACTCACGTGCCTAACTACATGACTTAACCACATGGCCTAGTTACACGACCTAATCACACGGGCTAACCACCAAGATTCACAGCATTCATAGCCTTTTACCATTTGCGGTAATAAACTCTCTTAGAACTCATGCTTTTAATGCAGCTTAAGGGTAAAATAGCGGCCTATTGAACCCTAAGACTCGAACCGCCCTATGATCCCAAGACTTGCCAATCCCTACCCTAGCGACAGCCAGACGCTCGAATTTTTAGAACAATTAGCTCGCAGTGGCTTTGGCGGAGAAATACACACCGATTACGGCAATCGAACAGTGCAATCAACAGATAACTCTGTATATCAAATATTGCCTCAAGCGGTAGTGTACCCATGTGATACTGATGATTTAGTCGCTTTAGGCGAGTTGCTATCTAATAAGTCACATCACGGTATACACGTTTCACCGCGAGGCGGTGGCACCGGTACAAACGGCCAAAGTTTGAACGACGGCATTATTGTTGACCTGTCGAAACACATGAATAACATTCTAGAAATTAACGCCGAGAAAAAGTGGGTTCGCGTACAAAGCGGCGTAGTAAAAGATCAACTCAATGCTGCGTTAAAGCCACACGGTTTATTTTTTGCGCCCGAGCTTTCAACCAGTAACCGTGCCACCATTGGCGGCATGATTAATACCGACGCTTCAGGTCAAGGCTCATGCCTTTACGGAAAAACACGCGACCATGTCATCGAATTACAAACCGTACTCATGGACGGTTCAGTTCTGCACTCGCAATCACTATCAAGTGACGAGTTCGAATCATTATCAGAACAACAAAATCGTATCGGTTTAATCCATCGTATTGTTGACAATATACAACGTGAAAACAAAACGCTTATCGAGAAAACCTTTCCGAAATTGAACAGGTGTTTAACGGGCTACGATTTAGCCCATATACGCGACGAAAAAGACCACGTTAATTTAAACAACCTAATTTGCGGAAGCGAGGGAACCTTAGGTTTTGTAACCGAGGCAAAACTAAATCTAGTCTCTATACCCAAAACAACGGCATTGATTATTGTCAAATACAATAACTTTGAATCCTCACTGCGCGACGCTACAACTTTAATGCAGGCAGGCCCATCATCCATAGAAACTATCGACTCCAAAGTTCTTGGCTTAGCCATGCAAGATATCGTCTGGCATCAAGTCGAAGAGTATTTTGATGATGACCAAACGCAAGAGTTAAGCGGTATAAATCTTGTCGAATATTCGGCTGAAAGCGATGAAGCCCTCGAAGCAAATATGAAAGGTTTACTCGAGCAATTACACGGTGAGCAAACTGATGCTTCAGGGCGTATCGGCTACTCAATTGCCATGGGTCGTGAATCCGTTAACAAACTTTGGGGAATGCGTAAAAAAGCCGTAGGTTTACTCGGTAATGCAAAAGGCGAAGCACGGCCAATGCCCTTTGTTGAAGATACCGCTGTACCACCCGAAAACCTCGCGGACTTTATTATGGAGTTTCGTGAAATACTCGACGCATACAACTTAGAATATGGCATGTTTGGGCACGTAGACGCAGGCGTTCTACATGTTCGTCCAGCGCTTGACATGAAAGACCCGGCACAAGAAAAAATTGCTTGGGAAATTTCCGATCGTGTCGCAGATTTGTGCCATCAATACCATGGCTTACTTTGGGGAGAACACGGTAAAGGTGTTCGATCTGAATATTCACCAAAATTTTTTGGTGAACTGTACCCTCAACTACAACGCATAAAATCGCTCTTCGATCCGCACAATCAGTTGAACCCAGGGAAAATAGCAACGCCAGACAAGTCGACACAATTACTAAAAATTAACGAGGTTCCCACGCGCGGTCAATACGATCGTCAAATAGCAACCGAATCGTGGGACAACTTTAGTGAAGCCGTGTACTGCAACGGTAACGGCGCGTGTTTTAACTGGAACACGCATGATGCAATGTGTCCATCTTGGAAGGCCACACGCAAACGTGAAGATTCACCCAAAGGTCGCGCATCGCTTGTTCGTGAATGGCTACGCTTACTCTCAAACAATGATTACACGATAGATAGTAAAAAATTCGACAGTTCAATCAGAACTGAAATCAACATGTTTTGGCGTAAACTACAAAACACTCGTAATGCGCGTAAAGGCGAGGAGGATTTCTCTCACGAAGTCTATGCGTCTATGGCGACGTGCCTTTCCTGCAAATCGTGCACGGGACAATGCCCGATTAAAGTAGATGTGCCGGAGTTCCGCAGTAAATTTCTATCATTGTATTACACTCGATATTTACGCCCGCTAAAAGATTACCTCGTCGGTAGTTTAGAGTTTGTACTTCCATTCGGCGCGCGCGTACCAATACTCTATAACTTTGTTGTTGGAGCGAGCGTTACACGTTGGTTCTTTGAAAAGTATATTGGTTTTGTCGATGCACCACTCATTAGTAAAGCATCACTATCGTCAGCAAATATCGAAATTGCCAGTTTAAAACACTTAAAGACTCTGAGCGACATTGAAAAGTCCAAAACTATTCTTATCGTACAAGATGCATTCACCCGTTACTTCGAATCTCCGCTGATCATCGATTTGGTTTTATTTTTGCGTAAACTAGGTTACAGGCCTCTGCTTGCGCCCTACAAACCCAATGGTAAGCCATTACATGTGCATGGATTTATATCAGCTTTTAAACGTACAGCGAATAAAAATGCACGTCAGTTAAAAGACTTCGAGGATGCAGGATTCTCACTTATTGGTGTAGACCCAGCAATGACTTTGGCGATTCGAAGTGAGTATGCCCTACACGTAGATGAGCCCGACAAACTACCCAAAGTTCAATTAATTCAAGAATGGCTAAGCACACAATCTGAGGTGCTATTAACACATAGAACTGAACACGAATTGGAGTATTCTCTAGCTCTACATTGCACAGAGAAAACAAACGCAGCGGCTTCGAATAAACAATGGAAAAACATCTTTGAACTTTTAGGTGTAAAATTAAATATCATCGAACTTGGCTGTTGCGGCATGGCGGGAACCTTTGGCCACGAAGCCAAAAACAAAGGTTCGTCGGTTAAACTATTCGATATGAGCTGGAAAGAAGCAGTGCAAAACAGCTCGAATGAAAATCAATTGATCGCCAGTGGCTATTCATGTCGAAGCCAAGTAAAACGCTTAGAAGGCTCGCAGATACAACATCCAGTCCAAGCCTTACTAAAAGCAATGTCACACGCTGTAGCCGAGTAAACCTATTGAGCATATACAGTGCAATTAGGCCATTAATGCTCTCGCTGACCTTTTGTGTTGCGGGATGCTATGCCTTTGCAGTATCAGCCAACAATGGCACATTAACCATTGCTGTAGCATCAAATTTTCGGTCTACGATGCAGGACCTACAATTTGAGTTTAAGACGAACAACTCAATCCCACTACGTATTACCTACGGTTCGAGCGGCAAGCTTGCCACTCAAATTCGTTATGGCGCTCCCTTTGATGTATTTTTATCTGCTGACCAACATCGAATTCAACAACTCGATTCACTAGGTCTTATATTAGATTCAAGCCAACATTCCTATGCCTTAGGTAGGCTTGCTCTTTGGTCGCCACAGATAAAAAATCTAGAAAATGGTCATATTCTCACGAATACCAACCGAAAACGTCTGGCAATTGCCAACGCCAAGCTAGCACCATACGGCCAAGCTGCGCACGATGTATTAGAAACTCTCGGTATTAAAGGCCGGTCAGAAACACTAAAAATAATTGAAGGCGAAAACATCGCGCAAACATTTCAATTTGCAGTAACAGGTAATTGTGACTTCGCGTTTATAGCGTACTCACAATGGCTTACGCTAGACCGGCAACGTAAAGCTAATTCAAGTTATTGGTTAGTACCTGAAAGCAAACATACGGCTATCATCCAGGAAGCCGCTATAATCAATCATAGTAAACATAAAGACTCCGCTAAAATATTTATGCAATTCTTACGATCCCCTAGTGCGCAAAATATCATTACTGCGCACGGCTATTCAAAAACTAACGCAAAACCAAAATCAAGTACAAAGCCAAGAACTAGCCCAAAGATTAAGGCAAACAACTAATATGTTTGATGCGGCAACACTCAGCGCGATAAAAGTTACGCTACTGCTCGCGAGCTCGGTATGTATTATTTTGATGCTCATAGCCATTCCCTTAGCGTGGTGGTTGGCAAATACACGCTCTCGCTTTAAGGCGTTTATATCGGCGATAGTCGCACTGCCCTTAATTTTGCCGCCAAC
>JBLIMQ010000220.1:0-4883 GCA_047638775.1 Flavobacteriales bacterium
GTATAGAGAAGCCCTCCCTAGCCATAAAAAAAGCTATGGCCGCGGCTGGGCAAAGTGAAATGATGGCATCTTGGGATCGTTTTTTTGATTTCCCATCGGCACAGATTTTATTAACCCATGGTGATCTGCAGGATAGAGAGCGATATGACAGTATTCGCGAAACGGTATTCGCGTTGCTTGAAAACGGCATTTTACCCGTTATTAATGAAAACGATACAGTGACAACCGATGAGTTAAAGGTGGGTGATAACGATAACTTGTCAGCCATGGTGGCCGCCGCCGCCGATGCCGATGCACTCATTATTTGTTCAGATGTAGATGGCTTATACGATAAAAACCCACACACTAATGACGATGCCAAACTGATTAAAGAAGTGTGTCATATTGGTCGTGATATACATGCTATGGCGGACGGCGCGCAGGTGAATGGCGTTGGCACCGGCGGAATGAAAACCAAGATAGAGGCGGCCGTAAAAGCTACCTCTCACGGCATCAGAACTTACATTATTAACGGTTTTAAAGAAAGTTCATTTGAGCAGCTGATGGCCGGTGTTAATCCAGGAACGGTTTTCACGGCTTATGACCTTCCCATGAAAGAAAATTTGCACTGGATGACTCATACATCGAAAGCTCAGGGCGAATTGATTGTTGAGTCCAATTTTGATCAACCTCTGGATGAGCATAGCGAACAATTAACCAGTGATGACATCGTGGAAGTTCGCGGGGAATTCTCTGCAGGAGACACTATTTTAGTGCGCAGTGATGATGGTAAGCATTTAGCTAAAGCTGAGGCAAATTACAGTAGCTGCTTACTTAACTTTATCAATGATTACGAAAGTGGTGAAGATGGTAATGAATTACAGCATCAAACCGGACCGGTGATATCAGATAAAAATATTGCTGTTTTGGATCAAGGGATAAAAGACGGCCCTGATGATAAAGAATAACGCGGATTAAATTCCGAATCTTATCTATGCCGAATCTTGCGCACTTAAGAGCTTGGTGATACACAGAGCGGGTCACTCAATCTCAAAAGGCCCGAATTAACGGCTCGGGCCCGTTTAGCTGATGCGGGCAGAGCAGATGACATGCCTCATTGTTTATGTGGTGCTGAGCTTAAAGATAATTAAAAACTAAGTTTGATTAATGTATTATGTACGTTTCGTTGGTTGGGCCTCCCCTGATAACTCCCTGTTAGGACGTAAGCCCTGTGCCAATGCGTCTGGCCACGATTTAATGAGTGAGAAAAAGGATTTTTATGGGTTCAGTTTACATTGAATCAATTCGTACGATTTCCCCGCTGATTCTAGGCGCTGGAATATTTACCCTTATTTTTGTGCTTAGCAAATTGCGCCGAGAAAACTGGTTTTCGGAGCTATTATTACTCGTTTTCACACTAATATTTGTTTTTAACTTATGGAATGCTTACGTTCGCGATATTTTGCAAAATCAAAGTCTTGTTTTGATGTGGCCGTTTTCGAATATGTATTGGCTAACGGGCCCAGTACTGTATTCATTTATTAAGAGTCGTCTTTATCCAGACATAAAACCGATACGGTACTGGCCCCACTTACTGCCGTTTCTATTAGCCTCTACGTTCGTACGATTCAATGCTGCCTTTTCTTACGCTGAGTGGGTAAGTTTTGTGGCTATATGGGGAATGATGATGAGTTTCTACATTGTCATTGGGGTAATGCTTCTAGTTAAGATAAAACGAATTCGCAATACTTTATACGCCTCCGAAATATTGTCTGCGCACAAATGGGCGGTTGGCTTATTGGTGGGCTTTACGGTATTCACATTATTTGATTTGACACTTGGCATACGCTCCATTCTTGGACTTCCTCGAACCGCGCTTTTCGATATGACTTTCATATTAATCAAAACACTTTATGTGCTCTTTTTGATTGTGTTTTTGCAAAGTCTAAAGGCCAAAAAAGTGATAGATTCAATGGATTTCCCAGGCGAGCCTCCTGAGCTTGAGCAGAGCAACAAAGATTCAAGGCTCTCCTCGGCGTCTGCTGCCGAAGTAGAGTCTTTACTTGAGCAAGAATTGACGACTAAAGAGATCTATTGTCGGTCTGATATCAACTTACGAACCCTTGCAAATAGCATTGGAGTGAGCCCGCACAACCTTTCTGACGCGCTCAACGGTCACATGGGAACGTCGTTTTACAGCTATATCAATAAGCACAGAGCTAAACGTGCAGAGCAGATGCTAACAAGCACTAAGGACTTGATTACCGATATCGCGGTTGATTGTGGTTTCAATAGCCGATCATCATTTTATAAAGTTTTTAAAAATAGCTATGGTATGACGCCATCTGAGTACCGAAAATGTGCGTCTCAACGAACTGGCACGAACGTCAGTTAAAGGATTACTCTCGGTACGCAAACGCCGCCTTAGGTTGAGCTGGGCAGGCGAGCTGCTCGTTATGTCCCACTTTACTCTGCCGCTATGCACGTTTATGACACGTTTACCTTGTGTAAAGCCGGAACCCGAACTTAATGAATGCGTGTTTATAAAGAATACCCTTCGTGTTTTCCCATGCTGTAAATGCAGTCCTATTTAATTTGTATAATGTTTTCAACGGGTTAAATTATCGTTCGTGTCAGTCTGAGTCAATATTCACACGATTAAAAATAAAAGTGGTAAGGGTGCGCGAGAGTGCAAGATGTTCATCTGGTTCCATATGACCATATTGCAGTGATATCTCATGTAATGTCGATTTTTCAGGTTAACGAAATCAACAATTACTTTTGGGTACCCTCAATGATTAAGAGCGAAGCACGAAAACTATTGGCTATTTTTAAAAGGAATTTAGTGGCCATAGGGCTAGTAGTATTTACTGTTATGCTTTCTTCGTGCGGCGGTAGTGGGGCTAAAGCGCCAACACCAACACCAACACCAATTCTTAGTACGCTGCGTATCGAGGCCGAAGCTGCCACGCTACTTGGGAGTGTACTAACGTTTGAGGAGGCCGGCGCCTCGAACGGCAGTGTTGTTGGCAACCTATCTGTCATAGGGGACGGTATTGAGGTGCCTAATGTACAGGCATCTATATCTTTGACCTTGAGCTATGCTGCAGAGACCTCTGGTACGTTGTCTGTTATGGATAGCGGCGTCGAGATAGCTGAGTTCAGTCTAGTAGCAACAGGCTCTCTCGAAACCTATTCAACAAGCAATCTAGTGGTTGAAATTGAGCAAGGCACCACTATTAGCTTAAGCTTAAGTGCACCTGGGGCGATGACCCAGATTGATTATATTGAGTTCAATCCAAGCCCACTACAGGTTGTTACGACTCCCATAAATATCAGCTTTAACGAGGGTGGTGGCGTTTCTGTTTCTGCCGAGGGTGATATCTATATTTCCGGGGGCCCAACCGTAAATAGTATAATTAGCGTTACGCCAGAAGGAGAAGCTTCCGTGTCCACTAGTGGGTTTACTTCTGTGAATGGATCAGGTTTTGATTCATTAGGGGATTTATTCCTCGCGGATTATCAAGGTAATACGGTTTATCGCATTGCGGCTGACGGCAACCACACAGTGTTTGCCTCTGACCCCAATGGGCCGGCCAGTGTTTATGTTGATAAAAATGTCAATGTTATCGTTGGTATCTATAGTGCAAATTTTTCTGGTACCGGGTCAACTGTGCTAGGTTTTGCTCCCGACGGATCCAAGAAAACTCTGGCAACTGGCGGTGGACTGCGCGATGTAATAGGTGTAGTCGGGGACGAAAATGGTGAAATTTACGCAGGTAACTTCAATACCGGAAGTCTGTATCGTGTTACCGACGGGAACGTAAGCTTAGTGGCAAGTGTTGGGCCAGGCCTCAATCAAATCGACTATTCGCGCGGGTATGTCTATATTGCTAGCAGGCCTCAGCGTCGAGTATTTCGTGTGAGCCTTAACGGTATAGTCGAAATTTTTTCAGGATCAGCGGCATCTGAAACGATTAATAGTCCAGTGGGTGTTGCAGACTATGTTGGCCCAAATAGTTTGGCGTTCTCCCAAGGTGGAAATATTTCATATGGTTTAGACAGTGCAAACGGTAAAATAGGAGCTATTTTTGCGAATGAACAAACCCCAATTAGTGTCGATCTGTGAATGGCTCGTCGCAAGGGGCAGATGAAAATTGTCAGATTTCCACCACTAGATCTCGTTGTTTATTTATTGCAAACAAAGAGATCTAGTGGTGCGAAGATGGCTGTTAAAACTTCTGAGCAGCAGAGTACTATTTATGGAAGGTACTAATTGTTATTCGCTAGAATAAAAGAATGATATAGATTAAATCGATGTGCAGTCGGTGTTTCATTAAATCGTTATCCCTTCTGGAGTCATATCGACAGCTATAAGGCGAGAAATCAGTTTCTTACTAATTACAGTTGTTGAGTGAGTGTTCCGTTAACGTAGAGTCAATATTAATACGACTAAAGATAAAAGTGGTAAGGATGAGCGAGAGTGCAATGTTTCCTTGTTCATCTGGTTCCATATGAACATCTTGCAGTGATATCTCATGTAATGTCGATTTTTCAGGTTAACGAAATCAATAATTACTTTTGGGTACCCACAATGATTAAGAGCGAAGCACGAAAACTATCGATTATTTTTAAAAGGAATTTAGTGGCTATAGGGGTAGTAGTATTTGCTGTTATGCTTTCTTCTTGCGGCGGCAGTGGGGCTAAAGCGCCAACACCAACACCAACACCAACACCAACACCAACACCAACACCAACGCCAACGCCAACACCAACACCAACGCCAATTCTTAGTACGCTGCGTATCGAGGCCGAAGCTGCCACGCTACTTGGGAGTGCAATAACGTTTGAGGAGGCCGGCGCCTCGAACGGCAGTGTTGTTGGCAACCTATCTGTCATAGGGG
>JBLIMQ010000221.1:0-4873 GCA_047638775.1 Flavobacteriales bacterium
AATCCGTATTCGTGAACTCAATGCAGCCGATTACTTAATCGAAGACCTTCACCTAATTGCCCGTGGTGATGACATGTATTGGGACTTTAAACTTGATAGTGACGCTGTTATTGGTGACGTTCGTGTCCCTGTTGCTGATGAGCCTATTGAGTTAAATCTTACGAGGGTAAATGTCTACTCTGATGAAGAGACGCTTCTTGAGGAGGCTATGGAAAAAGACGATGCACCGTTAGTGAGTGTTTTTGCTGACTGGGACTTAAGTTCGCTCATCGATATGAATGTGAAGGTTGATAGTTTTTTTCTTGACGATGAGGACTTTGGGTCATGGCAATTTGAATTGCGTCCTGAGGGAGAGCTATTAAAATTCACAAAACTTCAGGCTGATTTAAAGTACATGCATGTTGGTGGCGAAGCCGGTGCTGACTTCGATTGGACATATGGTGAAAATATTCACAGTTATTTTCGCGGCGAGATACTTATTAGTGGCGTTGGCGACTCTCTTGTAGCATGGGAAGAAGAGCGCCTATTGGATGCGAAATCAGCCGCTATACAGTTAGATGCGCGTTGGGACGAGCACCCAGATGTATGGACCCTAGAAAATATCGATGGGGATGTATCTTTAGAGATGTTGAGCGGTAACTTTATTCGTAGCGCGGAAGTAGGCGAGAATCCCTTGTTGCGACTCATTGCATTGTTTAACTTCGATACGCTCGCTAGGCGACTACGGCTAGACTTTTCTGACTTGGCAGCTAAAGGATTTGCGTTCGATAAGGTTTATGGTGATATGTCGTTTAAAGATGGAACGTACCTATTAGCTCAGCCATTAATTGTTGAATCAAGTTCATCCAAAATGCAAATGGCTGGCACAATCGATGTGGCTCGAGAAAAAATTGATGCAGATCTAGTTGTAACGTTACCGGTAGCAGGGAACTTGGCTGTTGCTACTGCGTTTATTGTGGGCTTACCGGCTGGGCTTGGGGTATATGTTGTTAGCAAAATGTTTGGTCGTCAGGTGGATAAGGTGTCAAGTATCAATTATACCGTTAAGGGTGGTTGGGATGACCCAAAATTAAAAGTACGAAAAATATTTGATGACTCTGGAGCCAGAAAAAAAGGGAAATTACTGGAGGAACGTCAGCCTAATATGGATGACTCTATGGACAACGACAACGACAACGACAACGACAGCGACAGTAAGTCGAACAAAGAGTAATTTTGACTTTTACCGGTATGTAAGGTCTTTAATTGCGTTGTATAGTAACTTATCTATTGTTCTCTGTTTTCTCTTCGCTTAAATATTCCTCTTTGAAATAGTGCGTTATTTTGAAGTTTTTATCAGCAGACAAGTCTGGATTTTCAAGAAAAATTATTACCGACTTGTCCGACGCTCTTGAATCATTGGATAGTGGGAAGTGTTTTAAAAACAGCTCATCAAAAGTCTTGTTAGGCGCTTGGTCAAATATCTTGTTTAAGCCTATATCCATCCGTGATTGAAGTTTTGGCCGCTGGCCGGTTATCGCCACTACTACGGGCAGGGGATAGTATACAAAGATGCCTTTCAAAATAACTAAATCTGGGTATTGCTGAGCTATTTCACGGTGGGCTTTATCAATTTCTAAGGTACTAAGCGGAATGAAGTCAAAACGTTTGTTCTTAAGCATGAGGAATAAGCGGGAGTAACTCTTAGGGCGAACAACCTTAATATCATGGTTTTCGTATATTAAAGAGTCTGGCCAGCCTTCGGGCTGGCCAGCCGTGAAATTTTGTAGGTTTCTAAGCGTTTTAATTTTTGAAAACTTTTCTATATCCTCTCGACGAATAATAAATCGACGTAAGCCGAGTAGGGCTTTTAGGTAGGGCTTCGGGTAGAGAGCGGCGCCGGTGTTATTTATAATAAGATTATTTGCGGCATTTCTGTTTGAAAAGAATATCGAGTCGATCTTTCCCTGTCTTAATAGTGTGTTCAGCCGTGGATTGGTTAAGTCTCGGTTCTCCATCTCGAGGCGAAATGCCCCGTGGCTTACTAATGACTGATTGAATATAAGTGTGATTAGATCATTTTGATAGGCTTGTAGGTCACTCGTCCAGCCTCTAGGGGCATGCTTAATGATGATGGGTGTCGGTTCGCCATTATCGCTCTTATTCTGCTCTCCACTCCACTCTGCTTCTCTTACCTCTACTCCACTCGCCTCCACTTCACTCACCTCGCCATACCCTTTGGGTGCTAGTGCGATTAGGGAGAGGGTTATGGCAAGCCATAGCGCTTTTATTTGTGTGGGCGTCATTTTACACTAGGCCAATATAGCTTGTCGTAGTCTAAAGCTTAGCAGTAAAAGGCTTATTGTGTGGTGCAAAAAACTTTTGAGCTAAGCCTAGTCAAGCAGGCTCCCATCAACATTAACGGAGAGTGTTACTTGTAGTAATTTAAAAAGCTTGCGTGCGGCACCTGTATTCTTTTGCTTTTCGTGGTCACGTTTTGCGGCTGATTGTAACTGTCGTAACTGCTGCCTATCAACGTGAGGGTACTGGTTGATTAAGGCCTCGAGTTCTGGGCTTGCGCCGTTGATAAGTCTATCGCGCCAATGCTCGACAGCATGAAGTTGCCGGCTTTGGCGGTGTTTTTCTTCGGTTAAGCCGGCGATTTTTGCACGGATATTTTCGAAGTCTGCTGTACGCATCAGCTTGCCGATATATTGACGCTGGCGCTTTAACGCAATATTCGAGTTTATTTTTTTGTATTCTGCGATAGCTTCGTACAGTTTTTCGGGTAGTTTGAGCTGATCTAGGAAGGATTTAGACGCTTCGGTTAGTTGTACTCCTATATCTTGAAGCTCGTTCATGTCTCGCTTTACTTGCGATTTACTTTTTTCGACATCAGTATCGTCGTCTGGATAATTGTTCATAGGGGCTCTTATGCGAAGAAGTAGGTGGCTAGGCCTAGAAAGGCTAGGTAACCCACCACGTCAGTTAAGGTTGTTAATGTTACGCCGCCTGCAAGTGCAGGGTCAATCTTGAATGACTTCAATAGCGGCGGTATTAGCGCACCGGCAATCGCTGCTGTGGCTAGATTCACAATCATTGCGATGCCAATAATAATAGCGAAGCGGTAATCCTGAAACCAAAACGCTGAAACGGTTCCGATTACTACGGCCCAAAGCATGCCGTTAATTAAGCCGACTCCGAGCTCGCGGGAAAGCAGCCAGCGTAAGTTATTAGGGCCAATTTGCCCAGTACTCATCCCGCGGATAATCATGGTTAGTGTCTGTGAACCTGCGACACCACCCATACTTGCTACCAGTGGCATAAGCACAGCCAGGGCAACAACTTTATCAATGGTATCTTTAAATTGGTCAATAACCATAGAGGCTAATAGCGCTGTTATAAGGTTGATCCCAAGCCATATGGCACGCCGCGGCGTTGTTTTCCATATTGGCGCAAAGGTATCGTCATCTTCGGTTAGGCCCGCCAAGCTCATTAAGCTGTGATCAGCATTGTCTCGAATGACATCAACAACATCGTCAATGGTGATTCGGCCAATTAGGGTTCCTTTGTCATCCACGACCGGTGCGCTAATCCAGTCGTGCTCTTCAAAGAGCTTAGCAACTTCTGTTTCCGAAAGGTTAGCGCGTATAGCATTTGTATCCGTCACCATAACTTCGCGAACGGTTACGTTCGGGTCTGTTGTTAGCAGTGTACTTAATGGTAGTAAGCCTAAGTAATCATCTTTACGATTTACAACAATAAGGCTATCTGTTGAATCTGGAAGCGTTGGGTGTCGCCTAAGGTAGCGAAGTACAACGTCGAGCGTGTAACGTGGACGCACGGTGATGGTGTCGGTGTTGGTTAGGCCGCCAGCGGTATCCTCATCGTACGCAATAACTTTTTCAACGCGTTCACGGTCTTGCTGTTTCATCCCTGCTAGCACTTCTTGAGTGAGTTGCTCTGGCAGTTGTTGCAGTATGTCGACAAGATCATCGGTGTCTAAGCCTTCCCCTAATTGGGCCAAATCTTCGGCTTCAATATCAACCAAAAATTCGGCACGAATCTCTTCAGGAAGCTCTTCTAGGACCTCGCCTAGCATGTTTTTGTTAACTAAATCCCAGATGATACGACGAGAGGTAGGCGGCGAAGATTCTAGCAGTCGCGCGATTTGAACAGGCAGCAGGCCGCGCACCATTTGTCGCAATTGGTGTGCCGTGCCGCTTCCAAGTAAAGCTTGCACGCGAGCAAGCTGAATCTGGGTCTGGCTTTTCCTGTCTTCACTAACAGCCTGCATATACTTCGGCATTAATTCTCATGTTAAATAGGGGTGTTATTTGTTGGTGCCGCTAATCGGGCTCGTCAAAGCGCCTAGCGAGTAACTCGTCTATCGCACTCATAGCTTCATTCTCATCACAGCCTTCTGTTGTTAACGTGAGAACACTTCCTTTTGCGGCGGCGAGTAGCATTAATGACATTATGCTTTTTCCGTCAATAGTTTGCGTACCGAGACGCACCTGTACATTGCAGCCAAAGCGTTTTGCTGTGTTGGCAAATTTAGTTGCGGCTCTGGCGTGTAATCCCAATCGGTTAATTATGTCCAAGTCTTTCTCTAGCAAAGTATGTCCCCTTGGTCTGTTGAGCTCACTTCACAACTACAGCTGTGTAAAGGTTTTAGGTTCATGAGCTTCCTTGTACTTCAAGCTGGCGATGCTTAACCTGAACGCTTGTGTGGTCGAGTTTTAGCATGTGAGCAACTTTTTGCGCAAGATAGACTGAGCGGTGTCGGCCTCCAGTACATCCAATACCAATGTTTAGGTAGCTGCGGTTGTTGCTTTCGAAACGAGGTATCCATTTTTTCACAAAGATCAGGATGTCTTTTTGCATCTCGTTC
>JBLIMQ010000222.1:0-4837 GCA_047638775.1 Flavobacteriales bacterium
TCTCAAGAAGGCCTATTTGCGGAACTGAAATCACAGGCCCAAATGGATTACATTCCCGTAAAGAAGCAAGCGGGAAATCATATGTACATGCTATGTACCGTTATGGCGCACAACCTCAATCGTGAATGACAAATGAAAACTAAAGAAAGGACTCGTAAGACGAATGCCAAGCGTGCGGCTTTTTGGGTGTTTGATTCTATAAGTCGAGTACGCAATACGATTTTCATACACGCAGGTCGATTAATTCGACCTAATTGTGAATTTTTTTTAAGCATGAATTCAAATGACGCGTTAAAGAATGATATGGAAAAGTATTTTACGTGTCTAAATTAAGATAATTTATGCATAGTTAGGGTCCAGTCAAATAAAGCACTAAAACACTGCTCCTCCGTGCCATATAGATCAAGATAGTCCGGTAAACTCATACCCTTTTGAAACTGCACTCTATTTTGGGACATAACTAACCTCCTGACATTAAATATCTTTACTGACTTAATGTACAGTATAGTCGTGCTTAGGAATAGTGCTAATTAGGTAGGTTTTTGTTGTCGCCCGCACATAATAAATCAAAAAATATGGT
Source organism: Flavobacteriales bacterium (assembly GCA_047638775.1). Lineage (GTDB taxonomy): Bacteria > Pseudomonadota > Gammaproteobacteria > Pseudomonadales > Cellvibrionaceae > Agaribacterium. The sequence continues at coordinate 581 of JBLIMQ010000222.1, forward strand.
TGGTATTGTTGAGGCCGATGAAACTTTTTTCACGGAATACTTCAAAGGAAGCAGGCACATAGAGCATTGTAAGGCAAAGAAAAGAGGCAAGTCAAAAAAAAATATTGGCGAAAGAGTACCAGTACTTATTGTAAGAGACCGGTCCGGAACGGAAGCTGATTTTGTTTTTACGCAAATTAGCAAGGAGAAGATCCATGACGCATTAAGACCGATCAGGGGAGGAGAAGAAATAATACTGTGTACTGACGGCAACGGTATCTATAAATCGTTTGCTAAAGCAGAGCGTATTCCTCATAAGCGTATTGTCGGTTTAAGTAATACATACGTGGTCGATAAAATTTTTCATATCCAAAACTTAAACGCTTATATCAGCCGACTGAAAACTTGGATGAGGCGTTTTAATGGCGTTGCGACAAGGTATCTTGAAAACTATCTGGGATGGAGGCGGATGATCGAGAATAAGAGCGAGGTAGCCTCTCCTGATTACTACTTGCGGCAAGCGTTGGGATAAACTGACCAACAGCTAACGCCAACATAGCCCTTAATGTACAGTATAGTCGAGCTTAGGAATAGTGCTAATTAGGTAATAATTAGTACGATTCGAATTTCAACAAACGCTACACGTAAGCATAACCATCCACTAAAAATTCTGCAGACGGCCTACCACATAAACTGTTAGTAGCCTCCGCTCTAGCTCCAAAATCACAAACAGTACCTTCTAATTAAATACTCTTGGACTAAATAATCAAGTAGCTGTGATCAGTGATTAGGCGAGAGGTATTTCATTAATCGTTAAGAGATTAAAGATATCAGACTTGTTAGCCCACATTTTAAATAGATCCTCAACTTCACTTTTCACATAACGGCGGCCCTCCAAGATATATCGGCTTTTTACGGCGGAGTGAAATGCGCCTTGCGCGCGAAACTTTCGCAAAGGAAATCGTTCGACTAATTCACTTCCAGAATACACCAGCATTGACGGGCTAAAGTAGTCCACGCCATTACGAACTCGGCGTCCTTTAGTAAAAATCACTCCAGTAACGCCAACTGACGCTGTGCTGCGCGGTCTTTTTACTCGACGTCCGTTTAGTTGATAACGGTAATATTTTTTGAATTTAGATTGCCCCATCAGCTTATCTCTTCGAGCTTCCGCCGCGGCCCGCGCGACTTTTTTTGAACCGTGTTCATATGGGCTAAAATACTCTTGAATATATGGATCACCTCCCGTTCTTTTTTCGCTCCCTAACACTAACTTCCAACAATTAGTTGTGGGAATCCAGCTAATACCAAACTCTTTCGATTCAACTTTTGCGAATGCCGTTAACTTACTCACGCAAGCTCCTGTATATAAAATTAATGAGACAACTAAACTATTGATGGATTTCTAAATACAATAAACTAACACTTCATATGGAAAGTCTTAAACCACCCGTGGATTCAAGTTCGAAGTGCATACTTATTTTTGATAAAAGGCAAGCATGAAAAAATCCAGAAAAATCCAGAAAAATCCAGAAAAATCCCGCATCAAAAGGAATTAAAACCAGAAATTTGTTTTAATTCTATTTTTCAAGCTATATTATTGGGTGGTTAGATCTTGGCTTGTTGTGTTCTAGCCCATTACCGCACAATATAAACTCACGCTAAGGTAATCCAGTACTCGTAAACCTCTATGGTTATGGTATTTTGTAAAATACATTAATATAGGGTCAAGATATTGTTTGCACTAACAGTTTTCATTAACAATCTATCAGTTAAACAGAGCCGTCCTTGGCTCCTTTTAACTTAGTTTGCTGCGCAGGTAATCGATCCTAGGTTATATACGAATTCCGCTCTAGATGAATCGAAGCCTGGCCATAACTGTGTCTGTAACACAAATGTCCCGGTACCAAAGGCATTACAAATTTCATCGCGATGATAGTGTCTATACCGGTAGTCACCCCTATTGGTTGCTCCCGGGCCATATTTATACAACCACTTTTTTGTTCCGTTCGCATCGATACCGATAATAAATTGAACATAATTTTCTTCACCAGGTATTGGCAGCCAAGACATATAAACCCATGTGTCATCCCAACCCCAATATGCCTCCTTAACGCTAGTATTTGGTGCAATTCCAGATTGGATTTCAATCTGATCAATAGCCATATCACCACGATAACCGCCCACGGTGACGCCACGAAAGCGAATCTTAGTTGGGCCATTATATGAAGTTAAGTCAACCGTCTGTTTTGACCAATATGAATTGTTACTGGGATGTTGCTCACCAATTCTTTTCCAATGATTCAAATGCCAAATACCTTCAGAATACACATCTAAGCTTAAGTTACCCATATCAGAACCAAACATATGGTAATAGAAACTGACGTAAATATTACCACCGGCATCAAATAACGGGCTTTCAAGCTTTACCGTGTTATTAGAAGAAACACCTGACGCTTCTAAATACGCGTAAGTTGCAGTGCCATCGGCCGCCACTGACGGACCAGTATAGTTTGATCGCGTTCCACCACTTATAGTTGTCCAGTCGATAGTACCGTTATTACTCCACGTAAAACCTTGCTCAAAATCTTGCGATAAAATCGCACTAAATAGGAGACGGTTAGGGCTACCTGTACCAGCATTTTGTATAAGCCCCTCGGTGGCGCTTTCGATAATTGCATCTGAAACTTGTACGGGTGTCGCATCTGGATGTTTTTCTAAGTACAAAGCTACTACCCCGGCCACATGAGGTGTAGCCATTGATGTTCCTCCAAGCGGGGCGGCGGCGGAATTACTACCGCGCCATGCAGAAAGTATGTCATCACCTGGCGCAAAAATATCAACACAAGATCCAAAATTTGAATCGTTCCGTCGCAAATCATTCGAAGTTGATGCGGCTACGGTGATTACATCATCGTTATTCGCTGGCGCATAGTCACAAGCATCTATGTTCTCGTTACCGGCGGACACAACGACCGTCGCACCGAAAGCATTTAGAAGACCAATTAGAAAATTCCATGTGGCAACTACGTCTGCACGTTCACTATCGCTAAGTTCAGTCAAATTGACCCCAAAACTCACATTTACCACGGCAGGTAATTGGATATTATTTAGTATCCATTCCACACCTGCCACGGTGTCATTAAAGCTGCCAATGCCACTACAACCGATAACTCTAACAGGGTGAACAACAACACTCTTAGCTATACCAACGTTTGTTCCTGCGATAGTACCGGCAACATGTGTACCGTGACCATCACAGTCCGTAGCTTCGAGATTATCGCCTAGCGCATCAAAGCCATCCGCTACTCTACCAGTAAATTCGTTATGAGTTCCCCATATGCCTGAGTCCATAACATAGGCATGCACTCCCAGCCCTTCGGCGCCATATCTATAGGTATCATCAGCCTGACGAACGCGCTGATCGACACGATCTAAGCCCCAAGATGGGGTGTTATTTTGGGTGCCATTTATTTTCATTTGCACGTTTGGCACAACAAGCTCAATGTCTGGGTCGCTTCTTAATAGTTCTACTGCCGAGGGGCTAAGCTTTGCGGAGAAGCCTCTAAATGCACCGTCATAAACTCGCTTACGTTTGTTGTCAGCGGTAGCCTTTTGCGAAGAATGGCTCAACTTGTTCATTTGATGTGTTCGTGCCTTTGCCAACAATCTAACTGATACTTTTTCAACCGATTCTTTCACTACTACGTCGGTATTTGATTGTGAGGCAAAGTCTTTCAGCAAAATAATATACTCGTCTTTCACAACTTGCGCCGCTGCAAAGGGACTCAAGATCACGCAAGTCAACGCCACAATTGGCACCAAAAATCTAAATCCAACTAATCTCATACAAATTTATCCTGTTTTAATTTATGCTCCCCCGATTAACGAAAGAGCAACTTAGGGTGTAATATAATTTAATACCGCGCTCTTGGAACATGCTGAAAAACACATGTTTACTAAGTTGACAGCAATGCCTATGTAACCGTCACACACATCCAAAGCATGAAGCATGATAGAAGCTCTCTGCTTCCCATAAAAAAACTGAGTTATAAAAACATTATCGATTGCGGTAAACTTTCACAGCTCCTGCGGCCGAATTCACTCTTCAGTAGCGCTACTAAAGTCCACCTATCGATCGTAAAAACAGCCACCCAGCCAACAAATATTTACCTTGGGCGACACCAATAATTCGGATTCCATTCCACTAAATTAACAGTAATAATTATTTTTCTTATAGCTTCCTTAGCACTCTATCCCTCCCCATAAATCTTAAGG
>JBLIMQ010000223.1:0-4767 GCA_047638775.1 Flavobacteriales bacterium
AGTTTCCGCAAAGGGAACCGGCCCATCAGTTCACTTCCAGAATACACTAACATGGACGGACTAAAATAGTCCACGCCATTACGAATCCGCCGGCCTTTACTGAAAATAACCCCAGTAACACCGACCGTCGCTGTACTGCGCGGCCTTTTTACTCGACGTCCATTTAGCTGATAGCGATAATATTTTTTGAATATTGCTTGCCCCATCGGCTTATTCCTTCGATTCTCAGCCGCTATACGGGCTACTTTTTTTGATCCATATTCATGCGAACTAAAATATTCTTGAATATATGGATCTCCATCAGTTTTTTTTCACTCCCTAAAACTAACCGCCAACAATTAGTTGTCGAAATCCAACTAATACCAAACCCTTTCGATTCAATTTTTGCGAATACCGTTTCCTTACTCACGTCAACTCCTGAATATAAAACAAATAAATAAAGTAAAAATTCATTAAACAACTACGTTATTTTTTAGAACAAAAAATACATTTAGTATCGTTTAACATCCTCACAAATACTTCCATTCTCATGTACTAATACTTGAACCGCATACAACTTAACGGCTTTAGTGTTACATACATTAAACGCGATTATTAAAGGAGAATACTGTACATATGCAGCACCGTGCCGCGATGTAACAACAGCAAAGATGACCTTTAATTTTTTATGTCGTTTATTTTATTTACATAAAATCGAGCATACTTTACTTTCGACATCCCCCTGACGTAGATTCCTAAAAATTGGCGCTCCAGTCAACATACAAGTATGATTAATCAAGTAATTTTACATTTATTTTACATTTGAGTTCGATACGAAAGATGCCAAAACTTTTGTATATTGTATCGTCGACCAAAACTTCAACTGCTGTTGTAGGCCATCGCTCGAGCTTAAAAACTTTTGAATTTTTTAAATTAATAATGTTCAAAGACACTGCTCCAAAGACACGAACCCAAAGACACGATTTCATAAGAAGGTAGTTTTTATTTGGCAACAATAGTGTGACCTTGAGGCGCGGTAGCGCCATGAAAAAAGTTGACGCGGCTAGTCGGGGAAAGTTATTTAGAAAATGGAAAGCCGCTAAGTCAGCATGACCTTTTTATTAGGGGGGCGTCGAATAGCGCCAGCTGCAACAAAAAATTTATCACTTGGATTGATTGCACCAATGTCACAACCTCCTTATCTTCGGTGCCAACGAGCCTGGCAAGACGCGCTTGACCGCGACTGAGGGTACGGCCTGATTGTGAAATCAGTCTGAGTTAAATTTATAGCCGTAACGGCAATCACCCAACAGTTACAAAGAGCACGCGAAAACCTAGTCATCGAAAATGAGCGGAAACGCCTTGATGAGTTTGAGCTTTCGATTGTTGGTGATATTGGATATATAAAGCCGACAGATAACGAAGATCCGACATTGTTTGAACTGATCGCTTTATCGTTACGAACCTGGGCAGTTTTATTATCACTTCTAATCAGGCGTTCAGAGACGGGATTCTATCTTTGGCGATAATATAATTACGGTGACCACAAGCTATGGCCTTGTATACATGGGGGTACTATACAAATAGAAATAGAAATAGAAATAGAAATAGAAATAGAAAGTTTTCGCAAGAAGCAGGCCATAAAGGCTTCAACACAAACCGGCTCGCCTGGGGCTTCACTAGAAGCCGCTTTACTAGAAGCCGCTTTACTAGTGGGTAGTTTTGCTACCCTAAAGGCTATCTTTTAGTGAAAAACGGCTCCCTCGGGCGTACTAGCTTCGTCGAAATCATCTTCAGTTTCGTCGAGTTCTTGGGGATCACTAGCCGCCTCTAAACCGGCTTCAATCATGAGCTTAGCCACTTCAAACTTAGAATTATTCAAAAAATAGAGTGCTTCTTCTGAAAAAGAAATACTCAAAAGCGGATCACCGTCGTCGTTTGCTCGACGCAATACGATTTCACCATCTTTTAATTCAACTATTTCAAAAAGAGTGTCGGTCATTATTTATACAGAATCAGCTATGTAAACAGCGAGTATATCACTATATCTTGACCCAAAGCAGCTTAAAACTCTACCTCGTTACTCTCTAGATCCTGTATCCATACCAAAGCCTGCTCGATGTTATGACGAAGCATATCAGCATTAAGGTCTGTCCAGTGGGCTTCAATACGCCCCTCTCCAGTTGTAGCGATTAAAGATGGAGTTTGCGCGTGATAGTGTGCGATCGTGTCATTATGCTCTTGCTTGGTTTTATCTACTGTACTTAAGGTACGAAGAAGCCCTGAAAGCCAGGATTTTGGGCTCTGTTGCAAGCGATTAAAATCATTGATGTGCATCGAGCTAGACTTAGATTCTGCGGCAAGTAGTGCCTTTGAAATCGATATAGACATCGGTGGCGCTATAGGCCGTAGACTCTGAACGGTTGACCCGGTAAGCCAAGATTGCGCTAAGGCTTCATCAACGAGATGATTGGCAAGGGCTAGTAAGCCGAGATCAATCTGTAATAGCACTGCATTGATGATGGCGAAGCGGTGATAAGCAGAATCAGTTTCTGGTTCAAGTGAGTTGAGCAGTTTGAGCGCGAAGCTAAGTTCTTGCTTGGTAAGTTTGACTGGGTGATGTGACATAAATGGGCCTGCGAGCGGCACTTACACGGCAAATTGACGAAGGGATATTACTCCCCTCGTCTACATTTATTTTGCTTATGCTTCGGGTTTAGCGTTCGTTTCAGCCTTAACTTCGGCCTTAACTTCGGCTTCAACCTTTGGCTTAGCTTTGGCCTTGGCTTTTGGCTTAGCTTTCGCTTTAGGTTCTGCTTTTGCCTTCTTAGGCGCCTTCTTAGCCTTTTCCTCTATAACCCATTTACGCTTCTCGTAGGTCGCTTTCCAGCCGCTAGGCTTTCCGTCGATCTCTGTTTGCACATAATGTTCTTTAGTTTTTCGGCTGAATCGAATAATCGTATCTAAACCATTATTATCTTCTACCGGAGCACTTAGAAGAAAGTCATACTTTGGATCTAAGGCATCTTTGTGTGGCAGGATCTCCTTCAACAAAGGTGCTCGCGTCTCGCGATTTTTAGGAAAACCCTTTGCCGCTAGGAATATACCCGCTGCACCATCGCGTAAGACATAGTGATCTTCTACCTTAAGACATTTCAATTCAGGCATTTGAATTGGATCCATCTTAGGAGGCGCAGCTTCACCGTTGCGTAATAACTTACGCGTATTTTTACATTCTTCGTTAGTACAACCAAAATACTTACCAAAGCGACCCGATTTAAGCTGCATATCATTCGTGCATTTATCACACTCGATTAGCGGCCCATCATAGCCTTTAATTTTAAACGTACCCTTTTCGACTTCGTAACCATCACAATCAGGGTTATTGCCGCAGATATGTATTTTCCGCTGCTCGTCCAGTAGATAACTGTCCATCGCGGTATTACAAAGCTTACATCGACGCTTTAAGCGTAACTGGGTCGTTTCTGCTTCTTCATCTTCAGTATCAATGGCTTCGTCACCAGAGGTAAGATTCATGGTGTTCTTGCACCGCTCCTTCGGCGGAAGCGCGTAGCCAGAGCAGCCTAAAAACACACCCGTTGAGCCTGTTCGTATCTGCATCTCGCGACCACAGTTACTGCACTCAATATCCGTACCGACTGGTTCGTTTCGACGCATACCCGTATCAGCGTCTTTCGCTTTCGCTAGCGTTTCTGAAAAGCCACTGTAAAAATCGTTTAATAGATCATCCCACGCAAGAGTACCTTCCGCGACGGCATCTAAATTCTGCTCCATATTGGCCGTAAAGCTGTAATCCATTAGCTCTTCGAAGCTCTCAGTCAAACGTTCAGTAATAATATCGCCCATTTTATCGGCGTGAAAACGTTTACTTTCGACATGAACGTAGCCACGATCTTGTATTGTGCCGATAATGGCTGCATACGTAGACGGACGTCCAATGCCTTGTTTTTCTAGCTCTTTTACCAAACTGGCTTCGGTAAAACGCGCAGGCGGCTTGGTGAAGTGCTGCTTGGGTAGCAATTCGTTTAAGCTTAGAACTTCGCCGACTTTTACATCCGGCAAAATTCCATCTTCATCTTTTTTGACCGGTAAAGGCTGAACCAAAGTGTAACCGTCAAAACGCAAAACACGGCCACGTGTACGTAGCTCGTAATCTCCCGCTGTAACGACAATACGCGTACTGGTATATTCGGCAGGCGTCATTTGGCAAGCAACAAACTGTTGCCAAATGAGCTGATACAAGCGCTCAGCATCACGCTCCATGTTAGCCAACTGCGTTGCTTTAACACGCACATCAGAAGGCCGAATGGCTTCGTGAGCCTCTTGTGCGTTTGAATTTGAATTCGAATACGTTTTTGCTTCGCTTGGCAGGTACTTATCGCCATAGCTTGATTCAATATATTCGCGACACGACTCAACAGCATCTTTACTTAAACTCGTTGAGTCAGTACGCATGTAGGTAATATAACCTGCCTCGTAGAGCCTCTGAGCCATCATCATGGTCTTTTTGACCCCGTAGCCTAGACGAACAGATGCAGCCTGCTGCAAGGTTGAGGTGATGTAAGGCGCGGAAGGTTTTGATGAGGTTGGTTTGTCTTCACGAGAGCTTACTGTATAGGTCGCGGGCTCCAAGTAACTTACCGCAGAGTGCGCATGATCACCGGTAACCGGTTTAAACGCTTCGCCCTTAAATCGCGTTACTTCACACAGTAGCGCATCGCTTTTCTTTGTTTTTAAGTCGGCTTTTAAAGTCCAGAATTCTTCGGG
>JBLIMQ010000224.1:0-4675 GCA_047638775.1 Flavobacteriales bacterium
GATATTTGTTGGGCGCGAGGTGTTGTCACATGAATTCCATTTCTGTTCGTATGTACAGTATTTATACTAGTTGCGGTTCGTTATGATGTCAATCAATAAGTGCATGCGCCCCGCATGCGTCATCCCCGCCAAAAATAATTACCATATATAAAAAGGAATAAATAATATGAAAAGTAATCAATAAGTGCGTGTCCCCGCATGCGTCTGAAAAGTAATCAATAAGTGCGTGTCCCCGCATGCGTCTCCCCCCGCATGCGTCTGAAAAGTAATCAATAAGTGCGTGTCCCCGCATGCGTCTCCAGAAATGGAACATATGATTATCGAATGCCATAAAAATCTAAATGGGGGGTTAAGTTAGGGTGTGATAATCGTAATAATCTCTCTGGCTAAGAAAAAAGTCTATCGGCGCATTATCAAGCGTTAATGTCCAGTATGACCTAGAAATTTACCATGACGAATGGGATACCATTGAATTCTACGGGACAAAACGATAAGAGGGACCAGATGAGATCAAAGGGGCGTTTACGTTCTTGAATTTCGAGTTCTATTGGGGCTATGATAAGGCTGGTAAATCGCGTTTATTTAGGCGAAGCTCTCGTAAGAGTCTGCAGTCAATAAAAAATGACTTAAGTGAGTACATCAAGAAAAACCGACACAAGATAACGGCGGTGTTTCTGGACAAGCTTACCCAAAAGCTCCGAGGGTATTACAACTACTTCGGAGTTGTCGGAAATCTTGATGATTTATTTACTGTGTATTTTCATGCGGTAGGTAAGCTGTATAAATGGCTGAATCGAGGCAGTGGTCGCAAGAGCATGACGCGGAAAAAGTTGAAGCGCGTGATTGCATATAGGAACCTAGAGAGACCTGCCTGCACGGTGCCCACAAAAAATTAAGGTGTGGTGGTAATTTCTAATTTTTTTGTACTGCGAGATCGAGTGCAACCGAGGAGCCGGATGTGGGAACCTGCACGTCCGGATCTGCATGGGTAACTTTGTGTAGATGCAGTTTCTTTCATTACTATTTATCAGTTTGAATATTTATAACATCCTAAAAATAATTACCAGTTATACAAAATAATAATTCTTAATGTTTTCCTAAGAATTTTTAGTTTAAATACAATCTTTTCCGTCATGGTCACAAATAAACAAAAACACCATGAAGCTATTCAGGCTGAAAATATTGAAATAGATGATTCTGGAGTTTCTGCTATTGGTAGCCAGAAAGGAAAGGTGTTGTCCAAGGGAGTGGCTGGCTTTGCTAACCTAGAGCACAATATATCTCTAACAACCGATAAGGTCTTTCGTCCGGGCTTTATTACTAAATGATTTACTGCTACGCAATAATGATACTGCAAGAACAACAAAAACTTTCAATAGCAAATAATATTCACAAATATATACCCGAATTCCCTACTGAAGGTAACGATATAAGCATTGAAAACCTACTAACGCATACTTCTGGTATCGCCAATTATACTGAAGATGAACATATTTTGCCAAGGAAACTCAGGTGCCGACAACTATCGATGATATGTTAGTTTAGTCGCTTCAGCTTGCCTGCATGCAAGTGACACCTTCTTGCGGCACGCTTGTTATCAAGTGCAACCCAACTTAACAAAGATAATAATAAATTATGAAAACTAATCTCAAGCACTTGTTGTTACTTCTTATTACAAGTCACTTATTTTCCTGTAGTAGTACAGAGAACTCTACTTATGTACAAAGCACTAGCGGAATGCCGGTGGACCAAGTTATACCCGGTAGACTTCAGTGCGAGTTCTACGATACGGGAGGTGAGGGTGTAAGTTTTAGTGATAGCTATACTATTAATAGTGGTAGTGGGGGGCTAAATAAAGGAAGCGACTATTTTAGCACCTTTAGAATAAATGAAGCTGTGGATATTTCGTATTCGAAGTATTTTGACCAAATCGATAATTCAAAATTCAATATTGTGGATCAACAAGAAAATCAACTCTATGTGGGGTGGACTCAACCCGGTGAGTGGATGAAATACACTGTAGATGTTGAAGAGTCAGGCAATTACCAAGTTGGTCTAATGTTTACATCACGGCATGGCGGGGTTGTGAGGCTATCAACCGAGAACGGCGAGCATGTAGATTTGCACGTGCCGACAACCTATGATCAGAAGGACCCGCACGATTGGCGGCAGTGGCATCACTGGAACTACATCGAAGATCTAGGAACCTTAACGCTAAAGAAGGGAAAGCAAACGCTAACTTTCACCACGATCGAGAAAGGCGAAATGAATTACGACTATATTGACTTTAAATTGAAATAAGGTGATATCTCAATAATGAAAAAAATAAATGATGGTAACGATATAAACCGCAGAAAGTTTTTAAAATTTAGCTCCTCCATTGCCGCTGCAGGCTTGGCTTTACCTTTTGCGGGTAGGGGCCTAAATGCAAATGAAATTGAGCAGACCGCAACGTTTTCAATACCCGAGCTTACTTTGAACAACGGCGTAAAAATGCCCAAACTCGGATTTGGCACCTTAGACTTAAAGGGCGATTTGGGCATCGAAAGTGTATCCGATGCAATAAAACTTGGTTACCGGCTAATCGATACGGCAACCATATACGGCAATGAAGAGTTTGTAGGGCAGGGCATTAAGAAGAGCGGTATAGACCGACAAAAGCTCTTTGTAACATCAAAATTATGGGTGGACGATTCGGGATACGAGTCAACCAAAAAGGCTTTTAATACCTCTATTGCGAAATTGCAAACAGACTATTTGGATTTGTATCTTATACATCGCCCCAGAGGGAAAGTGAAAGAAACATGGAAGGCCATGGAGGAGCTTTACAATGAAGGTAAAATTAAAGCGATAGGCGTCAGTAATTTCTCGCCTGCGCAACTAAAAGAGTTGTTGGGTTACGCCCAAGTAAAACCCGTTATCAATCAAGTAGAAACGCATGCGTATTTTCAGGAAATAGAATCCTACGAGTCGTTAAGGCGAGAAGGGATACAAATGGAAGCTTGGTCGCCATTGGCTCAAGGTCGAAACAAGCTTTTCGATAACAAGGTGCTCGCCAAAATAGGAAAACTATATAATAAAAGTAATGCACAGGTGAGTTTACGCTGGCATTATCAAAGAGGTGTGATAGCCATACCGAGAAGTTCACAGCATGCCCACCGGGTTGAGAATCTCAACATCTTCGATTTTAAACTTTCCGACGCAGATATGAAAACTATTTCAAAACTGGACCTTAACGTCACACAGTTTCCTGATTGGTCGTAATTTAAGGCGGTGCAAACGATTTCACGAGCGGGTGTACTCGAGCATACTCGCACTTGTAAAGAAGCTCCTCGCGAATCTAGTCATTGATTTTATGTAGGTTGTAATTTGTACTAAAGAGGGGGTAATTAGTCATTTTAATCGATTAGTAATTGATATTATCGGGCTGTCTAAAAATAAAGAAGGGAACCGCCGCTAACTAGTGGCGGTTCGTTATGATGCCAATCAACAAGTGCGTGTCCCACATGCCCCACATGCCCAACATGCCCACCTCCCCAACATGCCCCCAGGTGTTCCCGTGCTATCCACTAATAGCAGACATAGTATATAGTCAGATTTCGGTCAACTAACCTAAGGATAAGACCATGTCGTTACGCATTAATGATCAAGCGCCAAACTTTCAAGTAGAGACTACTCAAGGAAAAATTGATTTCCATGAATGGATTGGAGATGGATGGGCCGTATTGTTTTCACATCCTAAGGATTTCACACCTGTTTGTACCACTGAGTTGGGTTATATGGCTAACATTCAGCCTGAATTTGAAAAAAGGAACACCAAAATCATTGCGTTGAGCATTGATTCAACAGATGACCACGACAAATGGCTTAAGGATGTTGAAGACGTTGGCGGTTCCGCTGTTAATTACCCAGTTATCGCGGATACCGATCTAAAAGTCGCAAAGCTATATAATATGTTCCCCGCTGATGAGACAGGTGCAGCTGAAGGTCGTACAGCCATGACAAATGCTACTGTGCGGTCAGTATTTGTAATTGGTCCGGATAAAAACATAAAGCTTATGATTGTTTACCCTATGACAACAGGTCGTAATTTTGATGAGATTCTTCGAGTTATTGATTCCATGCAGCTTACAGCCAAGCACAAAGTAGCCACTCCAGTGAATTGGAAGCAAGGTGAAGATGTGATTATCGTGCCTGGAGTAAATAACGAAGAAGCTACGAAAATTTATCCAGATGGCTGGGAAGTAGTAAAGCCTTACCTTAGGAAAGTAAAACAGCCGAGCTAATACATAACAAGACAAATACAGCCGACGCCGTAAATCGACGCGGCTGATTTGTGGTGTTGTACGTACAAGGAGTCATCGTGAAATCTAAACTAGAAATTTATGCATTAGCGGTTTGTTTTACTTCTGTTATTTGTATCGTTATATCCTCAGCAACTGCTAGCTAGTGCCCATCCAGAAACATGTAAGACATTGAAATACATGAAAATATTTAAATGATAGTTAAAAAACCCTCTTGAATTTTTTATGTTTAAGGTGCGAACCTAAACAGCAAAAACAAGAGGATTTAGCATGCGAGAGACCCGCGTTGCTCAGGCAAGTATATTCGAAAATTATTCAGAACACGAGTTTGGCCGCCGGTTAAAATTGCTGTCAAATTCACTGGATGAACA
>JBLIMQ010000225.1:0-4624 GCA_047638775.1 Flavobacteriales bacterium
TCTGGCGATGAAAAGTCGAGAGTAGACGCTGTATTAGGTATGGATAGAGCAAACACAGCGGAAAAAAATTGGCGATTAACCGAATTAAATACTCGTATTTCCTGTGTGCGTCAGTTACTAGCAAAAATTTCTCACGTTGAAATTGTTGAAGATTTGGCCGACGATTTAAATCAAACCTTAACCGCGGCACGCACTCAATTAATTGATATTGAAAAACGCTTGAAAAAGCCAAGGCGCTTACCGGGGCCAACGGGTGAGTCTAACATTCTTTATTTGGAAAACCGTGGAAATATCATTTGTTTTGCTGATGGCAATGCCAGCTTTCACTTTTGGGTACTATCTATCGTCACCGCATTAGCAACCGGCAATACCGTAATTGCGGTTGTTTCTGATGTTTTTTACGAGGAAGCACTCGCATTTAGAGATAAATTTGTGGCTACGGGAGAAGATGGAAATGTTTTCCAAGTAGCCCGATTGCGACATTTATCAACTTTACTGAAGCATCCCGCCTTAGCCGGCGTGGTAGTTGATAGTCGCTGTGATCGTAAACATTATATCAGCGCAAAATTGGCCGAACGAAAAGGCGCCATATTACCCGTGATCAGCTCTGAATATTTTGATAATCTAATTCAACGCTTAACTACTGAAAAAACTGTGAGTACTGACACTACAGCCTCGGGTGGTAACACGTCACTGATGACTTTAGTCGAAGATGAATAAGTTCTAATGACGTTCGCGGAAAAAACAAAAGGAGCCAGTTACAGAGGACGCGTGCGCAGCACAAAAAATATAAATATTTATATTTACAGGCATCATTGAAAAATAAAACAACTAAAAAGACGCAATATTTACATGCTACATGCTACATGCTTACAACGTTAGCCAAGAAACGAACCCGCCTTAGGTTTCATTACTTTGCCCATGTGACACCATAGATTATGCTCAGTAAAAAGGTTTTAAATCACCATGACTACATCGTTAACCTTTCATCAAATATACCCCGAGCAAAAAATGCCCGTAAAGGCACAAAGCTATTCGCATAATACGGTAAAACGAGCAGAACTTTTCTGTCATCCTTTTAAGCAGGCTCGAGATGCCGGAAGTTATTTTTTTTCACCAATAGCCTTCGAGTTTAAGTTAACGGATGAACATCTATTGTTACGTACGTTGCGTGATGATGGCAACTACAAAGAAGTTGCGATCGATAAAGCCAAGGCGCCATCGAACAACCACTTTCTTTTATTGCAAGATACTTCACCTACAGAAAGTGAGCGCTGCCTAGATATTTATCGACACGCTATGCGAGACCAGGACGTCCCCGATTTCATTGATCGTGATAGCTTTGGTTTTTACGAGGTAATGGTGAATGCTTTTGTTGAAGAGGAGCCTCACGATTTTTTCTTGCAGATATGGTTAGGAGGCGTTGTGGAAACACCTGAAGGCGTTAGTGTATTAGTGAAGCATCCAAGTAATACGCAAATGGACCCTGGCTTTCTATGTTTGGATGCGACAATTGATACCCATCAATGGCGTGGCTGGCTAGCTGTAGTGATAAAACCCCAGCGTAAAAATGAATGGGTGTCGATTAGTACAGATCAACCAATCTGCCAAATAGTGGGTGCGAATACTCTTATCGATGACTTGCATTGCGTCCCGTATAAAAAGGTAGACCTAGACACCTTTATGGAGCCGATACGTTGGCACATCTTTGACCCTAGCTATGGACGTAAAGCCGGGAAATATCAACGTGAAATCAGGAATAAACAAGGGTCCAACGTGTAAATCACCTAGCACGCAAGCGCGTACTAGGTTGATGCATCATGCTCTGTAGGTGTTTACTACTATCACTGAAATATTTACTACCACTGAGATGTTTACTACCACCACTGAGATGCTTATATCAGGCGACAGTATTTACTTGGTTGCCTATATTCGGATCAGGATGTGTTGTCGGGCTATCAGCCTGACTCGCATGCCCTTTAGGGAGTTCGGCCGCTAAAGGGGTTTGTTGCGGTACTGCGGTTTCTTTTGCCTGACTTGCGCTGTGTGCTGCCGCAGCGGCTGCACCTCCACCAGTTGGACCAACGCCTCCAATACTCATATCATGCCTCACTAGGTTTGTTGCTATTAAAGGGTTTAAACTAAAGACCCAAGATGAATAGGGTCTATCGGCCGCCGCTCGTAGTACTTTAGCGGGATTTATTCGTAAAATAAAACATGAAGCCGCACACTTTTCTCTTGTTGGGCGCGGGCAACCAAAATCTGTCTAGATGTACTTAAGCTGGAGTTTGGCTACTTAGCCACAATAAAAATAACGTATTATTTACCCTCTGCATGTAGAGGGTAAAAATTGATCAGGAACTTTATTGGTCGACAAAATATCTATTTGTCGCGACATTTTGCACGTAACTACATCGTGATGCCAAAATCTGCGCCCGCTAGCACAACGCTAACTACATTCTAAAAACGAGTTAAATATCGATGGAAACAATCTCTATATTGGTAGATGTACAGAACGTCTATTACACAACCAAACAGGCCTACGGCCGTAATTTCGACTACAGCAAGTTTTGGACTACAGCAAGTTTTGGACTACAACAAGTTTTGGACTAACGCGACCAAAAACAGAAACGTTATAAAGGCCGTCGCATACGCGATAGATAGAGGGGACAAAAAGCAAAAACAATTTCAAAATATACTTAAAGCAATAGGCTTTGAAGTGAAACTAAAACCTTTTATTCAACGTGCAGACGGTTCTGCGAAAGGAGATTGGGATGTCGGTTGTTGTTTTCGAGTAATATCAGCGCATCGTCAAAGGAATGAGATACAACATGCTCAATGCGAATACTTTCCCCTTCTACATCGAATCGCAATGATTCAGAGAAACTTAGTAGAGTTTTAACGTCGAGTGAATGATTTGCGTGGGTACTGAACTTCGCGTTTTTGTTAACAATAACGGTCGCCCCCTATCGGAAAATATTTCATTACCTCCACTATGATCACCATGACTATGGGTGTTAATAACATATTTGATTGGGCTATCGGCAAACTCATCAATCTTATTATAGAGATCGAGGTTGTTGGTGGAGCCTTCGGCCTCATAGGTGGTATCAATAACGACTATAGCGTCTTTACCTACAAATACACCGCCATTCGTTATCCCAGCAACGAAATGATGTAAATTATCACTCAATTTTCGAGGGCTTCCTACAGGATTTGGCGCATCGACTGCCTGACTGTTTACTGAAATAATAAATGCGGGCAAAACCAGCTAGCGACTGTTTTTTTTAGAGTTCATTACATCGTACCTTGTACCTTGTACCTTGTAACAGAAAGCGTAATGACAGATATTTCATGAAAAATGAAGCTGCTTAACCCATGGGTTTACAACCGTTTCGAAGTCATCGACCTTATACTTTTCGGTGAAAAAACACCTTAGATAAAGCTGATTTTTTGCTGATGCTTTGCTGATTACTACTATAAAAACCGTCGAGGGCACCTAATGTTAGCGCTCAATGCTATCGCGAATATTGTCAGCTGAATAAACATGAATCATCCGATAGGCATTTAATATGTAAGCTATATTTCACTACAACGACATTAAAGTAATCACCGCACCTGAGGAGCTTGATCAATGCGCTTAACGTCTACTCTTGCAGCCATATGTGCTCTTGTAGTCTCACCCGGGTGTTCAGTGCTCGATCTCACAGAAGACAGGGCTGTGGAAGGTGATCTTAGCTTGAGGATTGTGATTCATGCGAAGCGCCCCCTGGCTGGAACACTTCGTGTCGACTTATATAACCATTCTGCAGCTTGGCAGCGCAATGAAGGCCTTACACGTGGCCGCATAATAATGCTAAGCGCCGAGACTGAGATACTGGATATCCATGGATTGAGCCCCGGACACTATGCCGTAGAGATTCACAATGATCGCAATCAAAACTTGAAGATGCACAAATACATGTATTTGTTCCCCCGCGAGCCTTGGGGATTCTCGAATGACGCGGGTCGCTTTGGTAAGCGGAGCTTTGAAAAGGCGGCGTTTGACCTACAAGATAATCACCAAATTGAAATTCATCTAATGAGTATGCGGGGATCATAATGAGAAATTTATCGACTTGGAAAAAACGAATTGATCGAGATAGTTTTTTTCACACTATGCTCGCTCGAAGCTCGGAGTTATGCTCTGCACCCAGGCACACTATAGCGCTTGCTTTCGTAGCACTAATTTCTGTAGGGCTTAGCACACACACAATAGCCGCGAAAAGCGCCAATGGTTTTTTACTTGATAATCTTTTACTTCCTCAAAAGTCCATCGTTTCTGGAGGCCCACCACGTGATGGTATTCCTGCAATCAATAAGCCAAACTTTTCTTCGACCAGCAGTGCCAAACATATGCGTGATAACGATAGAGTTCTTGGTGTAGATCTTGGAGGGGATCAGTTTGCCTTTCCCTTGTACATCATGAACTGGCATGAAGTCGTTAATTTACGTCACGCCGGCTCGGCTGTATTAGTTTCGTATTGTCCGCTTTGCGGCACAGGAGTTGCGTATCATTCGCACGTTACGGGCCGCGATTTGAGCTTCGGGGTATCGGGATTACTGTATAACAGCGATGTTTTAT
>JBLIMQ010000226.1:0-4600 GCA_047638775.1 Flavobacteriales bacterium
AAATTCAGACGGTGAAATCAAATGCCCGAGGTTATCGCTCATTTTCTGGGTTTAGAAACAGTATATTATTTTACTGCGGTGGACTAGAAATGGCTCCATAGCGGTTACACAGATCTACGAAGAGCCCTAAATTATGAACCACGAAAACATCTAGACTTCTAAATTCCATAAGACTTAATGAATACTTATAGAGATACGCTGTTAGATTTATAATTTACGCGCTCCAAACTTGAGTGCGCAAGATATCAAAATAGCCTAACTTACAGTTATATAATCGTAATTGATAAGTGATTTTTGTAACTTTTTTTGACGAAAACTTTTTTTATATCAAGTGTGTACCCACACCGGTAATCTGAGAATATTGCCGTTTGTCGGACTAAGCATGGAACCTTGATATTGAACTGATTTGCATTGAACTGGTTTGTATTTAAATTGTTTGTATTGAAATTGTTTGTATTGAAATTGTTGTTAAATTGCAGGGCGCCGGGAAAAAATAATTGTCACATTTTAAATTGTCTATCTATAGCTTATAAAATACACAGACTTAAGCTATAAATTTCATGTGATTATTTTGATTTCATATAGCAACCAGTAACTTTCTATTAAAACCAGTAGTGCTGGCTACCAACCATCTAATAATATGACCGCCTGTCGAAATGACTGTGATATTTATTAAGGCTCTTTCCATTATGAAAAGTGACTATATAAATATTATAGTGCGGATGCTTGCATAACTTATAAAATAAATTATTTCAGCGTTATAACGCCGGAAACAATTGCTTTTATTACCGCTTGATGCCGAGTCTTTACTTTTAGTTTTCTATGAATGTTTTTCATATGAAAAGCTATCGTATTACCGGACACGTTCAGTCTTCCAGCAATGTTTTTGTTTGTGTAACCCTCAGTGATCAATTCTAGTACTTGCGTTTCTCTTTTCGATAGAACTTCATGTTCGGCGATTCTACTTTCCATGATAATTTCCATTAACTACAAAGGAGTGAGCTCAATGTTGTCGGGCTATCTGTGGTGTATGTCAGCCTGACTTTAATTGATATGTTTATCGTGCCACTAAAGTAACTCTTAAAGTGGGGCCTAAAAAGCTGTCATTTGTTGATATGAGTGTCATTAAGATGCGCTTAGTGCACTTACATTCAAAATACTAGAGTTAAGATGCATAAAAAAAATCCATATTGGGTGATTAAAACCCAGAATCTGTTTTAATTAATTTCTCGAAGTTATAATTTTTAGTAGTTAGAACTTCGCTTGATTAGTTTTTTTCTAGTCCATTATCATAGATGAGTTCAGCGAGATTCTAAACTTTTAGCTGATAGGTATTTAAAATAATAATGACTAAAAGTATTTACGTGAATACGCATGAAGTAAGTATAAATTAATAGTCCAGCTTTAGATTTTTCAAGTGCCAATACCAAGTCATATCTGATAGTAACACCTTTCTATTGTAGCAGTTTATTTGACGTTAATAAAACGCTACTGACTTACAGAAAAGTTATAGCAAGGGGTGTTTCAGTATTTCTAATTTCAAACAACTACATGTTCGTGTAGTTGTTTGAAAGTCGAAACACTGACAAAATTTCTCTGCAGGGACGATAAATGCTTGGTCGTAGATTACGGGGGGGGAGACGACGCCAAATTACTTCTATTGAAATCGACGTTTCGCTTAGATAGATGGAATTCTAACAAATTCTAATTTGTCGATCGAAAAATATTTCTGTATTAATTCGGTTTACTCATTCGTAAAAAAAGACTACTACGCATACAGCGTCCGGGCGGTATACCGAACACTATATTTCGTGTTCTCGCAAGAAAAAGTTTGTAAACATTATGAAACCATTTCGATGGAACAAAAATTCGCTACCAAATTAAGGAACAACTACATGCCGAAGAGCACAATGAAATAGCTGTATGAGAGAAAACTGTCACGGAAGTTTCCTTGAGTTAGACCGAAAACTCCATAGGGCGGGATTCGAGTTAGATGAAAATTGTATGAATAGTGATTCCAACAATTTTTTATAAATTATAAATTAACTAAAACTGGTAAATGGAAAATGAAGAACGGACTAAATCTATTCAATAGATCAAAGAAAATTGAGCTGAAGACGCTGATTGCAGGCTTAGCTTTAACTGCAACATCGTTAGTCTTTGCGAATGAAAACCCCAACTTTTTGTCAAAGCTGGAAAACCCGGCAGGCTATAGTAAAGCTGGGATTATGAATATACCTGAAGCGATTTGTGGTACGGATGATCTACAGCATGTAGAGCAATACGACGACAGATATAGTGCTATCGGTTACAACGACAACTTTGTTCAAGCTATGAGTGCTTCAGTAGGTGCTATGAAGTCCATTGCTAGTGACAGTGCCTCAGGCTACTGCTCCGGCACACTAATTTCTGCTGATCAATTCATCACGGCCAGCCATTGTGTTGATTCAAATACGGTAGGCGAATTTGTTACGTTTGGTTATCAAGAACAAACACCAGGCATCCTTCGCAATAGCCAGCAACATTTTGAAATTTTAGAAGTTGTAGAAGATGGCGCTGATTTCGGATTAGATTACGCTGTGCTTAGACTAGCGGGAAGCCCCGGTACAGTAAACGGTAGCTTTCCGGGTGCGGACGGTACGGCAATTGGTTGGAAAGGCGTGAGCGGCGAGCTACCCGTAGATGCTGTTATTATTCAACATCCCTTAGGCCAAGCAAAGCAAGTAGATGCTGGCTCTGGGATTAGCTATTCTACTGGACGAATTCGTTATTCAGATATCGACACCCAGCCAGGCTCTTCAGGTTCAGGTGTTTTAAACGATCTAGGCCAAGTTATAGGGGTTCACACCAACGGCGGCTGCACCACTAGCAGTGGCAGTAATTCTGGTGTATTTATGCAAGACATTCTTGATGTGTCTGGCGTATTAGGGACAACTACCTTAGGTTTTGAGGAAGATATCACTTGGGCGCAATCCGGTACTAGAGACTGGTTGCGAAGAAGCGGAAGTACGCCGTCATCTTCTACAGGACCTAACAGTGCCGCAAACGGAAATTCGTACGCTTATATCGAAACGTCTGGCTCCTCTGCTGGAGCCACAGCAATCCTTACCAGCCCAGAGATTAATGGCAGTGATTTAGTACTCACATTTAGCTACCATATGTATGGATCGGACATCGGCACATTATCGGTCGATGTT
This sequence comes from Flavobacteriales bacterium, assembly GCA_047638775.1. Lineage (GTDB taxonomy): Bacteria > Pseudomonadota > Gammaproteobacteria > Pseudomonadales > Cellvibrionaceae > Agaribacterium. The sequence goes on from JBLIMQ010000226.1 coordinate 3,198, forward strand.
TGGGATGGTAGCCGTTGGATTAATAACTGGTGGGAACGGACTAATAAACAACATAACTCTAATGGTGCTGCATGGTCTGCTCACGAAGTCGATTTGAAATATTTTGCAGGTCCTATCAAATTACGTTTCCGGGCAACAGCTCAAGCAGACGGAGGATACAAAGGGGATATCGCAATTGATGACATTGAAGTTAAATCTGGAGCAGTAACAAAGGCAACTATCACCAATGCCAGAATGTGGGATGCGAATTGGGCCTACATGCAATGGCTTCCTGTAGACGGTATAACAAACTATACCCAATTTATCATTGGCGATAACAGTGCTGGCCGAAAAAGTCTATATAACTATACGCCTGGATCCGCAACACGAGGAGATTACCTATATGCTTATTATCATAAGAACGTTATTTGTAATGCGTTTGGAAGCGGTACATTCGAAATGTCTGCTCAATTGTGGGCTGGAACTGATAGCTCGAAGGTAACGAATTACAACAACTTCGGTTCGTTGACTTGTCCATAACATAGTAATGCGGTTCGGTAGGAATGGAGCGGTACGACGCTCCTACCAACCTTTGCACGTCAGTTGGAGCAAACACTGCCAGTGCAACATATTTTGAGATAAGGCTTTTGCTTATCCGTTTGGGTAACCCTAACGGGAGTCTCATATACATCGATAACCGACTGCAATAGTCGGTTTTTTTTGACTGCTCCAAACTTAGGGTTTACCCATTCAACCTAAGTGGCGTCAGGTGAAAATACCACGTCCATGCGGCCATCCGCTTGCTGGTGATATCATAAAAAATCTCGCAGAAAATAGCCCGTCGTTGATGGTAGCTCTTAGCTTTGAATCGTTATTGGGCGTCACGTATTGACGTATCTTTCGAGGACATAAACTCGTAAAATAGCGGGAAAATCGATTTATATCAGCGGGTTACGGAGTTTATAATAAACGGCGGTCCCTGCATTCTTGTATTTATACGGCTTAAACGCCACCGTTCATTCACACTTTAAGATACTGTATTCTCTATCTAAGTAAAGTTACGTCTAAATATCACTAAAATAGATGGTGTAAACGCCAATCTTAGAAGACACCTCTCAATCCATAAAATATCAGTGTGTATAATTCCAAACCACTAAAAACTTGAGCTCTCTCTAGAAGTGTCTCTGTGTATTGTACCCTCTATGTATAGCACTCTCTGTGTATTGAACTCTGTCTTTATTGTAATCAGTCCTTATTGTACTATAGCGGCTGAACCCGGCTTCTAATTTGATATAGATCCCTCACATGTAAATGAAGAGTGCGCCGGCTTTATTAAATTCAAAACCTATCAAGACTGGCTGACAACTCGGCAAGGAGTTACGTAAATAATTCCCCAAGGGTATTCTTTACGGTTTCGTAATTAT
>JBLIMQ010000227.1:0-4528 GCA_047638775.1 Flavobacteriales bacterium
CGGCTGATAATGTTCCCCGGGTGGCAATCACCGTGTAAGCGAATTCTCTTAAAACTATTTTCGTCGTATTGTTCATTCAAGCTTTCAAGAATGTATTCGCTTATGGCGGCGTAGGCTTCTTTTAAATTTCGGGGAATGAAATCATTGTCGAGCAGGTAACTGCGGCTGTCTATCGCAAAACTCTTTAAGCTAAACTGTGGGCGGTGATGGAAGTCTTTGGTTGCGCCCAATGCGTGTAAACGGCCGAGGTGTTGGCCAAGCGTGTGAAGGGTATCTAAATCGTCAAGCTCTGGCGCATGGCCGCCACGACGTTGATACAATGAGAACCGAAAACCTTTGTAGTGAAATAAGCTTGCGGGTACATCACTGCCTTCAAGTGTTAGTTGCAGCGGGGAAATAAAAGGTATTTCCATATCGGTAGCCGCTTGACTAAACTCATGCTCTTCGTGAATTTGTTCATCGCTCCAGCGGTTTGGTCGATAAAATTTCGCGATCAAAGGTTCGGCATCTTCGATTCCAACCTGATATACCCTATTCTCGTAAGAGTTTAAAGGAAATACCCGCAAATCGGATAAATAACCAAGGCTTTCAACGGCATCAATGACACGATCTTGGCTTAATTCATCAAAGGGTGCGCTATCAATAGGAGAGTCGGCAGTCACAGGATTCCATCATTACAAAGTGAAATAGCATCATAACATAGGCTCAATAACATAGACTCAACAACATAATAGGCTCACTCTAGCAATTTGATACTGTGAGGGTCTTATGTAATTGTGACAGCTCAGTGGCAAAAACATCTTTGTAGATTAAAATAATGGAAATATTCATTATATTCGATGGCCATTTTGACGATTATGTCGGGATACTTTTTATCATGTTGTACCGCGGCAGCGCCTGACAAGGATATATTGGTTTTATAGTGACGAATCAATACCCGGGGCTGGAACGTCATAATACGCTCAAAAAAAATCCCGCATCAATGCGGGACCTCTATACTTTATCGAATGCCGAGCCTGTTTAGTAGGGCTTAGCTAAATTCGGCATTATGGAAAATATTTTGCACATCTTCTAAGTCGTTTAGCATGTCGATGAACTTATCAAAGACAGCCACATCGTCGCCACTGACAGGGGCGGTATTTTGCGGAACAAACTGAATTTCATCTACATCAAATTCAATGTCACCCATGGCTTCAGTTAGTGCTGACTTTGCTTTTCCGTAATCGGTATTTGGTGCAAATACGGTGATTTTTCCGTCTTCACATTCTATATCGGTAACATCAACATCGGCCATCATTAGCGCTTCAAGTGCGGCCTCTTCGTCATCGCCAGCAAAAGAGAAAATTGCACAGTGATCAAACATGTGCATGACGGTGCCTTGGCTACCGATCTTTGCTTTCGCCTTGTTAAAGCATGTACGGACATCCCCGAATGTGCGGTTGGGGTTATCGGTCAAACAATCGACAATTACCATGCAGCCGCCAGGTCCGTAGCCTTCATAGCGTGCAACTGAAAAGTCTTCGCCGCCAGCACCTAATGATTTCTCTAAGGCTTTTTGAATGACATGAGCCGGAACTTGCTCTTTTTTTGCCTTATCTAAAAGGCTGCGCAAGTTAAGGTTGCCGTCTGGGTCTGTGCCTCCCGATTTAGCGCAGGTATAAATTTCGCGGCTGAACTTACTGTACAGTTTCGCGTTGGCGTCTGATGTTTTCGCCATGGATTCTTTACGGTTTTGGAAGGCTCGTCCCATCTTAGTATCTCGACCTGTCGTTTTTGTTCTGTGGTTGTCGTTATTATCGGCATTGCGGCCGTTACGATTTAGCGTGCTAGTTCTTTGCGATTAGTTCTTTGCGTTAGTTCTTTGCGTTAGTTCTTTGCGCTAATTTTGTGTATTAGCTTATCGCGTTAGTTTAGCAAATTGTTCGTCAAAATCCTTCCCCGAATTGGGGCTTTTATGGGGTTTTGTGGTGAAAGTGCGGCTAAATGAGTGTCAAAGAGGTGTTTTTCTCGATCTATAGTGTTTATGTTTATGTTTATGTTTATGTTTATGTTGGTGGGCGGCGTTCATCACCTGTGACGGTGGTTTATCCCTCAAGACGCGTTAACTGCGTGAGCTAGCAGTAAGCTTGTCCTAAAAAGACCTTTACTTGGTGTATTTGCTAGCCGCTATTGACCGATTGATGACTAAAGTCAGGGGAATGAAGAACTTTTAATTGCTATTGTTGTTTTTTGACTCATAGAATCTTGCTGAATGGACGGCAACGTAATGATAAATCATGATAGTAAATTCTGGGATCGCTTGGCAAATTTTTATTCAAAAAGGCCGGTATCGAATCACGATGCTTATCAGCATAAGCTCGATGTCAGCTGTGAGTATCTTGACTCTGAGTCTGAGCTGTTTGAATTCGGCTGTGGGACGGGCTCAACCGCCATTTATTTAGCGCCGCATGTAAAGCACATTCATGCGATCGACTTTTCAGCGAATATGTTAAAGATTGCGCGCACCAAGGCGGAGGCCGAAGGCCTTAATAATATCAATTTTGAGCAAGCGGCGATAAACGATATACAGATAAAAAATTCGTCCTTAGATGCGGTGCTTGCGCATAGTATTTTACATTTGTTAATCAATAGAGATGAAGCCATCAAAAAGATTTTTGCCTTACTAAAACCGGGCGGTATTTTTATTAGCAGTACAACATGTATGGGGACGCGGTTTAACCCGTTACGATTCGTCTTAGGTATAGGGAGCGCCTTTGGTTTATTGCCGCACGTTATGTTTTTTAGTGTCGAAGAGCTTCAGGTAGCTCTAACCGAGGCGGGTTTTAGTATTGACTATAGCTGGCAGGCCGAGGGCAGTAACGCCGTGTTCTTTGTGGCGAAAAAGCCAGAATAATACGTATTGTGAAATGCGGTTAAACTCTCCACATTAAACTCTCCACATTAAACCCTCCACATTAGACCCTCCACATTAGACCCTCCACATTAGCCACTCCACATTAAGCGCGCCAGACTAAACCCTTCGAAAGCACACATGGCTTACAAGTAGAAGGGTAGTACAAGTGCAATCCTTCTAGGAGTTATCTTGGCTTTTAATTTAATTTTCTAAAATGTTGAGGTGGTCGGCCTGGAAAAAACTCCAAAGGAGTGATTGCGGTGCCCAGATCACATCAGCAGTGCTGTCAATAGCAGGTGTTAGCGCTTACCTTGATGCATGGGAATGCAGTAGGCAATCAAATTAGTGAGGTTTAGGTTTAGGTTTAGGTTTAGGTTTAGATTTAGATTGGCGCCCGGGCCTAAGGTCTTGATTTTCCAAAAATATAATCCTAGATATCGAAGGTTCTCCATCGAATAACGTTTTATCGTCCGCGGCTGTGTTCTCGACTAGCCCCTCTTTACGTTGAGCCAGCATGCGCTTAATCATTAGATCTGTCCGAAATATACTTGCGACGATATCGAGCTTATTATCACCGGTAACATCTACCAGCTCCATCGAGACAATGCCGTGAGGCCGGCTAATAATATTATGCCGGGCAAAGTTTTGTTCACCGTCATTTTCAAACCAAATCAAACTTTGCCGTTTCGGGTCATCCCAATAATTGGACCAGCTAGCAGCGACCACATCAATATCACCATCTGCGTCCAAATCTCCAGCTACAGCACTCGCCGTGCCATAAAATTGACCGATATTGTGGTATTTAAACTTCAAATTACCCGTATTCTCATACCATTGAACTCCGTGGTATGGCTTGGGATCCATTTGTAAATCATGCGCGTCGCCATTGGTAAATAGAATATCCATATCGCCGTCAGAATCTAGGTCTGTTAGCTTCATTCCTGTAGAGCCCAGCATTGGATGTGGCGCTTTGCCTACACTAACTCTCTCAAATTCGCCGTCGCCCTTGTTGATAAGCGCCACAATCATTTCGTGTTCTTGGGAAAACAAACTAACAAAATCCACCTTGCCATCTGCATTCAGGTCAGTAGGCGATATATTTAGCGCTCCACTAAGGCCCAAAAGGCGATGATATTTGTGCTTGCCCGTACCAATGTTTTCGAGCCACATTAATTCGCCAACGGTTCCGCCGCCAAATATTGCGACAGCCACATCCAAATCGCCGTCGCCGTCAATATCTGCTGGGCGCGCGTCGGTAACACGACCAACCCCACTAAGTAGAACCTCTTTTACAAACTCGCCTGACTCGGACTGGCGCAACAGCAGTACTTCGCCAACTAGCTTTTCTGATGGTGGGAAGGCGCCCAGTACGGATACAATAATATCTTTATCTCCATCATGGTCGTAATCTACGACCTCCGTGTGTACAGGTATTTGCGCTTCGGCCAAAACAGTTTCTTGCCATACTTTGTCAGTTTTACGTAATAGCAGAACTTTATTATTCTCGGCGTCGCACACTAAAAATTCGATTCCACCGTTTTTACTGAGCTCTACAGTATGAATATTGGTTACTAGGGGTACTTTAGTTTTTGTATGGTTTTCGGAAGTACTGAATGTAAGTGAATTGCTCGTATT
>JBLIMQ010000228.1:0-4518 GCA_047638775.1 Flavobacteriales bacterium
GTGCGCGGGCGTCGTCGCAAATCTGTTTGTTAATGCATATAGTGTAGCGAGGGGGATGGGCTTGAATTCCCACGGAGGACCGTGGGAGCTAGTACATTACAGCGTCCACTGACACGGTAATTCTTCTGTCACAAATTAATGACGCTATACTGCGCGCAATTGCCATTCGGAACCCCTGCCATGCATCAGCATCTTGCCATGATTCGTTCGCTTATTAATGAGATTGAAAAAAACCTGGCCTTTGACGTCAACGTGTTAGCGCTAGCGACCTCCTTTAATATCTCACCCTGGCATTTTCAACGACTATTTAAGTCCATTGTCGGAGACTCCTTAGGTGGTTACATTCGTGGTCGGCGTCTCACACGGGCAGCACTGAGTTTGTTAAACACCTCTGACACGATAATCACCATCGCTGTCGATGTTGGCTTTGGCTCGCATGAATCGTTTACCCGTTCGTTTAAGTCGCATTTTAAATTATCACCTAAGCAATTTCGAGCCAAGCGACCAAGTGTGCGGCTCAATGAAAAGCCTTTGTTAACCCCTGAGTTACTAGAGCACATCACTCAAGGCATGGATCTGCAGCCGGAAATATCTGAGCTGCCAATACAGCATATCGTCGGCATGGAGGCTCAAGTGACATCGCCATTTACCACAATAGAACCCATTTGCGATATGGTTGGTGAAATATGGTTTGGTCTGCTTGATCGCCTACCAGATATTGAGCACACCAGTGAGCGCAGCTTGTATGCCTTGACCATTAGCCCATCCGGTCAGTTTACCGAAAACCTATTGCGTTACATTGCAGGTGTGCCCGTTACTAAAATTGAAAACGTTCCGGAAGGTATGACTTCATATACGTTGCCTGCGCGAAAGGTGGCTATTTTTAATACTCAAACCAATGTCGATGCCGAAGTGGCGCGGCGCACCATCGATTTTATTTACGGTTATTGGCTCGCTAATCAGCCGCATCAACGCGGTATTGGCGATGATTACGAGCTGTTCGTCGACATCAAAGACCCAATGAAAGGCGAATTCACCTCAAAATATGTGATCCCGTTAATTTGAAGTTCAATAGCACAAACTATCAAATATGGGGAAACCCCCACGGTTATGCTGTACCTACAAATTTTGTCAAACTGTAGGAGCGCAACATGTTTCAGCCAAGAACAACGGCACGTCTTTTCGGCTTTTTCTTTATTCTCACTTTTTTATCTTATGGCTTTGGCTCTGGCATGGCGCAAAGCGTTACCTCTGCCGATGACTCTTTGGTGCAGATATTCAACCACAAAAACCAGTTAGTGGTTGGCGTTATCTTAATGGCCATTGTTCATTCGTTTTTGAACATCAGTTTGCCGGTTTTGATGATGCCCATATTAAAACCACATGGGCAAACGTTAGCCGTTGGCTATCTGAGCTTTGCCGTCGCTGCGACTGTGGTGTTAATCATTGGAGCGGTATTGCTGCTGATGCAAATTCCAGTGGCAGATGCCTATCAGTTGGATAGCGCTGAAGCATCGTTGTTAACAATCAACAAGATGCTGACACAGGGTGCCTACATGGCTTATCAAATGGGCATGACTCTATGGGGTGTCGGCGGAGTAATGATGGCAGTACTGTTGTATCGCTCACGCTTGGTGCCACGGTTATTGCCGATATGGGGTATTGTTGGTTACCTGGTGTTTGCGACAGGCACATTAATGGAAATGTTTGGGTTGCCGTATGGTGTGGTTTTGGCGCTACCGGGCGGACTGTTTGAATTAACGCTCAGTGGCTGGCTCATCATAAAAGGTTTCAGTTTGAGAATAGATCAATAGCGTCGGATGAAATAGGGTCGGATTAATAGGGTCTAGCGGTATTAGGGGCAGAGTCGTTGATTTTGCGCGCCACACGTTGAGATAGATATTTATAGCGTTTTTATAACAAACCTGAAACCTGTGATGCACGTACTCATAAGCCCCAAAATATACTATTTTTTTGTATTGAATCGTTAGATAGCGGCTAGTGTGAAAGAGGTGCTCACCCTAGCGTTAGTTGAGGCGCTGAAGATATGAGTGCGTGACCTTCCTGCGTCTAAGCTTCCTACGCCTAAGCTTCCTACCCTAAGCTTTCTACCCCTAGGCCTTCGTACCCGCTATATTCATTGGCGCAAAGGGGCTTGTTAAAATAAAAAATTAACAAACCCCCAAGCGCATCGAACGAAAATATCTAACTATTTAGTCCGCAATATTTATAATGATCTTGCCTTGTGCGCGGCCAGATTCACTGCGTTCATGCGCTTGTGCCACTTGGTCAAATGTAAACTCACTATCGATGTTAACTTTGAATTTACCTGCGTCAACCAACTGGGCAATTTCTGTTAATTGCTCAGCGTTTGGTTGTACAAAACAGAACGAAGCCGTTACGCCGAATTTCGTGGCTGTATCGGCATCTGGAATGTCAGTGATCGATACAAGTCGACCGCCTTTTTTCAACGTCGTCCAGCTGTTCGCTAATACTTCACCATCGACGGTAACGAATACGACATCCAGATCATTAAGTTCTGTGAAATCCTCCTGGGTATAATCAATCGCTTGATCAGCCCCTAAACCCAAGACTAAATCGGTATTTTTTGCTGACGTAGTGGTATAAACATAAGCGCCACGTAGCTTTGCAAGTTGAATGGCGAATTGGCCAACAGCACCAGAACCGGCATGAATAAGCACGCGTTCACCGGCTTGTATATTTGCAATATCGTACAAAGCTTGCAATGCCGTTAACCCAGCTAAAGGAATGCCAGCGGCCTCTTGGAAGGTTAAAGACTTCGGTTTAAGTGCTACATCGTTTGCGGCAACCGTCATGTATTCGGCGTAGCTGCCATTTTTCGCAATGTCTGGGCGGCTGTAAACTTCATCGCCTATTTTTACGTTTGTAACGGCGGACCCTGCGCCCACAACAACACCGGCAACATCCCAGCCTAAGGTGAGGGGCAGTGTGTGGTTTAACATCGCTTGTAGATAGCCTTCGCGAATTTTCCAGTCAACCGGGTTTACCGATGACGCTTTAATCTTGATTAGTACTTCATTTTCAAGTGGGGTTGGAATAGCGATAGTGTTAAATTCCAATACGCTTTGGTTGCCAAAAGCATTTATTTGTACGGCTTTCATTTGGTCGGTCATTATTGGCTGTCTCTCAATTTATTGTGTAAATCAGCTAGATCTACAAAGTGATTTAAAGCGTGCTCTAAAAAAGTGAAGCAATCTTAAACGTAACCTTCTGACTTGATTAGCCCTCAAATGCCCACTATATTGTTTCCAAATTCGCAACAATTTGGCAATTATGGCCCTTAAGAGTGATAATTCAGTAGGATTGGTTCTGTTTTCTCAAATAAACAAACATGGCAGCCTATCTGCAGCGGCAGAAGTACTGGGCATAAGTCGCTCTTCTGTCAGTAAGCAATTAGCGGCATTAGAGCGCCAAATAGGCTCTAGGTTACTCAACCGAACGACCCGCAAATTTGTATTAACCGAAGTGGGGCGGCAGGTTCTACAAGAGGCGCATAAAGTAGAGCACGCGCTGCAAGCGATTGAGCACATCAGTGAAGACTACCAATCTGAGATTGCAGGAAGCTTAAAGATGTCCTGCCCTAGTGCTCAAGGCCGCACCCACCTTTTGCCGCTACTGGTTAAGTTTTTGGATCGTTACCCAAAGTTAACGGTGAACCTACAGTTGGACGACCGCTTTGTGGATATGTCGGCCGAGAATATAGACCTATCTATTCGTATTGGTTACTTGCCAGACTCCACGTTAATTGCGCGTAAACTTGGCGAGTTAACCTGGGAGTTGTTCGCAAGCCCCGAGTACCTGCGCCAAGCGCCACCGCTGACCAAACCCACCGACTTGGTAAACCACCGTTGTTTATTTTATCAAAACTCAAAAATAGCCATGAACAACTGGGCATTCTGCGGTGAGAATGGTGAAGAAAGCATCGCGGTAACAGGGCCGCTGGCCGTTAACGACCCCGGCGCGCTGGTATCTGCCGCCGTCGCACATGCAGGGGTGTTACTAATCGATAAAAGCTTGCTAGGCGATACCGTATTAAACGGCCAACTGGTGCCGGTATTAAAAAATTATAAAGCAATTGGTGGTTTACCTATGTATATCATCTACCCAGAAAAAGAATACGTACCGGCAAAAACGCGGACACTTATTAATTTTTTACTGGAAGAGTTTTCGGCGTTGTTTGATTCGGAAGAAAAATAATTAGACATTCACGTTAACGCAGCACCGGAATAGATGTCTGACGATAAGTTGAGTCAGACGAAACTTATGGCGCAATAGTCCTGGGTGATGAGCTGGTGGGTATGAGTGCGAGTCCCTCGAAATTTACTTTTCGCACAGTATTTAAAGATATATATTAACTCAAGTTTCGGAGTTCATTCTGGAGATAAAATACTAGGTAAGTTGTTGATATAGAAGAAAAAAGGCTCCGCGGATGGTAAAATACTAGTCTCTGAAAAAAAGTAATTAGACCACCGGAAG
>JBLIMQ010000229.1:0-4408 GCA_047638775.1 Flavobacteriales bacterium
CCCGATTGGCCATGAGTTTTACCAACATAAGTAAGACATTAATGATCGATGCTAACGCAGGTGAGATATTCTTATCTTCTTTCAATAATCGTTCAACCTCGGTGAGAGTTGAATTGATGTCGATATTTTCAATTTTCATAGAAACAACTCCTCGTGGCTCTTAAATAAGGGGGCTATTCTATCATGGTGTTTTCGGGGCGATTTTTTCGCTTTGTATTGGGCTCTAACGATGTTTAGTTTTTCGGACTTGGTTCATCCTGGCAATACCGGTCGACCAATGCAGGGGGGCAATAGGGGGAGCTTCTCGGTAAGAATTCAGTCAAATTTCAAGTGCTGACAAAAAAACAAAAAACCATTGAAAAATACGTCAAGCACTTTTTAACTTATTTTCGCTGAATAGTTACCTCATAGTTTTTTCACTAATCGAACGCTACGTATTCAGATAATGAAAAAGCGCCTAAGTAATTTAGCTTAGACGCTTAACGAATAGTTAATAGTTAATAGTTAATAGTGAATGAGTGCTATTTTGTCGCACATATTAATTTATCGGGGTAATGGAAAAGCTCTCTAGGTTGAATCCGCCACTCGCAAAATATAAACCAAAGTTAACATTACCTGCGGGTAAATTGACTGTATGGCTTACCGGAGTCCAGTTTGACCAGCCGCCTGTTATAGGTACTGTTACATTGCCATAAACTGTGGCACCACCACCTTGTTCTAACTGAATACTACCCCCAACACCAGCACTTGCTACTTGGTAAGTGACTTGATACTGGCCAGCACTAGGAATATTTACAGCAGCATAACTTGCCCATGCACCATCATTAATATAGTTAAGTTGATCGCCCGCGATCTCCAAATTTCCGACATTTAACGCAGACTCAGCCTCTATTTTTACTGCATTTCCTGTTCCGCCACTAGTTGGTAGTTCTGAGCCTGAGGGTGCGCGCTCTTGGCCGTTGTGGAATAACCCCAGCCATAATGCACCGTTCCCGTTACCAACATCTACTATCCCTACAGCATTTTCTGACCATGAAAGATAGCCCATGCTTTGTCCGAATTCCCTGTTAGAGACATTGAAGTTATTGTGAAGATCGTCTGTAGACGAAAAGTCGATCGAAGTGGAAGGGTTTGCGTTGAAACTACTGCCGTTCCAATCGTAAATTTTCAAATAGTCGACAAATTGATAGACCGGCTTGTTTTGCAGTGCATCAAAATCTAGATTGCCCAGCCATGCAGGGTTCGCTGCACCTTGTGTCCACAAGTTAAAGCAATATTTCATAGCGTGTTTAATAAAATTGACCGCGAGCTTGGTATCGTTCTCGACGATCCAGCGATCTAGCTGGCCATCGTGATACCACGCTATGTGATTAGGAGACCACTCTAAGGTATATACAACCCAGCGACCGTAAAGGTTGGCGTCACCGTGCAGTTCTTCCCATAGTTCGATCTCGCAATCGCCATCACTGGTTTGCCAAATTGGGTTAGATTGGTATTTATCCTTACTGGGTATTAACTCAATATCGATTTCATTCCATTGATCTCCACAGACGTGTCCACCGTCTTTCCACCAAAAGAAGGTACTTGTCGACCCTGTTACATCGTATGAAAACATTCTTACTTCAACCTTACCGTAAGTTTGTTCCGCCTTTGATTGTATCTCGCCACCGCGTAGCTGGTTACTGGGTGGGTAATAGGTTTGTGCAGCGGCAAACTGTGTACACAGGCCGAGCAATAGAATTGAAGCTATTTTTAAAACAGATAATGTATTGTTATTCGTATGTTTCATAGGTTATTTAGTACCGTGTGTTTCTACTTAAAAGTTAAGCTCGACCACTTATTGGCTTTGCTCGCAACTCATGCTGATTAACGCGCCGATAAGTTTCTTAGTGTCGATAAAAACCCTATCGGAACTTGCAAATGGCATATTGCCAAATCACGTTGAAGCAAACTCTAGGATATTTTTTTTTGGAAAACTACCGACTGCGTTTGGGCAGAATTTTACGGGTCAATTCGGATTATCTAGCACTTTATGGCATCGAATTGACGGCGTATTGGTAAAGTTCGACGTACAAATTGAGGACATACACATAAGACTATAAGTACAAGTTTTAAATACGAAGCATAATAAAAGTCGTACCTTTTTAAGCGTAATGGAAATGCCTATTAGGGATATTTTGACGACAAAAAGAAAGGCTTTAACAAATGTGACAAGTAATGAGCGATGGTTAATGACTGATGGGAAAAGTTGATAGAAATTAAATAATAATTGCGTGGTCGATTTTTAGTGCCCAAGTTCATTATTTAGGTGAATGCTTGTAAAGTGCATTATTGGGTAGTGTATAACTTTGGACGTTTATCTATGGTGATTGAGAGGATATATTTCAAATCGTTATCAGCCCGCATTGTCTAGAAATTTAATAATCTTAAAAAAATCAATTATTTTCTCTGTTTGACGAAAATATTAACGGGGCAGGAGGGGTTTTCCGAGATTTTGAAGCGGCTTACGTGAGTGCGGGGCAGTAACACACGTAAACGCCGTAATCACAGTTAACAAACTATGATTACGGATACATGAGTAAAAACAAAGGAAACGGCTTTTAGTATATTAAAACAGGTAGACGGCTCCAGATTTTACGAGTGCATTACTACTTTGCTGGTTCTCAAACAATTTTGAGCTACCTTGCTCGGCAGGCGCGCCAACAACTAAGGTATCGCCACTGGCATCGAGTTGTAATGCGCTCCCAAACAGATCACCTGCGTCCGTATTGGGGGATTTCACATAGCTTAGTTGGCTCCACACATTGTCTTCTTTCTTGAATATATAAGCTGCACCAGATTCGAGTTCTGTATTACTAAATTCGTTACCGTCTATGGCTTCCGCAGGGGAGGATTCACCAATTGCACCAACGGCTAAAATGGTCCCGTCGGCATTAAGTGAAATTGAGTGACCAAAAAAGTCGCCGATGTCGCCGTTTGACGCTTTAACGTAGGCCTCTTGCGTCCAGACTGTAGAGTTTACACGGCTATATATATAGGCGGCTCCAGAATCTGGATTACTGGTATCGCTTGAATCACCATTAATGCCAATTGCGATGCTGGCCTCGCCGATGGCGCCAATGGCAAAGGTATTACCGTCACCGGCAATGCTTATCGAACGACCGAACTGTTGCGCTACCGCCGTATTGCTTGCTTTTATATATTGCGCGTCACTCCATTCGTTATTTTGCTTTTCGTATAGATAAGCGGCACCTGCAGCAACAAATTCGTTACTGATAATGTCGCCACCTAGACCTTGGCTGGCACCGGCTTCGTTGGGTGCACCAATAAGAATAATTTTTCCGTTAGCACTTATATCCATAGCCAAGCCGAATTGGTCGTCTTGATCGGCATTTGGGGCTTTAAAGGTTCTTTCGTGTGACCAGCTATCGCCATTAAGCGTATAGAGGTATACGGCCCCGGAATTGCTGGCAGTGTTGGCTTGCTGTAAGGCATTACTGTCTTCACCTATGGCACTGACAATTAAGCTTGCACCGAAGCTACTTAAAGAGAGAGCTGAGCCAAATTTATCTGCGGCTGATGTGGTAGGCGACTTTAAATAGTTTTGTTGTACCCAGGTATCGCCGGCGCGGCGGTAGACATATACCGCGCCAGAATCCATAGCATCTTCGTTTTGTTGAGCGCCATCGACGCCACTACTCGCGCTATCTTCTAGCGGTGCAGAAATCGCTAAGGTGTTGCCATCACCGCTGAGGGTTAATTGCGTACCAAAGGCATCAGCTTCGTCGGGGTTAGAAGACTTAACATACGATTGAAAACGCCATAAGCCATCTTCTTTTACATAGATATACACCGCGCCGGAACCACTGAGTGAATTATTACCTTCATCACCATTCATTCCTATGCTGGCGCCATCCTCACCCGGAGCACCTACGGCGAGTGTTGCGCCGTCGGAGCTTAACGCGATTGCACCAAAATTGTCTTGTTCTTCAGTATTACTTGCTTTGAGATAACCAATTGCACGGCGCATATAGTCGAAAGGGCTTGCAGTATCTGTAGAGGAGCAGTCGGCATTTGTGCAGGTCTCTAATACATATTCTGCATTTACCCAATCCAATTGGTGGATAGGAACTTCTATCGTAATACCGATTGCGGAAGAGTCAAATTCACGTGCAATCTGTATAAATTCATCATTAGCATGCGCTTTTTCGAGTAAACGATAGTGAACAGCACCATCTACATTATCCCAGGAAAACGTTAAGCCTTTGAACGTATCACGAATAACGAGAGCGGTAGAGCTTGTGCGAGCGACAAACGTGGCCTCTTCATCCCCTATGGTTAAGGTCGCTTCGACTTCGGTGTCGATTGTGTCGGCAGATAGCACTTGTACAAACACTAGGTCGCCTTC
>JBLIMQ010000230.1:0-4366 GCA_047638775.1 Flavobacteriales bacterium
CATTTTGGATGATAAATTCTGATTGTGATGACATGATAATTAATTCATTAATGCTTGAGTAGTCAACTATATTGCAAGTATATGGTTTGTGCAAGAATTAATATATAGGATGATGGCGGGGGGGGGTGGCTTTAAAGTAGGGGTTTTAGTTATGGTGGATACTGATACTGATACTGATACTGATACTGATACTGATACTGATACTGATACTGATACTGCTGTATTTTATGAAAATTCCATCGCGTAAAACTAGGGGGCGTAAACATAACGCACAAAGAAAAAATACTTGAGCTTATACTTTGGCGCTTTAGTTTTCTGCCAGGTGTGAAGGCTAAAACTTAGAGATTAAGTGGTGCGATAAAGGTATTGATTTTCATGCGCTTGCTTTCATCAAGAAAATGAATTGTGTACGCAAATGAGTAACCCTGCGACATAAAGAGTGTAATACGCTGTTATTGAATGGCGCATCGGACATTCGCCTATTAGGCTTGTATAGTTTTATGGCGGGAATACAGTAATAGCGTTTGAGGCCATGGCCGTTTGACGGCCTAGATATTTGACGGCCTAGATATTTGACGGCACAGATATTTGATAACACCGTATTTAACAGCACCCGTGTTTGACGATATAGCTGTTTAATTACAACCTTGCTTAACGGCGGCAGTGCTTAACGACTTAGGTATTTTACGGTACCCGTGTTTGAGATATATGTGTTTGGCGATATAGCTATTTGACGATATAGCGGCACACCAAGACTTTGGATTATGTTTATGACTGCGAAGCAAAAAACTAGCGCTGCTCTGCTGTTGCGCCGGAATATTATTGCGACGGCACTGGCCGCTTGTCTGGTATTGACATCGCTCCCATCGCACGCGTCGATGGCCACAGCCTTAGAGAAAATATGGCTAAAAATTGTTAGTAATACGCCAGAAGGTCCGTTGGCACGTGGGGCTAGTAAAGTCCTTACAAAGGCATCTAAAGCTGATTTACAGCTAATTTTAGAGTTTGCAGGGATGGCACGCCGAACTGGCACTGCAAAAAATATAGACCTTGCCGAATCTCTAGAAGCCTTAGTAAAAAGGGCCAATTACGATGAACTTTCAAAAGCTGATGAGGACTTTATTCATAACCTTATAACGATCCATATCCCTAAAACAGCAGCAAGAAAGCTAGCACAACAAACTTTGGAACGTCGAAAAAAAGTCTACACAATAATAAAGCGATTGTCGGACGAAGCGGCCATTACAGCACATAACAATGCGGATGAAAGTAAGGCCTTAATATATAAGTCGTTATCAAAAAAAATTAAACTGCAGAAAGATTTCTCGAAAGAAGAAAAGATCCACGCTATTGCGCTTATAAAAAAATATAACCAACGGACAGCTAACAAATCCGTAAATATTGAGGAGAGTACTAAGGTAGATAGCCTTGTGAAGGCTAATAATGTCAATAACATTAACGTAAATGGCAAGACGGCGAATACTAATAAGGTGAATAGTACGTCCCTTATAATTGAAAAAAATATAGTCGAAAACCCTAGCAGCGATAGCACTCTAAGGCACAAACCATTGGACGATAACCTTACGGTGAGTTCAAAAAATGCAGCGCCGATATTCGAACATCTAAGCGACGAGCAAAAAGCTATTTTCAAATCATTCGAATCTATCTCGTCGGGTGCATCGGGTGTATCAAAGCCATCACGAATTTCGGGACTACATATTGTCGACCCAGGCGTAAAACGTTTTATTCGCGATTTTACAGATGGCGCAAATAAGCCTCACAGTACCTTCGATAACTTAGATGCCGATTATATGGCGCATATAAAAAAATGGCTCAAAGCACCGCAAGCCAAACGTATATTTATTGTAGGCTCCGGCGAAGACCTTGGCCTTATCAATACCTTACGTGACACTTTAAACACTCAAGGCTTTGAGGTTTTCTTTTATAAGTACTGTCGTGAAAATTCGGGGGCGTTATGTCGTGCTCAAGTTGTTGGAGCGTTTCATCAAACAGCGGGAACAACCTTATTCGCAGACACGCGTGCGGCCATGTCGAGTAAATATGTGGTGTACGAATTAGAAACAATTAAGCGTATTCGTGAAGGGCGAGCAATGGTAGTGACCGTATCAACTACGCACATTCGACAGGCATCGATTGCCGCCGGTGCGATAGCTAGATTTTCGTTTGTGGTAAGTTTAGAGCAAGGGTCAGAATACGCGCGTACAGAGCCCGTAACTGCGGATGAATAGTTAGCAAGGTGTCTACATGCGGCTTTAAAATTACGTATAAAGGATGTTAATCCGAAGGGTCTTTTTGCTGGATAGGCAGACGTATTTCAAAAACGGTGCCTTCGTCTACAACACTTTCAACCTGGATAGAACCGCCGTGCTTGCGAACGATACTTTGGGCGATAGACAGACCTAATCCTGTGCCTTGACCCACATCTTTGGTGGTGTAGAAGGGGTCGAAAATCTTTTCCTGTATAGTTTCACAAATGCCATGACCATTGCCTTTAATCGTAATAACTACACAGTCACCTTCTACATAACTAGATATTTGTATTAAACCATCACTTGTGATTGCCTGCGCAGAATTCACAATGGTATTCAGAAACACCTGCCCAAGCCCGCTTACGTGACCGGAGATGTTGAGAACATCGCCCAATGAGATCTCAATTTCTACATGGTATTTTATTTCGTTTTTCACCAGCTTTAGCGTGTTTGTAATACAGTCGTTTATGTTGAAGTCTTGTACGTCTTCTGTGTCGGGGCGGGCAAAATCTTTAAGGCTTTATATTATTGATGCTACTCTTTCCATACCTTCTAGGGAATCATCGACGAGCTCGTCAATATCCTCGAGAATATAGTCTATGTCGGTTTCCTTTTTTAACTCGGTTTGAATACGTGTTTTTTCTTCAGTGTAATCAATGAGTAAGTTTGATTTTTCGATATAGGTTTTAATGTTCGCTAAATAACGTTTTAGGCTATTAAGATTACTTTTAACAAAGCGTGTGGGGTTGTTAATTTCATGGGCAACACCGCCCTAAGTTGCCCAATCATGGCCAGTTTTTCGTGCTGATGTAATTGAGATTTTTGCAGATCTAAGGCTTCGAAGGCGGCAATTAAGTTTTGATTAGATTCATAGAGCTCACGGGATCGCTCCTCCAAAAGCTGGTCGGCGCGTTGTCGAGCCTCCTTTTGTCGAAGGTAGGCCGCTTTGTAATCTACGTTACTCATTTGTTCACAACAAATACGCAGTTGTCATGGCCATCGTGCATACACCTGGGGTGGTCAATTTCTACGGGTTCATCAAAATGGAGTGCGGCGCCTTGTATAAGACCGATAGCCAAATAGCAAAGTTTACGCGGCGAGGTATATTCGATATTCATGGTACTGTTATCGACTAGCGTACATTTTAAGTTCGGTAGGCTGGGGTTTTCATAGAGCTTTCTAACTTCTGTATGAATAACGTTTTCGATGCTATCCAAAAATTTAAAGAAATTAAGGGACACTCGCTCTTGAATAATTATCGTAATTAACCCAGTTAAATTACCGATAATAATCAAGGGTTTATTTTTAATTTAGAAAAATACAGAGTGGCATGAAAATCATTCAATATTCCGAATCACGGACGTGACGAACTCTAGATTGATCATCCAGCCTAAAAAAATATGTTTAGTCAGATTGCTAAGCAGTATTGCGTTCGTTTCTTTGGTAATAGAACTTACTATAGAAAATATCTTCGAACTTATGAGTATTCTCAATCCACTCGTCGGATTGAATTCCAAGCCGTTCAAGAATAGGTAAGAAGTTATTGGGGATGGATCCGCGTTTGTCTTGGCGTTGAATCCGACCAGTTGTATCGACCAGTGTAAGGTAATCGCTGTACCCAAAGCACTCCCTCTGGTCGCGGGGCAGGCTCTAACTGAATATAACACCATCTTGTTTGTCAGATTTTAAATTCCCTTCAAATGGCGACAGCGGTTTAATCGTAAGCCGTTGTAGGTAATATGGGTTGAAATCAGGATTATTTATTAGCGCTTGCTCTACGTCGAAGGTAGGCCTAATTCGTTCTTTGATACTTGTGTGTTTTGATCCTTCTGGTGTTTTAGCCAGAGCCTGCCCCGCGACCGTAGGGAGTGCATTGGGTATTGTGGCGCGAATGGGGTTTAGGTCCACGTAAGCCAGAGTCTGCCCCACGAAGTGCTTTGGGTATAGCTGTCAGCAGCGCTTCTTCAGTGAGCAGGGGTTGTGACTTGTATCGTCCCTCCCAAAATCTGCCAGTACAGCGTTCCTCAATGTTTGCTTGTCGCGAAATTACTTGATTGAGCCGCTGCATAAATTCACTGATGCTTGATAGGCGTATG
>JBLIMQ010000231.1:0-4267 GCA_047638775.1 Flavobacteriales bacterium
CGAATACGCTCTAATGGAGATTTCAATTGAGAGCCAATACGATCCGGAAAAGCAGATGCGATGGTTTGGCGCATGACGATGTTAAATTTGCCTATGTTCAGTCGACCTATGTTCAGTCCGACAATATCCGCCCAGCCTACACAAGTGAATACGCAGGTTTGAATGTAGGTCGGGCTTCAGCCCGACAATATCCGCCCGACAATATCAGCGCTCATTGATATTCACATTTTAGTGTCGAAACCCTAAATGTTTTTCAAGTCTTCCCCAATTCTGCTTGAGCTTCCGCTTATAGGCTTTATTCATGGACAGATTATTTATAGCTCAGCGTGCTTATGTCGTCGATGCAGTATTTAACCGTAAGCATTACTTAATGAATGCTTATAGAGCTACATGGGTAGCCTAATTATTGATGTGCTTCGAACTTGAATCCACGTAACGTTAATAGCAAAGCTATTTAGTCCTAATCGCATTAAACACTGAAGCGACTAATCACTAGAACCGTTCACAGTTATTAACACCAATATTACTTAAAATCACAGTTGGTGCTTCAGTTAAGTGTTCTGGTTTAAACAATTATTTCTGTGGTGTCCGGGGCGCCACAGGAACCACGCACGACGAGTTTTGAATGTAACAGCATCGAATCGGCTTGCTCACCACCCACCATTTTTAATAGGTTCTCTACCAATAACTCGCCGGCTAATACTGTGTCTTGCAGCACTGTAGTGAGAGGCGGGTGAGTATAAGAAGCCATGGGAATGTCATCGAAACCAATTACAGCGACATCTCGGGGCACGTGCAGTTCAGCCTCTTCGAGTGCTTTCATTGCGCCAATAGCAATTAAATCACTGGCACCGAAAATCGCGTCGACGGTAAGGTTGCGCTCTAACAAGCTTTGAGTTGCTTTATAGCCCTCGTCTTCCGATGTTTCGGCGGCAACTTGCATCAGCGGGTTGGCATCGATGCCGGCGTCTTCGAGCGCCTTGCAGTAACCTAGATAGCGATCAGAAAATTCGGGACTATGTTCAGTAATATCCCCCAAGAAGGCAATGTTCTTTCTTCCTAAATTCAGCAAATGTTTTACGGCATCACGGGCGCTATTGACGTTATCACAGCCTATTGAGGTACCTGGTTGACCCGGCCCCCAAGAGACAAAGTGGGCGCCAACTTCGGTAAGATAGGCCAGTTTAGCAACAAAACCTTCATAGTCGCCGTAGCCAAGAAAAATTATGCCGTCGGCACGATTAGTATCTTCGTAGTCAGCGTGCCAGTCTTCACTGTACTGTTGAAATGAGATCAGTAAGTCATAACCGCGCTTGCCTGTAGCACGCGTAATGCTGCCGAGCATTGATACAAAAAAGGGATTAATAAGTGACGCGCCAGTGCCAGGGTCTTCGCAAAGAAGCAGCGCTATTGTTTTGTTCTTCTGTGTACGTAGTGAACTGGCATTTCTATCGACTTTGTAATTCAGCTCTTTGGCAATTTTTTGAACTTTAAGCCGAGTTTCTTCATTGACCAGGGGGCTATTGCTAAGCGCACGCGACACCGTAGACTGAGAAACACCTGCACGATAGGCAATATCGATGGATGTAGGTTTATTATCTTTCATGAATAAATGGCCTCGCTATAGTTATCATTTTTATTATAGGCCGATACTCGACATTTCTCTGCTGGGCCTATCATTTGTTGGGCCTCTTACCTACAGGCCTCTTACCTACAGCCCTATCACCTACAGCCCTATCACCTACAGGGTTATCAATAGTACAGCGCTCAAGGATGTGATGACTTCTACTGTTATGAGTTCAAAAGAAATAACTCCAATATAGGCGCGGGTAAATGTATGTAAATTCTATTCTGATGCACCCGAAGATTGTATTGCGTGAAACATGACTCAACAATAGGTCGGTAGCGATATTGCACTAATTCACATCGACGGAAAAGCGATTTGTGATTTATCGGCATTAATCCTTTTACGAATTAACGTTTTGCCAATCAGCGTTTTCCAATCAAGGAGTTAGCAATACGGCTATAGTGTGTACGTATCCATAAGTTGAATACTGCTACCGAATAATCTTATGACATTTATGCATCATTAGATGCGGTTGTCTGCAATGATTCATCGCCAAACCTAGTGATGCAAAGTTGTGTTAGGTAGAGCTAGCTTATGTCTTATCGCGACAAGTCGTTTATGGACGAGCGCTAAAAAGTACATTAGATTGCGCAGTAGGGTTTCGTTTTTGAATGATACGACAATTAACCCTAGCGAAGGGTTTCCGTTGAAAAGGCGCAGTTAAAGTAGAATCCTCAGCGATCCAATAGGCTTATTGCAGCATGCAGATCGCTCTTCTATCCGCGGCTATTACAGGTCCTCTGGTTTTCTGGTCCTCTGGTTTTCTGGCTCATTGGCTCTTCGGCCAGTTGGTGACGTGTAAGCCCGCTATCTGGAATTCCACTGTAGAAACGCTACCTGCCATACCCAACTGGCTATGATCATTCTCGTCTACGCGCCACTCTACATATAGCAGAATGACGCGTAGATTTAAGCCAGCTTCAGCAATATTTTTACTTAGCCGCGTGTAAATCTGCCAGTTGCTTCAGTCGTTCTTTGTGAGTGGGATAATTGAGGCTGCAGTCTTCTATGAATTGCTTAATCTCTTCAATATCGTATTTGTGTGCGTCTTTACTTCCCGGCTTTAATTGGCTCTTTTCTGGGTAAAGGCCCTTGCCCGTTAATAAACAGTTCCACGATACGCTCGGGAAATAGGCGTTCAGCTTCTGAGTTTGTAGTTCATTGGTTATATTTTCCCCTTTAACCCAGGACGTCAAAATAGAGCGGAGCGAATCAGAAATATCGTCATTGTTACCAACTTCCCGCCAATACTCGGTGTCTCTGCGGGATACGATGCGAAAATGCGCAACAATGTAGTCTTTTATAGCATCAAATCGACCAGTGATTCGTTCATTAAAAGCATCGCGATCTTTTTCTTCATAATTCCCACAATTGAATGACTCGATGAACCGATGAATCGTTTCGTATACCATATCAAGAGCTGTGGCTTCGAGCGGTTCAATAAAGCCCTGTGACAAGCCAACGGCGACACAGTTTTTGACCCAGTGCCTTTCTACTCGCCCAACTTTAAAATTGAGGTGGCGTGCTTCGACATCGCTATCGAGTAAACCTAGCTCGGTACGTAGTTCTGTTTCGGCTTGCTCTTTGCTGCAGAATTTGGAGCTGTAAACGTAGCCATTACCAATGCGATTGGTGAGCGGAATGTCCCAGCGCCACCCACATTTCATGGCTGTCGAAATGGTTTGGCAGTTGGGGTCGTCACTTTGTACGGTCGGTAAAACCACGGCCGAATCGTTGAATAAACTATTTGAGAGGTCAACATAAGGCTCCTTCAGTGCTCCTTGAATTATCTTCCCAGTGAAGCCGCTTGAATCAACGAAAATATCGGCACAGATATCTTCGCCTTCCTCAGTTTTTAATCGTTCGACGTTGCCTTTATTATCGAGCACGACCTCGTTGACAGTTGCCTGTACATATTTTACGCCGCGTGATTGTGCGTATTCAGATAGCACCTTGCCTAAAAGATTGGAGTCAAAGTGATAGCCGTAGGTTGTTTCAAAAGGAAAGTTTTTTGGGGGTAAGGGAGCAAGCTTTTTTCGGGCTAGTGTGGGTTGCAGGAAAAAGTGATCTGGCAAGCCCTCAAGGTCCACGCCTTTTCGGATTAGAAAGCTATTGTGGAAAAAAGCAGGAACAGTGAGGTCGTCTGTTTTTGCATAAAATGGGTGGAAGTAGGACTCAAACCCAGGTTTTACAGACCAATCGTTAAAACGAATACCATTTTTGTAGGTGGCATTGCACCTTGCCATCCAGTCTTCTTCTTTTAGACCAATGGTATCCATGAATGTTTTAAATGGCGGTGTAGAGCCTTCACCAACGCCAATAATACCTATATTCGGGGATTCCACCAATGTGATTTCGAATGGCTTATCTTGCCAATGATGGGCCATTAGATTTGCGGCCATCCACCCCGCGGTACCGCCGCCAAGAATCGCTACTCGAGTAATTGCATCTTTCATTTTATTCTCTCTAATTTATAGCTAATGCTCTCAAAGCTTTGATGTTTGTTCGATGAAGCGCCAATCTTACTCTTAGCGCCAAAAAAAACCGCTCTTAAATCTAAGTTTAGGAGCGGCTTTATAATTTACTTGTCCTAAAATAAATTTAGGACAAGTTCATAACTAGATCATAACTAGATCATAA
>JBLIMQ010000232.1:0-4207 GCA_047638775.1 Flavobacteriales bacterium
AGGCAGACTAGCAATTAAACGCTGCTTCTTTTCCTCGCTAAGAACGAAGTCACCTTCCCAGCCGTCGAATTTTTTCGCAAGTGCACGAACCGCTTGCTCACCGTTTTGTTTGATATCACTGAGCATTGCTTCAACTGATTCGCGTATTTTGCGATCAGAATCTTCGGTCGACAAGCCTGGTTTCTTTAAATGTTGCATGGTTAAGGCCTCTTAATTAAATGGAATTAGATTAACACTACTGTTCCATTAACATGGAATCGTCATGCTGGGCTCGCCTACACGGATATCGCGATACGGCGTTCCGATGGTAGAGCGACCCAGGATGCCTAAGCCGAGAAACCCGGTATCCAGCGGCCTATTGAAACTGCTGGATACCGGATCAGCAAAAAACGCCGTCCGGAATGACGCATCTTCTATTTGTTTTCATGTCGACCCAGCATCAAAATAGCGTTCTGTGTTAACAACAACAGCTTGAGTCAATTGCGCCAAACTTAACGGGACAGCTGTACTAGATCAACTAGGACTTGTTTAGATATAACCCGGCAGGTTGAATACTTCTGGATATCCAAATAATGAAATACTGCCGCCAGTGTGCAAGAAGACAACATTCTCACCCTTTTTGAAATGGCCTTTGCGGATCAGGTCGACTAGGCCTGAGAAGCCTTTGCCAGAATATACAGGGTCAAGCAAAATACCTTCGTATTGCGCCATTAACTTGACCGCTTCAACCATCGCGTCGGTTGGTAAACCATAGCCATCACCAACATAATCACTGTTTGCAACGACTCGTTCACGTTTAACGATATCTGGATTCAAACCCATAAAATCGGCCGTACGTTGCGCTAGGCTAAATACCATTTCTTCCTGCTTTTGTTTTGGTGCACGAACACCCACACCGTAAACTGGAATACCTGAATTCATACCTTCCATACCCAACACAAGCCCTGCCTGTGTGCCTGAACTACCCGTCGCGTGTACCAGATGGTCAATTTTAAGTGAACGATCATTAGCTTGTGTCATTAACTCTATCGCTGCGTTTACATAGCCAAGTGCACCAATTTCGTTCGAGCCACCACCTGGGATGATGTAAGGGTTCTTACCATCGTCACGCAGCTTCTGCGCTAGCACTTCCATCTCGGCGTTCATATCAGTATTGGCAGTGCGTTTGGCTATCGTAGCCCCGTGCAATTGGTTAAGTAATACATTGCCGTTAAAAACATAAGCATCATCTTCATAACTCGTTCTATCTTCTAGCAGAATATGGCATTCAAGCCCCATTTTGGCTGCTATTGCAGTCGTTTGCCGCGCATGGTTCGATTGAGTCGCACCTTGCGTAATTATCACATCAGCCTTCTTTTGCTGAGCATCGGCCATCAAAAACTCAAGCTTACGCGTTTTATTACCACCCGATGAAAGGCCAGTACAATCATCACGCTTGATCCATAGGTTTGGACCACCCAGCGCTTCGGACAGGCGAGGCATTGGCTCTAGTGCTGTTGGCAGATGGGCGAAGTGTAAGCGAGGAAATCGTGAAAGATGCATTTTAGGCTCCAAAGTTAGTTTCGAGCATAATTACATAAATATATTGCCTAAAACAATGCCAATTACTTTGCTTAAAGTTTTTTTTTGTTATATTCCATCTTGATACTTTAATCGTAGTGACCATTATGGATCTAAAAGGTTTAGAAGATTTACTCGCATTGCTTGAAGAGCAGTCATTCACCCGAGCAGCCAAACGAAGGCACGTCACACAACCCGCTTTTTCGAGACGGATACGCCTGCTCGAAGAATGGTTGGGTGTCGAGATTGTCGATAGACGCACCAAGCCCGTCACTATTTTGCCTGCGGGAAGGGAGCTGGAGGAAGGTTTCCGGGACATGGTGACCCGCTTGTATGCACTGCGCAGCCGACTACAAGCGAAATCTAAAAATCAGGATAGAATCAATTTTGTTGCCCAGCACACGTTAGCAATGTCTAGATTCCCTCGGCTCATTAAATCCATTAAACGGCAACTGCCAGATACTGCCTATCGAGTTACCCCCGTGAATAACTATGAGTGTGAGGCACAATTTAGAAAAGAAGGTCAATTTTTACTCTGCTACGAAACACCACACTTCGAGTTTGATTTTTCTCAGTCATCAGTTCAGAGATTGTTCCTCAACAAGGACTCCCTCATTCCCGTTATCAGTCGTGATGCGTTGAATCAGTTCGAAAACATTCAATCGTTGTTGGCCGGAAACATTCCGATGTTGATGTACCAGGAGGGCGGTTTTATGGCCGATGTGATAGCCAGAACCTGCCTACCTCAAGTCATGCGAGACTACCAAATAGAAGTCATTTGTGAATCAGCGTTTTCAGCTAGCCTGAAAGAAATGGCATTGGCAGACATGGGCGTCGCCTGGCTAGCCGAGGGCATTATTAAAAAAGAGCTTAGTGCAGGTACGCTGGTATCTCTCGAAAGCTACTTTGGCAGAACTGAGCTAGACATTATTCTGTATTACCGTGAAGACAATCACTCAGACCAGGCTAGGCGTGTTTTCGAGTATTTACAGTCAGAACTTTAGATACCAAGCTTAGCTTGCCTAGCAGATAAAAACATATTGTTGGATGCCCCTCACATATTCTTCGGGCACCGTGTAAATGCAGCAAAACACGCTGAATTCAAATAGGAAAATTCACCTAATATGAACCAGAAGAAGCAGAAAACATGAAGCTTCGCTCTGTGCTCATGATGGCTATTGAGCAGTACGCCAAAGCACAAAGTGAGACTCAAACCGTCATAGCTAAACAGTTAGGGTTAACCCAACCACGGCTTAACGATTGACTAAAAGGCAAGATTGACAAATTCAGTCTGGATAAGCTTGTGAATATTGCCGCTAAAGCTGGTTTGTCTATCAATATGAATACTAAGGCAGCATAAATTGGAAACGAATTTTTTCCAAAAGATTAGCGTCGCCTTTCTTCGGCTTTGGAGAGATATTGACATCCGATATGGAAAGACCTGAGCAGTTCTGATCGAGGGATAGTCCTTTCTCTTAAATGAGGGCATTTTCCTTGTGAGACAGGCTGTTTAAGCGCCAAATCATAGACAGATTTGAGGACTAAACTCATATAATCAACGAAATAGCTTGGTCTGACCCGAGGCTGTCCTCAGAGGATTTTTGGCTAGATTTGAAGCTTCTAAAGTATGGGTGTCTTAGTTATTTTTTCACCCAAAAGTGGTCAAAATATCAAATTTTATTACTACTAATATCAATCATTTATTTGAAGTTACTTGGAAGCTGCTGTTGTTTCAATTGCCACTGCATCGTATAAATATTTCACTTACGCTTGGCTTTTTTGCCAAGCTTTGCACTCTTTGAGCCAGCAATACATTGAATCATTAAATGCTCTCCTACACCCTCGGGTACGGGATACATTTTCTCAGAAGGCAAATACTTGGCGAAGTTTTTGTCGCCGGTTATACGTAATTTGTTTAATTTATGTACCTGGGCCGTAAATTCTTCGATTTTTACCACCCAATCATCGACGAACTCTTGAATAATATGGCGACTAAGCCCCACCTGAATACTAAAGTGCGTCAAGGCTGCACCCTTTTGACTGCGCTCTGTATCCCATTGCACATGAACCTTAGCCTTGTTAAAGAGCTCATCCCACTTAGAACCTGAACCATGAATATGGTTCTCTGGCGACGTAAGTACACCCGAAGACAACGCTTTTTCCCAACACGAACGTTTAATATGCACCGCTAAAATTCTAGTTTGATTCGGCTTTTTCCCCCAGTTACTTCTATGCATTAACCAGAAAAAAGAAGGCTTAATCCAAGTCATGCGAGTAAATGAAAAGGGTGCTTGAAACTTTTGATCCCGAATCGCTGGATCAGCGATAGCATCCGAATAGGCCTGATACATTACAATTGTATCTCGGTCGTAGTTTGCTCTAATTTCGTATAAATCGGTCATAACTTCCATTTTTGGCGACTGCTAACGCCCGCATAAACTGCGGAGTGAATTTGGCGCCTTTTTTGCGTCTCCTCAAAGCATAAAGGACAGGCACTCTTCAATTGACAATATACCATTACCCACTTAGCATCAAATATCAAGGCAGAAAGGATATCCCTCAATCGTTAAAGGAAATTACGATGACCCTACCTAGAAAACAGCTCGTCGCAGTTGAAGATACTCCGTATTACCCTATTGTTTCGCGC
>JBLIMQ010000233.1:0-4191 GCA_047638775.1 Flavobacteriales bacterium
TTAGCTTTGTAGTACTCAGGTATAGCCGCTAATACATTTTTAATGATCACTTCCACATCAGCTTGATTACAATTTTCACGCTTGCTTTGAACTAAAAACTCATTAACAAGTTTGTCGACGCCCATTATTATTCGACACATAACAAAAGTAATAAAGCCGCTGTCCGAATCTATATATTCATCAAAGCTTTGTAAAAAGGTGATTAACTTTGCATTGTTTGGTAGGCTCTTGCCATTCCGCCAGTCTTTGAGTTGACCATACTGTTTGTCTGCTAGCGACTCGTCACAAGCAATTGATTTATCTTCCTCTATTTCTATAAAACTTGCTAACTTTCGATAACTTGTTTTACCGACAAGCTCTGTACCGACATCTTTAAGTTCTTTTAGCATGCCACCAAAACAAGTTTTAACCTCATCATCAGCTGCGTAGGAAAGAATTGCTTTCGTGATGATACCAAGATCCGTTTTCTTTTTTTCTTGGTCTTCGTTGAAATAGAAGCGGCAGCCAACTTCGTAATGGGTAATGACTTCTAAATAGAAATCAAAGTACAGGTAACAGTAGCTCTCAATATATGCTAACAACTGCGGCTCTGATAATGACTTTTGCTGGCTATCAAGTTTAAGTTTTTGTTCAAAGTTATCAATTATGTCCTGCGTAAAACCGGGACTATTAACCCATAATGGTTGCATATGTCGCCAAACATTAAGGTCATTTTGCTTTAATTCGCCAACTTCGACCTTTTGTCTAGCATCCAACTTTAAATTCATCTCGGTATTACATCTATACTCGATAAAGCCAAGCAATGTCGCTAATAGATGTTCATCAGTTTCGAACTCAAAACCTTCTATAAAAGAAAGCCAATCGCCAGCATTAGACCCCGTTTTATGACTACGCCTTAGCTTTACCATCAACCTATTATTTAAAAAGTTGTTCTAAAGGTATTGGTAGCTTTTTAAACCAAACAACTATTTTACTAACCGTTTTAAGGGAGACTCCCTTGTTAAAAAACTCATATCGGCTTGTGCGTGATACCTTTAAAGGCGATTCGTAAGCTGTCTCTATAAAATCAATCAACTTTTTTTGTGTTAAAGGAAAGCCTAAAAACTCAAAGATATTATCTATAGGTGATAGGTAAAATGACGGTGACTTATATGTGTTAATTTTGATTTTTTTGTTGGCGTCGGCACTCTGTATGAGCGCTTCATGGAACTTATTTAGTGCCGTATTGCTTTGATTAGTTGTATTAGCTTGCTCAGCTGACTTAATTTGCTTAGTTTGATTAACGTTCGAAGCGTCCATGCTTATGTTTGTTCCTTGGTTATTATAATTACTTGCTTACCTGACTTACGCTGATGAGCTAACATCATGAAGGTATAACGCCATAGCAAAGCGCAGGGGCGATAACTAGACCATCGCGACCTTCGACGTAGCTTGTGCTGTGTTAACGCGTACTTTGCCGGTGAGTAAGTCTTGCATAAGGGCTTTTTTAGTGTTTATTATCTTTTCGAGCTTGCTTTCTTTCTTCTGGATTGAAACATCAATACTGTTTATCGAGTTTACAATTTTATTTTTCTCTTCAATTGGCGGAGTTTTAATAAGGATCTTGTTGCAATCAGGAACTCTCATATGAGCAACAGTACTTCCACCACTAAAATCATCAAGTTGCTGTTTACCGTAATTACTCATTAATGAATACATTAAGAACCTTAAAGAAGTTAATTGTTCATTCGCACGGTACATCATTGTGCGTTGACCAAGAAACACTCCACGAGAATCTTCTAATACACCACATTCACCAACAGGAGCTTCTCGGGTGAAAATTAAATCTCCGTTTTCAGGACGCATACGTCGAGTCCACGTTTCGTATGTTTCCTGAGCCACATAACGCACATTTTCAGTATCGACACGACCATGCCTAACATTCGTAGTTCGTATCATCTTGAAAGGTGTTTTATAGTCAACAACCTGTGCCGTTTTATTCATGCA
This sequence comes from Flavobacteriales bacterium, assembly GCA_047638775.1. Lineage (GTDB taxonomy): Bacteria > Pseudomonadota > Gammaproteobacteria > Pseudomonadales > Cellvibrionaceae > Agaribacterium. The sequence continues at coordinate 1,987 of JBLIMQ010000233.1, forward strand.
ATCAACAACATCTGAACATAATTCTGAAATTGGAACAATCTTCCACTCGGCAGGAATCATCCCGACAGTCGAGTCTTTGAATTCAGTGTGCCCGATGCCTTTGGTCAGTAACTCCTGCATCATACCGGTTTGCAGGTCTTTTAACTTATCAATTTGTGCCTGTGTTTTTTCAATCACTTCGTCAACAGAGGTGAGTATTTGGGCTATTTTGTGTTGTTCTGGGAGTGGTGGTAAAGGGATTTCTAAACCTTTAATCTCTGTGGGTTTAATTCCCCGCAGCTTGCTGCGTAGGGTTTTATTTTCTGACTAATTAAACATACCCCTTTCTGCGAAGCAGATTCGAGGTTACGAGAAAGCTTGCTACGGGGTTGTTGACTTCCAAAAATTTGAGCTGTAATATCGCAGCCCTATTTAGATGAGATGATTCCTCTTGCACATAAAGTATGCTCGAGAGATTTCCCTAGTCCCTGTGTAATAGGTGGATATATTCACATATTTCAGCGGTGGGCAGTAGTAGTTTAAGTAGTCTTAATGATAAGGTTCAAAAATTCATAACGCTTTGGTCAGTCTGGAGTGAGTACGAATAACACATTTCGAAATGAAGGTGTCCCGATCCTCTTTAGCAGGGTTTGGCACTTTATTATACAAAGGATGTGTATGATATTAAAATTTAAATCAGTGAACTTGTTAAGAAATAGACTAAGTTCATTTTAATTTTTATAGGATTAAATTATGAAATTTACAAAAAACCTCCTCATGATCCCGATACTTTCTCTTGTGTCTGTTGCGCAGGCTTCCGAGCCGTTGCTGGATTCATCTTTAAGTAGCAAGTCTGTATATTCTGGTGCTGCCATTGTAGTAGGCGCGGTTTCAACAGTAGGTGGCAGTCTTCAGTCGGCCGCTGCCTTGACGATCGGTGCTAACTCTATAGTCCGTGGAGACGCTCAGGCTGGAACTGCTTTAACAGTAGGTGCGGTTGCAATAGTTGATGGTAATGTCACGGCCCGTGATGCAGGAACGATCGAAGCAGACGCCATGGTAGGTGGTAATTTTACAACCGGAGACGCTGCAACGATCGGTGCAACTATAACGAGTGGTAATATTATGGTAGGCGGAGATGTTACTTCCGGAGCTACTATAGTTGTCGGAGGTCAATCGGTGATCACTGGTAACGTTAGATCTGGAGCTTCTTCCCCTATAAATCTTGGTGCGGGCGTAGAGATTAGTCGTGATGTTTGGGCCGGTAGTACCCTTAATATGGGCGCACTTTCACATATAGGTGGAAGCGCTGCTGCTAAAAGTGCTTCTATAGTGCTTGGCGCACTTGCAAGCATCCAGCACAATGCTTGGGCTGGGAGCACTATTACAGCTCCTGTGGCTAATACTAATATTCATGGTGACCAATACGCATTCCATACGTTCAGTGCTAATGAGATCCCTAAAATAAACGGCAAAGCTCCAATAGTTAATAAGGTTGCAGCTCTTAGTCGTGTGAGATTAGCGCTTAACAATATGCCTGTGCCTAGCGCTAATGAGCTTGCTACTACATTAAACGTAAATACCACGTTTACACCGGGTGTTTATTCGGCATTATCGATGACAACTACAGCGGGATTAGTTATTACACTGGATGGCGTAGACAACTCGATACCTGTCTTTTGGGTTTTCAATATAAATAACAGTATCACCTTTGGTGCAGATACGACAATAGTGGCGACAAATGTACATCCTGATAGTCGAATTATCTGGAATACAGCAGGCTATCTATCAGTAGGTGCTGGCTCGGCTATCATGGGTACTACTTTTGCTGGTACCTCTGCCATTACTGGAGGAGGCACTTATCTTAAAGGTATTGGCGAGACTTGTGGTGGTATATTTACAATTACAGGAACCGTCACAATAGGTGCAGGTAACACAATAGGGTATACGGGATGTAAACCTCGCACGGCCCCGGCTAAGAACTTTATCATCATAGATGACGCTCTGAGCACTGGCGGCGTAGTCGCTGGATTCAGTGCACCTTATCGTCCGGCGAAGGTAATTCTGCTTCGTTAGCCCGACCTGATGGTTAATCACTTTCAATGAATACAACAACTCCCGCCTCGATTTTTCCAAGCGGGTTTTTTGTAGTTCTAGTGTTTCCCCAAACAACTAGTAACCTAAGTTAAAACTAACAAAAAACTAAACCCCCAAAATATTTAGATT
>JBLIMQ010000234.1:0-4168 GCA_047638775.1 Flavobacteriales bacterium
CAGCGGCTGAGTGTTTGACATATTACAGGAGCCGTATGCGTTAAACGCGCACGTACGGATCTGTGCCGGAGGAGGGATGAAGTGTTTTATAATACTGAGTTACCTCTTTACGGCGATCTCTAAAAAAACCTCGACTTTTACGCTAATAAACTATCGTTAAGAATTGAAGGTTCATTTTAAATTTAGAAAAATATGGAGTGGCATATAAATTGTTCAATATTCCGAATCGCGGACGTGACGAACTCTAGATTGATCATCCGGCCGCTAAAAATATGTCTAGTGGGCTTGCTAAGCAGTATTGCGTTCGTTTCTTTGGTAATAGAACTTACTATAGAAAATCTCTTCGAACTTTTGAGTGTTCTCAATCCACTCGTTCGATTCAATTCCAAGCCGTTCTAAAATAGGTAAGAAGTTATTGGAGATGGATCCGCGTTTGTCTTGGCGTTGAATTCTACCGGTAGTATCCACTAAGGTGAGGTAATCGTTAAAGTCGAATAGCACGCCATCTTGATTACTCTGTTTGATACTTCCTTCAAAAGGAGATAGTGGCTTAATAGGAAAACGCTGTAGATAGTACGAGTTAAAGTCGGGATTATTTATCAGCGCTTTTTCGATATTGAATGTCGGTCTAATCCGTTCTTTAATACTGGTATGTTTTGATGCTTCTGGGGTTTTAGCCATAGTCGCGCGAACAGGGTTTAAGTCGACGTAGGCCATAGCTGTCAGCAGCGCTTCTTCAGTGAGCAAGGGTTGTGACTTGTATCGTCCCTCCCAGAATCTTCCAGTGCAGTTTTCTTCATTGTTTGCTTGTCGTGATATTACTTGATTGAGCCGCTGCATAAATTCACTTATGCTAGATAGGCGTATGCGCCAGTCTTCAACAAGCTTTGTCACTACGGTCATTTCGGCTTTGTCGATGACTTCGCCTTTTAGGTATTTATGAATCAAGAAAGGGCCTTTGTGAATACACAGCCAGCGTTGAATAACTTCGTCAAAACTCCAGTCTTTAGGGAGCTCAGGGTCGATTTTTAACACAATGTGATAGTGGTTGCTAAGTACAGCATAACTACAGATTTCGATTGAGAAAACGCTAGCGAGTAGACGAATACGATCTTCTATCCATTGGCGGCGGTGCTCAAAGCACTGGCCGGTACGATCATCTGTTCCACACAGAACAGAGCGTCGAACGCAGCGCGACATGATGTGGTAGTAGGGTGTGTCTGAAAGTGATATTTGTTGGGTGCGAGGTGTTGTCACATGAATTCCATTTCTGTTCGTATGTACAGTATTTATACTAGTTGCGGTTCGTTATGATGTCAATCAATAAGTGAGTGTCCCTGCATGAGTTGGTGAGTGTCCCTGCATGGGTTGCTCAACGAAAAACGAGAATAAGCAGATATGAAATACGTTTTTATTGTCTTAATCAGTATGTTATTGATGGATGATGTGTACTCTGATAATAAGGAGAAAAAATTAAAATACATCGATGATATATTTAATAGTAGATATCCTTTGGAGATGTTTGTCCGGAATTATATTCAAATAGAGACGGATAAAATATCAAGACAAACAGCAGTCGATCAGCTTACGAATGAATGGGCATTTTGCTTCGCGGTAAGCATGCAGATTGAAAATATAAGGAAAGCCGAATTAAAAGAGTCTAGTAAAGAATATGAGGAAACGGCGGAGTACTATCTCGTAAAATCAGAAAATAGAACAAAATATTTACAACGTAAATTTATGTATATGAATCTGTTTTACAAGATGGATAAAAAGCGTGTTAAGCGTGCTGTTGAGAGCATGACGATTAAGACTATAGTTGAGGCGGATAGGTATGATTTGTCGACCAGAAAGGGGCTTATGAAGAAATCGATTTATAGAAAACCCGTTCTTATCCTGGTAGGTGAAAAGTGTGAGACTAATTTTTCTGAATATAGCTATCAATGGACGGAAGAAGAAGAGAAAATTAAAAATATGAGTAAGAATCTTAAAAAGGTTATAGATAAAATTGAAAGTACGAAATAGCATGTCTAACTGAAGTGTCGTTTTTGCGCCTATATGTAGTGGAATTGTTTTATTTACTATACACTTAACAAGCGCTTACTATTGACGGCCAATTATTTTGGCTTAAAAAAGCAGGTATCCACAATTGTCCGTAACAAATACGGACGTCAGAATTCATAGCGTATAAACATAGCAGAGAAAAATATGGAAAAACTGGCTAGTTTTAGTGTCCCTTTGCTTATTCTTCTTGGGGTGTAGCAATATTCCTGCCTATGTAGAGCCAACCGGAGAAGGTTTGTCGAGTATAGGTTTATTTGTGCAAAGTGATGACTTTGGAGGGTTTTCGATGGAGCTGTTTGAAGAAAGCAATTGTACATCCCCAAAGTTAATCGCAGACGACGTGTATGTCGAAAGTGGTAGTGGTCTTGTCTTTGAAAATATAAATGTCAATTCAGGTGAACTAACATCGTTTTTGGTCGCACAGATTGGTCACTACGGATATTGTGCTGTTACTTTTGAATTTATACCGGAGCTAAACACAAAATATGTCATTTTCTATCTTCGAGAGGAAAATCGGTGCTCGGTAACGGCGCAAACTCGCTCAGGCGATGATTTTCAGCTAGTCTCTTCGTTCCGGAACTTAGAATACAATCAACCTTTTTCAACCAACGGCCCTTATTGCAAAAAATAAGTTGCAAAAATAAATCAAAATCCATCAAAAAATTTCAGTAAGGATACACGCGATTAGAAAAATCGTAAATTTTAGATAGCGATATCTTCAGTTTTAGTGGGGGCAGAGTCATTGGTTTTACAACCCACTGAAGATGAACGAAAGCCCTGGTCAGAATACCCGTGGATTGTTAGTTTAAGATACTTACTATTGTTTGATCACTATGTTGCAGTCCACTTTATCGTATTAAGCCGCCCATTAGCTTAGTTTTAAAATTTAGGTAAATTGAGATTGTAATAGCATCAATTAATTCCCAAAACTCACCTGTCATTCTTTCAAGTAATACCGTGTTTGTCGTTACGGATAGAGTTTTGGCCATGGGCGTTACTATTTTCAAGAATTCCATTATGTTCGGCTGTAGTAAGAGCTCCCCACCGACAATTTTAATGTAGATTGGATATATAGCTGACATAATAAACTTGAGGTCCCGTTTCATTTCTTTGGGATCTACAAAGCGTTCTGGCAATAAGGGTGTAGAGAGCAGCATTCAGTACACTTTAAATTGCAGTGATCCGTTATATGTACTTCGAGTGATCTGGAATGTATGTGTTAAATATCGTTTAATTCTAACGCGTTACGTAAACCTTTCTATCCGTGTTGATCACGTGTAAATAAGTCGTATTGATATCATTAAACGTACTTAAATATGTTGGCGAATCATCATACATAAAATCGATACCCTGTGCTTTGCAGTACTCACTTTTTGCTAGGTTCCAGCGTTCTTCATCGGCATAAGGTAAACCATCGCGCCATTCAACCTTAACCCCATTCTCTTGCAGGTGGGTAACAATTGAAAAGTAGTGTGTAAACCGAATGCCAGCGTCTTCTAATAGTTTGTCAATCGATGGTTCCTTTTTTAAGCCCGTAACGATATGAACTTCGCATCCATCCTTTATTAACGCTGCGGCGAGGAGCTTGAATTTAAGCGGGAATGTATCGATGACGCCGTGTATATCCAAACCAATTTTAAGTGGGTTTTTCATTGCTGATCTCCTAATTCAGATGTGTGCATTTACGCTATTTAATCGCATTCGATTATTCTTTGTTTTGTTACCCAACTTCCGTGATTCTCGCCGTTAATGGGATTTGTCTATCCGCACCAAATGAGCGACGATTTACTCGGATAACTGGCGCCGCTTGTCGACGTTTATATTCATTTCTGTCTAACAGCATGCGTACTCGTTGACGATCTTCCTGGGGCATTTTGAAGGCAGTGACTTTTAACTTTTCACTTTCACCGTCTTCGAGCAGGTCGTTTTCAAGCAGTAACTGCAAGTAGGCATCTAGTGTAGTGTCCTAAATTGCGCGCATATTATCTGGAGGGTCATTATAATACCAGCGTTCACGTATTTAACGTGATATAAATGCGGGTAAAAATATGAGAGTAGCGAAAGATATTTCCCTGAGTGAGAAAGAGTTCAAGGAACTAAATAA
>JBLIMQ010000235.1:0-4144 GCA_047638775.1 Flavobacteriales bacterium
TTTCTTGAGGAGTCAATGTTGTTAGTTATAGAATATAGAATTGAAGGTATGTTGGTCTCGTATCAATCTTTTGATTCTGGCTTTATGTTTGCGCATTTATAAAGCAAGAGGAGCATAACTTCAGAATGGTAGCGCTTACAAGTGGTACGGATATGATTTACATTGATTTTACCTAACGCAGTTTTTTCTAGCGTGATAAATTTTATTGATGTATTGATGTATTGATGAAGAGATGGAGTTAGGAGAATATAAAAAAAATATCGCAGAGAAATATTATTATATAATTTTTTATCCCTACGCTGTCTATCGTAAAACATGTCGTTGCTGTCAGCCTTTTACGTGTTTGCATCGAATCAAATAAAACGTAAGATCAGTAGTTATATTGTAAATGCAAGTGGCGTAGGTGGAATTTACATAAGTTTTACTTAGCGCGATTTCCATCTGATGTAATCTAAGTTGCAAGCACGAGTTTAAAAGTTTAAAAGTTTAAAAGTTTAAAAGTAAGTGTGTCAGCTAACCAATAGTTAAATATTAATTCTCCTTGAATGTGATTTTCCAAATCAGTCAGATTATATTTGACTAGTTTTCTAAAGTTGACGTGAGATAAATTCAGAAATATATAGAAAGCTATAATGTGAACTAAATCTAGGTAAGCATGAGTCGGCTTCATAACGCGCTATTGTTAAGGTTAAGGCTAAGGCTAAGGCTAAGGCTAAGGCTAAGGCTAAGGCTATTGGTAGGGTTGCATTAAATGTAGATCAATATTCTACTAACCCATTAATTCTGTATAACTCAAATCATACAGGGCTCAGGTGTTAGTTATATGCACTTCATATACGAGCTAAAGTAGTGACTATACAAGATATCACCTGACGGCGAATCTATACTTATCGCTAGTGGTTTATCGAATCCCGTCGGTGTTGTCCTAGATGCTAGCGACCATGCCTTTGTCAATAATAGTGGCAACGGTACAATTTCTCGAGTAACACCCGATGGTCTTGTTAGCACCTATGCCAGCAGTTCTTTATTTCAATGCGCTAATGGCATTACGATAAATGATCAAACTGGTGTCATCTATACGGTCAATTTCTCTAATGGGAATGTATTGATGGTATCAACGACGGGTGAAGTCAGTATATTGGCTTCGGTGCCTGGAGGTGGGAATGGTCACTTGAGTTTTTATAAGGGGGAGCTCTATGTGGCCGCTTTCAAGGCAAATCAAATCTATCGAGTAGGCCTAACGGCACTACAGAGCTACTAGCTGGTGATGGGGCGCTTAAGAACGCGGACGGTGATATAGCGTCTGCGTCTATCAAACAGCCTAACGATATTGAGTTTGGCCCGAATGGGGGGCTGTACATACTTGTAAGTGAAGATAACGCACCAGCAGCGCGCTTGCACCTAGCTCCATTCGATTACTGACTTTAGCGCCCTAGATGGCATGGCATTTATTGCTTCTCACCTCATCTTGCCCCTCACCCGTTTCTGTGCTGATGGGTGAGGTAGATTTTGGGACAATAGTTTCCTTTTATGAGGCGCGATTGAACCTGTTACTTTGCCTTGTTATCGCTTGAAGTTTAGTTCGAACTGTAGCGTCGATCTAATTCCTGCCTAAGGGAAAAACACATTTTGATGGACGTGCAGGATATTTATACTCTAGTTTACGTCACGAACTTTGCCGAAGTAAACGTATGTCTTCGTTTACATCACTAGAATTCAAGTGCGAAAGGTTCATGCGAGTCAATGTCTATTTTAATTTCATCCTCACCGTTGGTTATAGTTAGCGAAAATACTCGTGGACTCGTACCTAGTATCTCTTTCATCGGGTAGTCACTTTTAGGTGAATTCCATTTTTTAACTATTTATTTGGGTATCCTGATGTAAGAATGTTTCATTTTGTCGTTCGAAAAATCACCAATCACTGCGAGTTTTTTGTCTGTTAATTTTTCGTTGCTTCGAATAAGCGAGAATAAACTTTCACTGTAGTTATCTGTAGTTATCTGTAGTTATTTTAATGTATTGAATCGTAGGCGTGAATGTTGTCGTGGTTTCCGCCTAATGCTGTGTGGTTTTTGGAAAGGTTTAAGAGCCGACGATAAAATTCGATTAGCGATTTTTCATTCGAAGACAACTTTCCTCCATCAAGCCTCCCATTATTCATCCAGCTCTGGTGGGCCGGTACACCGGTGTAATCAAAAATACTCGTTCTGCCTGGCGTATCGTATCCAGAGTCGAGCTCTCCTCGCTCTCCAACTTCTTGACCAAAATACACGAGAGTAGGCGCGCTGCTGACCAGTGCCGAAACGACCACTGCGGGTTTTCCTTTTTCGGGCGATCCGTCGTACTTGTTGTTCGCTATTCTATATTCACCGTTTTGGCATGTCAGTCAAATAGTTCAATGGGTAGAAAGTGAATGATTAAATGGGTAGCAAGGTAAATGGTTGATTAGGTCTTGGCCACAGCTAGGTCACGAATGGCGTTATCGGCAAGAGAGCGACGGATAACCCAATAATCGAGTGTGTTTCGAAGAAATTTTGAAGCTATGTACGTTGTAGTTCGGGTTGCGGGGGTATTCATTAGGCCATTTATCGTATATCGACAGGAATCATTAGGGTTTCACGTTTGAACTTTTCTTACATACTTCGCTATGAATACGATTGTTGTGGCTACTATTGTTGGTTAGGAAGTCGTGATCCTTTGGTATAATCAGCTAATTCGCTTTGGGGAAAAGCCTTATTCCCTAGCATTAGGAACTCTAATAATATGTGCATAATTCATTTCAAAATGTTGACATCACTTGTCCTGGGTATTGCTCTGAGTGCAGTTGTGCTGGTTAATAACGCCAATGCCGACAGCAATGAAGCGGCAAAAGCGCAGGCTAAACTGGCCGTCGAGCAGTATGTGGCTAACCATAAGCCTTATAGTATGGTGTTATCGCCAGAGGGAGAGTTTATAGCGGTGTTTAATGCCCGAGTTGAGCCATGGGTTAAAGCGCCGCTTAATTCGGCCAGTGCAAAGACTATTCAAGCAGTATTGGCGCCTTACTTGAGTATTGGACTCAACCCAAGAGGTTTTGCGCCGGCAGCGACGCGAGCTGAAGAGGGCGAGAAAGATGATACGAATTACGACGCCATATGGGTAAGAGATAATATTTGGGTATATTACGCCTTAAAAGCGAAAACTGTGCGCGAAGGGGATGCCAAGACCTTGCTTCTCGCCATGTGGGATTACTACGCAACCGCACCACAGCAACAGCGTTTCGATCAAATAATAGCGCAACCTGAATTGGCCGAAGACGCAATGAATTTGCCGCATATTCGTTTTGATGGCGCTTCAGAAGAATTGCGCGATGTTTACGAAAATGGCAAACCTCAGGTTTGGGCGCATGGTCAAATCGATGCGCATGGTTTATTTTTTACCGCTCTTGGTGAGGCGCTTCACGAGGGTTTTCTGAGTGGGAGCGAATTGACCGAGCAACGTTTGGCTGTATTGTTAAAGTACCCCTTGTTTCTAAATAAAATCAACTTTACTGAATTTGAAGACGCAGGTGCTTGGGAAGAGATTTCGCGTAAGAATTCTTCGAGTATCGGTTTGGCAACGCGCTCTTTGCAGGTGTGGCAAGGGCTGCTCTATGATTCTTCCAGCCCTGTGAAAAAATTACTAAGAACAGCACTGGCCGATGCGCCTAAAGAGCTTAAGAAAAGCTGGTCTAAGAAAGCGCTACGCCAAGCCATTGACGCCGGTTTAAGCACGGTGCGCAGTCAATTGCAGTTGGGTGGCGAGTCTCCAGATTATTCTGCTGAAGATGTGCATTACAGAAGAGCCGACGCCGCATTGTTACATTTGCTAACGCCTTCGCCATTACAGGGTTTAACGTTGGCTGAAAAGCGTCAAATTATGTTGTATGTAGAAACCTTGAAGCGTCCCTTTGGCGTGTTACGTTATGTTAACGACAGCTACCAAGGCGGAAACTATTGGATTCGCCCCCCAGCGGCGAATGGCCCTGCACTTACAGGCGATACGTCGTCACGCGAGGCCTTTATGTGGCGCCTATCGCAGCTTGAAGCCAATACCGAAGCGCAGTGGTTCTTTGATAGCTTAATCGCCTTGGCTTGGCTGCATATTGCCGAAGTTGGGAATGATG
>JBLIMQ010000236.1:0-4087 GCA_047638775.1 Flavobacteriales bacterium
TGTTTTTAAAATGGCGGTAGCGCTGACATATATCTGGTGTCTAAAAAATGAAATGGTTTTGCTTATTTCGCGTCTCCATTAAGATCCGTACCTAACCGCCTAAAATAATGCTAGGACACCACGCATCACAAACTCCGTAACCAGCTGATATAAATAGAATCTTCGGCTACTTTTACGAGTGGCTGTCCTCGAAAATTGGTCCTCGAAAAATGATCCGCTTATAGCGTCTCTCCTAAGTACGGTGATAATACGCTATACCTTGTTTATACGTGCCTTTATTGTTAAATTGTAGACCTTTTTTTTGTATAACCATCATCCACGGCGATACGCCTTAGCGGGTACTTAAATCATCCGAAATTCTATTGAGATCACGGCCAACACAGCTCGTCAAATAGACGCGCTATACCAAGTCTATTTATCGTGTGACGCCTACGAACAAACCGTGCTAAAAATACTCGCGGCTGTTTATAAGCCCATCGGGATGGGTAAGTTGAACAAGCTTCTGATTTCGGTAAAGAATTCCGATATTTTTGCAGAAGTATCTTCAATTAAGGCCTTAGACTATGAACACAAAGAAATATTACTTAGCAAAGAGTTGATATTTCATAACAAAGACGGTGTCACGCTCAATATCCTTCTCGCTAATCGCCTTATTGAAGATTCTATTGCCGACCAAACCTACCAGAAACTTATTGGTATGGTGGGAAAGTCAACTCCAGCACGCAGTAAATACGAGTGGGAGCAAGGTGTGCTAGATCACGAGCGTATTGCAAGAGATTGTTATTTTTTTAAGGACTATAAGGAACTTGAACAACTAGTATTTACCGACAAGAATCCACAATTGGTAGACGTAAGCCTTAACTATTTTTTAATCCCACTGTGTTTTATTCCTTTTGATTTGCAGCGTTTTTTGGCTTTGCCGGATGCAGTACAATATTACAGTTTTGTAATTTGGTTTGATTTACGACGAAAAAAAGGTTTGGCGGACGGTTATGCTCTGGGACTACTAGAAAGTGTTTGTGAGCACAATCCAAGTAACTTCGTCTTAAAACAACTATTGGCAGAGAGCTATTTGTATCATCTTCGACTGGATGACTTTAACAAGGTTTGCAGTGCTGAAGATAAAAGCTGTTACGGTTTGCAGCTGAATGCATCGTACAATTTTTTACAGGGTAACTTTGATCAATCACTAGAACTCTTTGAGCAGGCAATCATTGCCAAAAATAAATATTCTCGGCGCAAAAATCAATACCTGGGTGGGCAATTAGGGATCTTCTATAAATTCTGTTTGTTAGTATTGGCAAGCCAGCACAGCGCGAGTCTTTATAGCCGAGTATTAGAGCAACTGAACTTCGAATTCGACAACAAAAAGACGACATTTGAATTCACGTATCTTTGCAGATCAATAATGGCAATCACTTCTAGCTTGTCTTCAGGCGAGAATCGGGAGCTTAAATCCGATAGATACCGTCAATTAACATTCTCCGATCAACTTTGTGTTCATCAAGTCCTCTTGATTGACTTGCTCGGTGACGTTTGGTGTGGTCGTAAATTAAATAAAAAAAAACAGAAGCTAATAACACAGTGTGATAATTTTTTTAGCTGTATAGGCTTTGCGCTGTATGCAAATATATGCACACAGCTTGGCACATTGGACGATAGCTCGGACAGCCGCTCGGGGAAAGAGCTTGCAACGACACCCGCAACTGCACCTGCAACTGCACCTGCAACTACGTACTCAAAAACAATGGTGAACTTTCCTTCACTTATCAGCCCCAAAGCTGGGTGGGATATCGCCCTCGAAAGGCTCATCGCTTTAAACCCGAAATCAGCCAGCGCAGCAGAACCTAAAAAAATATCAAACAAACCCATACGCCTTATATGGGAGGCAGAGTTCGGGCCTAATTATGTAACGTTCAAAGCACGCGAACAGAAGCAAACAAGCAAAAACTGGAGCAAAGGCCGGCCTGTGGCGTTAAAGCGTTTAGTCGAAGAGACTGCCTCATTCACCTACTTAACAGAAGCCGATAAAAAAATGTGCGGCGCTATCGTGTCGTACCAAGGCTGGGGCCGCTATCGTTCCACCGAATATGAATTAGAAGGCATGAATGCATTAGTCGCAGCCAAGGATTTGGATAACGTATTTTTATTCGGTGACTTGACAGCACCAATTGAGTTTATTCAAAAAGAACCCGAGTTACTGATTCGTCAGCAGGGTGAAGAGTTACTTTTAAGCATTGCCGACCTCCCACAACATCTTGAGGCCGACGAAAAAAACGAAACATACTCCATAAAAGAGACAAGCCCAGAGCGCTACACTTTTACAGTATTCACTCCGTCACACATGGAGGTAGCTGAAATTGTTGGTGAAGGTGGATTAATGATCCCTCTACACGCAAAAAACAAAGTACTGGAAAGCGTATCGGCTATTGCACCTTTGCTGAACATTCAATCAGATATTGACGAACTCGACACCGGTCTCGAAACTGTCGCGTGTGATAAGCACCTAGTCATAAATATTCAACCCAGTCATTCTGGACTGGAATTCACCTGCTTAGTAATGCCCTTTGGCGATAAAGGCCCGGCGTTTAAACCTTCCGTCGGTAACGCAAGTCTAACCAGCGAACTTGACGGCAAGCGCGTAGCTACCCAGCGGGATCTAATGCAAGAGAGCGTGTTATTGGATTTGCTCGATACGCATTGCTCACATTTTTTGGCCATGAAAGACAACACCCTCACCATTGATGATTTACAAGATGCGCTTGATGCACTCGAAAAGTTAGAGTATGTCGTGAATCAAGATCCGTCACCCTTGGCCTTGCGTTTACGCTGGCCAAAGGGGAAAAAACTCAGACTAACTAAGCCACTTGAAGGTCAGCATTTAGAACTATCAGTCGGCAAAAAAACTGAATGGTTTGATTTATCTGGGGAACTTGTTGTCGATGAAGACCACGTTATCGAACTAAGAAAGCTACTCGAATTAGTATCCGGTAGCAATGGGCGATTTGTGCAACTAGATTCCGGGCAAGTACTGGCGCTGTCGCAAGATTTACGACAGAGACTTGAGCAATTAAATCACGTTACTGATCAAGGTAAGTTTCACGCGCTAGCCAGCCTGCACGTAGCCGAGGCTACCACGGGGATGCGCTTGAAAACACTGCATGCATGGGAGCAGCAAAGTACAAAAATGCGTGAATCCAATGAGATTGAGCCTGCAGTACCCGCTACGTTGCAGGCGGACTTACGCGATTATCAGCAGGTCGGTTATGATTGGATGTGTCGCCTAGCCCACTGGGGTGCAGGCGCATGTTTGGCCGACGACATGGGTTTAGGTAAAACCCTGCAAGCACTAGCGATATTATTAGCGCGCGCAAGCAATGGCCCATGTTTGGTCATAGCGCCAACATCTGTATGCTTTAATTGGCAGCAAGAGGCGCTAAAATTTGCACCTACGTTAAACATGAAATTATTTTCCGACTCAACTACTACAGCGCAGCGGGACAATTTATTGTCAAAAGTTGGTGCTTTTGACTGTGTCATTATTAGTTATGGATTATTGCAGCGTGAAAGTGAATTACTCGCCAAGGTTAATTGGCACACGATAGTGGCGGATGAAGCGCAAGCCCTAAAAAATCCCTTGGCCAAACGCACCCAAGCTGCCTGCGCACTAAAGGGCGATTTTAAAATTATCACCACCGGCACACCCATCGAAAACAATCTAACCGAGCTGTGGAGCTTATTTCGTTTTGTAAACCCAGGTCTGCTCGGTAGCTTGAAACGATTTGGGCAGCGCTACGCCTTACCCATCGAAAATGCTAAAGAGGATAAACTTGCCGCGCGCAAAGCAAGCTTAGGTTTAAAAACCTTAATTCAACCCTTTATGTTGCGGCGGATGAAAAACCAAGTATTAACCGAGCTACCATCGCGCACAGAGATTAATATTCACGTCGAGCTAAGCCAAGAAGAACAAGCCTTTTACGAGGCGCTTAGATTGAATGCAATAGACAATATCAGTAAATCAGAAAATACAAAAAATACCGGCGAACAACGTATTAGAATGTTGGCCGAATTAGTTAAGTTGCGCCAA
>JBLIMQ010000237.1:0-4054 GCA_047638775.1 Flavobacteriales bacterium
TAACACCAGTACCTATATCTGTGTACCTATATCTGTGTACCTATATCTGTGTACCTATGTCAGCGCTTAAGAAAGCTCACGCAAGCTTTGTTTACCAATCCAGCGGCCACCAGGCTCGACAACAATGAGCTTATCAACGGCCGCGCCTTCAACACACAGCATATTTTTGTATTCCGTATTCGCCATATCGGCAAACGCTGCGGCTCCCGCTTCACCTGGATTCCAAACAACGACATCCGGAAACCCACAATGCGTAATCGCCAGTTTATGCTCACCGTCACATAACGACAACTCATTGGCACTATCAAAATATACACGATCCAGCGGTACTGAAATTACGTTAAGCTCGTCATCCGCTCGCGTGCGGCTCGCGAAGTCTCGCCCATCATTATCCCAGAAGTCACATGTTTTAAGGCCCAGCAAAGATACTTGATGAATATCATTAACTAAAAAGTAGCTATGTAATGCCACCGTAAATTGGAACGCAGCGTCGCTGGTATTATCTACCTCTAAGCTCATTTCTAGGCTATCGCCAGAAAGTAAAACACGAAAACGTGCTTCAAAAGCATGCGGCCATAAAACCAATGTCCGCTCATCACTCTTTAATGTGAAAACACATTCTAAGCCTTGCGGTGTTGATGCAGGCTCTTGCGTTAGCTCCCATACACTATTTCTAGCAAAACCATGACGCCCACCAGGGCCAAACTCATTAAATTGCGGGAAGATGATAGGCACTCCACCACGTATGGCTTTGCCATCTTCAAATACGGCGTCTTTCGAAAGAAAAATCCACTCTTTGCCGCTTACAGTCTTCCATGAACATAAGTGTGCCCCATACGTAAGCACCTCGGTCGACGCTCCGGTATCTGTCGTCATTGTCACTGAATCCCAGTGATGGTTTGATGTGTTGGGATCACCCATATAAAGTACAGCCTTTGTTAATCATCGTTAATAATTTAAATCGCGTGTTATGTACTTTCAATACGCGGCTTATTTTAAAACACTTATAAAAAACCATCGCAGATATTTACGCAATACGACCTTTCTGTCTACAGCAAAAATTTTAGTTTGATAGATTCTCTTTTAAGAAATCAATCAACACTCGAGTTTTATACGGCAAATAATGACGCGAAGGATAAAGCAACCACGCAGCTGTTTCAAAATCGCTTGCACTGACTTGGTGACTAGGAAATACATCACATAGCGCACCAGACTCAATATCTTTATCCACCAACCAGTCGGCAAGTAAACAAGGACCCAAGCCTTGTAAAGCAGCTTCGCGTAGAGATAAAGCGCTAGATATAATCAACTTACTTTTGATCGGCAACTCGAACGATTGCGCTTTATCTCTAAATATCCATTTGGAACGATATTTAGGTAAGTTAAAAACTAAGCACTCCCTATCGAGCAGATCTTCGGGCTTACTTAGAGCCCCGTAACGCTCAAGATACGAAGGGCTTGCACAAACACGATAACGCGTATCAAATAATTTATAACCAACCATATCAGAGCTGAAGTGCGGCGTTAATCGACACGCTAAATCAATACCGTTTTCGATAAGATCTAAGGCACTATCGCTTAATAAAAGTTCCAGCTGCAATTGCGGGTAATACTGCATAAAGGGCTCAACTAAAGGCAATAGGCAGGTATGACCAAAAGCGGTGGATGCCGTAAGCCGAACTAGCCCTTTGGGCTCAGCACTCAAGCCCAAAGCCTCGTCATGCGCAGCACTAAATTCATCCAGCAAGGGGAGAATACGCTGTAAGTATTTTGCACCTGATTCTGTAAGCGCCAAACGTCGCGTGGTACGACGAAACAACTGAAAACCCAGTTCTTTTTCTAAACCCGAGATGGCTCGCGAAATAATACTCGGATCTCGATCGCGCTTAACCGCGACAGCCGCAAAATTCCCCATATTGGCGACATCAACAAAACACCTTAATTGATTCAGATCCACAATATATCCATTCGTGCGTATTTTACATGAGTCTATTGAATAAATCGCCATTTATCAATGTCTGGCGAATCAATACTCTATGTCACAGACGCTACCGAGCCTCGAAGACCTAAAAGGCCCAGGGTAGCACTCAATCAATACGCCCTTTAAATACTCCCTTTAAATACAATAGGATCTATCAATGAATATTCAAAACCGTATTGCCTTTGTTACTGGCGCCAACCGAGGTATCGGTGCGGCCATCGTCAAAGAACTTTTAGCTCAAGGCATATCAAAAGTTTACGCTGCTAGCCGTCAGATCGAAAACCTTCCTGACTTTCAATCCGACAAAGTCTACCCACTGACGCTCGACTTAACGAACGCCGAATCAATTCAACGTGCCGCGGAAGAAGCCCGAGATGTAAATTTACTGATCAATAATGCTGGCACTCTAGATTTTGGTGACATCTTTAACGTTAGCAATGAACAGTTAGATCGAAACTTCTCGGTGAACTTTTTCGCTCCCATAGCGATGGCGAAAGCGTTCAGACCAACACTAAAAGCACACGGCAATAGCGCCATCATCAATATGCTTACCTTGTTATCACTTGCAAGTATGCCGGGAATGGCCGCCTACAATGCATCGAAAGCCGCAGCGTGGTCGGCACATTTATCTATGCGCGCAAGCTTAAGCCCCGACAACATTAACGTGCACGGCGTATTCCCCGGTGCCGTTGATACCGACATGCTCGCCGGCGTTGAGATGCCAAAGGCCTCCCCGACCGATGTCGCTCACGAAATCATCGAAGGGCTTAAAATTGATCAAGAAGACATCTTTCCAGACACGATGTCTAAAGACGTTTACGCCGCTTGGAAGGCAGATCACAAAGCGGTTGAAAAACAATTCGCCCAACTTTAAACCTCACAAAACCTCACACATAGAGCTACACAGCTAAAAGCCAAACCTCAAGCTACGGCTACGGCTCAAACCACAACTCAAACCACAACTCAAACCAAATATAGTGGAAGATTAATCATGTCAAACATAAGCTTTTTAGGACTTGGAGCGATGGGTACACGCATGGCCCAGCGACTCATTCACGCGGGTCATACTGTACACGTTTGGAACCGCAGTGCAGACGCCATCGAGCGCATAGTGAAACAAGGCGCTGTCGCGACCACAACACCGGCCGAGGCTGTCGCAAATGCGGACTTTGTGATCTCCATGGCAAGAGATGACGAAGCGTCGAAACGCATTTGGCTCGATGAGAACGATGGAGCACTTCACGCTATGCCCGAACAAGCGATTGCCATTGAGTGCTCAACGCTTAGCGCAAAGTGGGCGTGTGAATTAAACGCTACTGCATCTAAGCTTTCGAAAAAAATGGCCTCAGCACCGTTAGCAGGATCACGCCCACAAGCAGAAGCCGGACAACTTATCTTTTTCGTCGGCGCAAATAACGAAGAATTTGATCTATTAAGCCCCATACTCATGTGCATGGGCGGTGCCGTACATCATTGCGAATCGCACGAAGCGGCAGCAACAATAAAACTCGCCGTTAACGCACTACTCGGAATCCAGCTGGCGGGCATCGCCGAACTAATGGGTGTAATTAAAAACAACGAACTCGATTTAGAGCAGGCCCTAACCATCATTTCGACAACTCCAGTTTGCAGTCCCGCATTAAAAATGGCAAGTCAGGCCATGCTAAATCATAATTTTGCAGCCATGCTTCCAATCAATTTAGTCGCTAAAGATTTCAGCTACCTACAGCAAAGTTTCGACTCACACGCGAGCGCCAACCCTATAAGCAAAGCGACACTAGGTGTTTTACACGATGCCATAGGTAAAGGCTTTGGCGAAGATAACATTACTGGACTTGCGCAACTCTATTGACTTTGGAAACCTCTGAATTAATTTTGGAAGCCTCTGAATTGACTTTGGAAGCCTTTGAATTAACTCTGTAAACCGCTGAATTAACTTTGGAAGCCTTCCTGAATTCAACTCGCTAGTGCAATCGGTGGTTCAATTCCAAACAGTACTTGATTCGGAGTGTCAAAGTCCAAACATTTTCTCGGTCGGTCATTTAGTTTGTCCATAATTTTTTGCACATCAGC
>JBLIMQ010000238.1:0-4023 GCA_047638775.1 Flavobacteriales bacterium
TTGGTGGATGCGCGCGTTGCTTATGCCATACCTTATTGGGGCGGCAGTACTAATATTTATATTGGCGCAACCAACTTGACCGACGAAGAGGCGCGGGTTCATACATCCTACCTAAAAGGCTCGGCACCCCTGCCAGGGCGTAACTTTAAAGTCGGCTTTCATACAACGTTTTAATCTTACATTCAAATTATTGGCGCAAGCTAAGCTTGCGCTTTTCTTTAACGTTCTATGATATGTTAATGGAGCCCGTTATGCTTAAATGAATATCATCTAGAGTAAACTTACTTAGTTTGTTGGTATTGGCTTTATCCGCATTAGTCATGCGCATCAGCCTAAACCTAGAGCCCATACACATGGTTTGGGAGAGCTGACAGCGGTGCACGAGGCAGGTCAACTGATGATGGAATTAGAACCCCATGCGGCTAACTTACTCGGGTTTGAGCATACGCGGCAAAGTGAATCCGAATGGCTGCAAGTCAAAAATCTACGTGAAATGGTTAAAGCGCCCGATCAAATTGTGACATTAACGCGATTTTTCGACGTTCGTAAGGTCAATGTGGGAAGACCCTTTACGGAACTTACGGAACTTCATGAGCGGGAGAGCAAAGAACATGGCCACAAGTATGATGATGCTATCCATCAAGATATACTTATAAGTTATAAGTTATGAGTGGCGCTGTAAGGGTCAAGTGTCGCCAACAATTAAAATACGTTTGTTTGAATGCTTTTCGGGCTTTGAGAAATTAAATGTACAATGGCTCGCTAATGCTCAGTAAGGCGTTTTTATGCGCTATAAAAACACGACGACACTGGAGATTGAACTGTGAAAAAGCAACAACTCAACAATATCATGGACAAAGCTCAGCACATTTGTGCGCACTCTGGTGGCCGCTTAACAGAAAAGCGAAAGCGTATTTTAGAGTTATTGCTGGTCTCCGGCACACCGCTATCGGCTTACGAGGTGGCAGACGCCTACAACAAAACGGCAGAGGCTTCTATGCCTGCAATGTCGGTCTACCGAATTTTGGATTTTTTGGAATCCGAGCAATTGGTGCATAAATTGAGCTCAGCCAATAAATACGTGGCTTGTTCGCACATTGCATGCAGTCATGCACATGAGATACCGCAATTTTTAATGTGTGGGAAATGCCAAAGTGTTAAAGAAATAGCCATTGCAAAAAGCATTATCGATGAATTGGATCATCAAGTGGCTGGGGCGGGTTACAAGTTAATGAACTCGCAATTGGAATTACAATGCCTTTGCGATAACTGCTTGGCGAGTGCGGCCTAAGTATGTAAAACCCGTTTTTTAACGATTTGGAATCAATCACAGCAGCAGAGGAAATTCAATTTCTGCAGCGCATTGATCACCTCTCATTTAACGTGGGAGGTTTAATTTTTGTTATTACGCAGCACTTTCACAGCAGTAAGTGTTAATACAAGTCTGGGTGAGAAAAGCTATGACTTAAAAAAACTTGTGCACTGCACGTATGACCCATTGGTCACACAGTCATAACTCTTTTAGGTGAAACGCGATGGCAGTGGCCACACTCAATAATTGAAAGGCGTGTGCTTTGACTGCGATGGCGATACACTCTTATGTTTGGTTAAGCCGCTCTGCTATACTAATAGATAAAGAGGGACCCGCCACCCAAAAAATTCAAATATATTGACGGCGATATCGTTAACTCAACCAGAAGTGGATCATAACAAAACGTTCAATAGGACGTTTTATACTCTACTGTTTTTTCGGTAGATACGCCATTTTACCGATAAAATGCTAGATAAAAAAATTCTTATTAGCTCAGTGTTAGATTGCAAAACTTAAATATATCGTGAGGTCTTTAATGAACAAGCATGACGAACTTCCTGTGGAACACGATGATGCTTTAATCTCGTTTCTACACAAGGCGATAAAAATTGCAGTAAGAATATTGGCCGTATTAATGGTGATGGTTATTTTCTGGGGAGTAGCCGATGTAGTATACGTGCTATACCAACAACTGTTAGAAACACCGTTTATGTTGCTCAGTTTGTCCGATATATTTAAAACATTTGCAGCATTTTTGGCTGTTTTAATAGCAATAGAAATATTTCAAAATATTGTTTTGTACTTGAGAACTGATGTTATCCCTTTGAAGCTGGTTGTCGCGACAGCTTTAATGGCAATGGCTAGAAAAATTATAATTATCGACTTTGACGATGTAATACCTATGCACATATTTTCAGTTGGGTTTGTTGTATTAGCTTTGGGGGTTACTTATTACTTGCTAGGTAAGAACAATATCGAATTGCCGAAATAAGGTCTCAGGTCTCAGATCACAGGAGTCAGAGTCGTCGATCTTACGCGCCAAAAATATCTAATAAATATTCTGGATTGATGGGAGCGCCGACGAAAATACTCGCCTAACCTAAATCAAGGTTTAGTAATGAAGTCAAAAACGATTTAGACTCATTGTTCCTGAACGATCAAAAAGTGCAATTTCGGCATGCGCCCTTAAAAATTGAGGGGCGTGTAGCCCCTCTATAATCTAGTGATTGTTTTTAGTGTGAATTTTGACTGCTCTCAGATTCTTATCTCCGGAAAATTCTGAAATATAGAGAACTCCATTCTTTTCGTCAGCAATAATCCCGTTTGGTGCCAGAAGATCAGCGTCTAAGCTTACTCCGTCATTAGATAGAGGTGCCCCACTTCCTGCAATCCTTGTAACCTTTCCATGCCGATTGATTTTATACAAACGACTACCATTAAGGCCTGTTGCGAAGATATTATCGCCAAGTTTTGTGATATATCCAACGGTAGACGGTACACGGGCAAATATCGATACGTTGCCATCCATGTCTATTCTAAAAATATCGCCGCTCAATGATGTAGATGCATAAATGACATCTTTTTGTTTGTCGTAGATAAGTCCAAGTGTTGCGGTGAAACCGGGGTGGCTTGCAAATATTTCTTGTTCTCCACTCGCTAGAATTTTGGTTATATGAGGCATAGCGGCATTTGCTATATAGAAATCTCCTTTACTGTCTTGTGTTACGTTTGCTGGAGACCCATCAATAGATGCGACGATACTTTTTTCGCCCTGAGGCGTAATTTTTATCAAATCACCACTACCTTCACTATTGTCATTCAAGACATAGAGGTTGTCTTGGTTATCTATATGGCTTCCAACAGGACCAATGAGCCCTTCAGCAAAGACTGTAGAGTCTCCTTCTGGTGTTACTTTTAAAATCTGAGTTCCGGTGCCGCCGTTTTGTGTAAATCTACCGTAGTCATTTATATACAGATTACCATTTGAATCTTGAGACATACCGCCGTTTGCACCAAGAGCCGGAGCGAACGTTTCTACATATACGGATTTTCTAACGTCTCGAACTTTATAATGTCGGGGGTCAATATCTCCACATAGATCGAAGGTAATTGTACCGGCATTAGCATCGCCTTGCTGCGCACCCTCGTCGACATCAAGGGTAATTAACACGTCGCCCGTGTATAACGTTAAGCTTGAACCAAAATTAGGTGGAGTTTGCCAATTAACGGATCTTGCAACACCCAGCGCAGGGCTCTCACCGTCAACATGAACGCCGTCAACACCCTCTAGGGGGCTATAAAATAAATTGGAGAAGGAGGCGTTGGTAATAAAATACCACGTTCCGTTCGACATATTGGCCCGAACCTGGTGAATGCCATCACCTTTATGCTTAAACCGAAAGTCTTCTTGCGCGGACCAGCCACTCGGGGCGCCAATAAAATAAATATCCTCGTTGATTAAAGAGGGTTCGTCACTATCAGGAAGAACTAAATTATTTCCACAAGCCTCAAGCCCATGAGTATCTTCATTGTGATAATTTTTCGAATCCGTAAATGCTTGGCTACTGAAACTGCTAGCGCATAGAATGGCCGTTAGGCCGAATATTTTATAGTTTTTCATCTCTCATCCTTTAATACACAGTAAGTTTTAAGCAAATATATATAATTCGCATACTTAAGACGTGAACGAAGAAAGAATTCGAACCCCTATT
>JBLIMQ010000239.1:0-3962 GCA_047638775.1 Flavobacteriales bacterium
ATGCTGATGTGCAAAAAATTATGGACAAACTAAATGACCGACCGAGAAAATGTTTGGACTTTGACACTCCGAATCAAGTACTGTTTGGAATTGAACCACCGATTGCACTAGCGAGTTGAATTCAGGATTGATAAGCTATGAAGTTTATAAAGTTACCTCTACTTGTACTAAGTTACATCTACATGTCCAGTGTGAGTGCTGCAGAAGGTCTTGTTGTCATCGAGAGCGGATACACTGTTGCTGATACTCGCCAACGATTGGAGGCTGCAATTCAGCATAAAGGCTTAACACTATTTGAAGGCGTGCATCATAGTGGGAATGCCTCATCCGTTGGACTTACACTAAGACCTACCGAGCTCATCCTGTTAGGGAAACCGCAAGTCGGCACAAAGCTTATGACGTGCGCACCAACTATTGCGATTGATTTGCCACAAAAGATCTTAATCTGGGAAGATGAAGGCTCTCGTGTTTGGCTTGCGTATAATGACGCGAATTACTTAAAGGCGCGTCACGACATGAGTGGTTGCGATGAGGTTATTGCAAAAGTCGGAAAGCTGATGGCTGGTTTGGGGGCATTAGTGGCTAAACCACAATGAGCTTTAAGTTAAGCGCTACACTTATGGCTATATGTTTGTCGGCGTGTTCGCACTCTCAATTAAGGCCATTTACGACCGACGGTTGTAGCGCTTTTCCGGATGGTAGTTCCGAGCAGCGTAAATTATGGCAGCACTGCTGCATCGCACATGACTACGCATATTGGCGTGGTGGTAGTTATCAAGAGCGTGTAGCAGCAGATGAAGTGTTGAAGTCCTGTGTGGCCGCACAAGAACGACCGAAAACGGCGAGCCTAATGCATGCTGGTGTACGTATGGGTGGGACCCCGTTACTCCCTAGCACCTTTCGCTGGGGCTATGGTTGGCGCTATGGTAAAACGTATGGGCCGTTAACCGAGCGCGAGCAACGGCAAGTCGAATTACAGCTGGAATGTCCTGTTGAAGGCGCACTTAAGCAATCCTGTGAAAGCCTTAAGCACCGAGTGATTTTGAAAACAATAGAACCTTAACTTTGGAATGTTCCCTTATTCCTTTATTATGTGTTTTGGATTGACCGTACTGGTCTTAGTGTATGAAATGTTAATTGGAGCCATCATGCGTTTTTTAGTAAGTTTTATCTTTGTTTGTCTTAGTTCAGTCGCTGTAGCCGAAACCATCGTTGTTGTCCCAGGAGAGTCATGGGGCTTCACGTTTGATTCGCCAAAAATGGTTCGTCAACAAGCTGTAGCTTCGGATACCGATTTTAAATATGAAGGCTCTAGTGAGATTGGTTTTGTTGTTTCGGGCTTTGTTGAATCCGGCAAAGGAAAAGGTTTCAATAATGAAACATGTATGAACTACTATTGGAACTTAGCCTCAAAGAACCCCGCTATACAGAAAAAATCTGTAAAGGTTCAGGCTGGAGAAAAATTCACTGTAATGACCTATCTTATTGAAGCTGAGCACGAAGGTAAGCTTTATATTCAGCCTAATGCAAACTATTATGGATTTCGTGATGGTCGCTGTGTCGATTTTCATATATCACAAGTTTTTCCTGTCGATATTAATATAAACTACGAGTCTTTATTGCAGTTCGCAAAGACCTTCACGTATTACAAATAATAGTAATGATTAAAATGAAGACTGGAGCCGCTTGAGGTGACTGAGCGATTCGAGGCGTGAAAACAGACTAATTCGAATTCGATGCAGGCAAATGAAATGTCAAAACTTAAGATATTAAGTGTATTGTCTATCGTGATATCGCTAGTTGCCTGTAGTGCTGAAGTGGGTAGCGATAAGTGGTGTGAAAGCTTGGACGACAAGGCGAAAGGCGAGTGGACCTTAAATGAAACTAAAGAT
The DNA here is from genome assembly GCA_047638775.1 of Flavobacteriales bacterium. Taxonomy (GTDB): domain Bacteria; phylum Pseudomonadota; class Gammaproteobacteria; order Pseudomonadales; family Cellvibrionaceae; genus Agaribacterium. The sequence goes on from JBLIMQ010000239.1 coordinate 1,893, forward strand.
TACGCGAGACATTGTATTCTTTAGTTTCACGGCTTGTTAGCGCTTTCTGCTTAGCGTTGAGTGCCACTATCGGGACCCGTAGCACCGTAAATTGCACTTAAGCTTGTAGGAAATGAGGCTGGTGCAATTTCATCGTGTGTAACGGGATAGGATAGTTCAAGAAAATCAATGCCTGTATATTCTCGTAATTTAAATTCATCAAAGAAGCTTTCTACAGCGTCGTGATTTCCAAAATTCGTGGCTGTAGTGACGTATATGTCAGCGTCAAACACTGTGTTGATATTAAAACGCCTCTGTATTAGTTCATTCATTAATCCAGGCTCATGCCACAGTGCGGCATCGTAAATGATATAGCTTTTAAATATCGGGTTTATTGCGTCGTCCAAAAAAATTGCGGCTGTTGCGGTATTTCCTCCGGCAGATGTACCTTGAAAGCTTCGTTCCAAATCGCTAATTCGGTAGGTTGATTCAATATAAGGCATAAATTCTTGAATGAAGAAACTAAAGTAAAGTTCTACTCCAGGTATAATATAATCTATTAGCCGCCTGTTACTTCCGAGCGGTCCCTCCTCAATACCAATAAAGATCATTTGACGATTTTTTTTGTCAATTTCTTGAACGAATCCCGGAAAAGTCCATTGCGCATCTAGACCATAGAGAACTTGATAATCTTGATCTGTGTTATTGTCATAACTACTCGGAAGGTAAAAGTGATACGGATACGCCACACCGGTAAGCTGTGATGTGAAGCTCTGGTTAAGCACCACTCGCCCACCTAAGTCATCTAAGTCGGTAAAGTTAGAGGGTTCTATATCGTCGACAAGCACTTCGCGCGCTCCATTACTGGACGTCGCACTGCCTCCGCATGCCGTGATGAAAATAACGCTGAGAAAACTGACGAAAACTAAACGCATAATCGGATCCTTATAATATTTTTATCATAGATTCTGTAGTTGGTCGATTGGTGTGAATACTAATGTCAGTCTGAGGTTAGTGACTAGGCACTATTTGTAGAAATAACTTTGAGGTTTTTTATTGATGATGATTGTTGCGACGCGTGTGTTTGATTGATGTACTCTAACTATTTAATCTTCGAATATCTTATGTGTCATTATCTGTTGGCGGCGCACTCTATTTCGATGCGCTATGGAATAACGCATATTATTTTCTTGAAAAGTCATTATGTAAGCATGTCAATATATGTGTAATATTCTGGTATACCTTAATCCCAATCTAACATTGGCCAGCATATAGATATCATAATGAAAATGATTGATATGTCCTATATTAGAAATTCTGTTTGGTGGAATTTTTAAAGTATATTTTAAATGCTTATGATGTGCATCAATATTAGTACGTTAAGCAACCAAATCTGTCTGATTTTAGTTATACGCTTTACGCCGTTGTAGGGCCCGGTAATGCCATAATTGCTGTTTAAACTTATAGAAAATAAAGTTTGTGCAATATCATCTTGCTCTACTGTGTAACTATTTTAAGTGATGTCTATACCCGTGTATTCTCGTAATCGAAATTCATCGACAAAAAGCTATTAACGACTACTTCATTTTCTTGGATCCTGGCGGTAGTGAAAAATAAATTGGCATCAAATTCTGAACTTGCGTCAAAACGGCTTTGTATTAGTTTTTGCATTAATTCATGTTCATTCCGCAACGACGCGCCGCAAGGTAAATAGTTCTTAAATAAGGGGCCAGTGGTGTTATCTAAAAAATTTCGTGTGTTGCCATTATGCCGCCAAAGGAAGGTAAGCGATCAACCAACCCACAAGAATTAAGCCAGCTAAACCGGGAGATTCACGTTCCATGGCAATAAGTTGTCTAGGTCATCATTCGGCGAAGCATTAGGCAGCACTGTAAATAAATGTGACAGATAATCAAAAACATTAAGGCCGCTCGCCTTAGCCGTTTCAATCAAACTATAAAGCACCGCGCTAGCTTTTGCACCTTTTGCACTGTCGGAGAAAAGCCAGTTTTTCCGCCCGATGACATAGGGCCGTATTGCCCCCTCCGCAAGGTTGTTGTCAATGTTGAGCTTCCCGTGGCCACAATATTG
>JBLIMQ010000240.1:0-3894 GCA_047638775.1 Flavobacteriales bacterium
TAGGACATAAAGTTACCGCTACAAATGAACTTATTATTACCGCAATAGCTAACACTAGACCGAACTCGCGGAATAACCTACCGGTGTCTCCTGGCAAAAATGCAATGGGAACAAATACAGCGACAAGCGTTATTGTTGTGGCTATAACAGCAAAAAATACCTGACGTGTACCCAACACAGCTGCCGCCATTTTATCAAGACCTTGGGCACGCCGGCGCTGAATATTTTCAAGTACGACAATCGCATCATCAACAATTAAACCCGTGGCCAAAACAAGAGCAAGGAGCGTTAACAAGTTAATTGAAAACCCGAATAGCCATATCGCTGCTAATGTACCTATGAGCGCGACAGGCATCGTGACTGCGGGAATAAAAATTGCGCGCCATTGGCCAAGAAAGGCTGCGATCACAATCAAAACAATAAGAATAGAGAAAGCCAAGGTGTATAAAACATCTTTAAGCGCGCCCTTAATGTATAAAGAGTCGTCAGACGTTTTTACCAGCGTAAAGTCACGCGCACGGGTATTAACGAGCTCTAGCCGCTTATCAACCTCATTGGCAATTGCAATCGTATTTGAGCCTGCTTGGCGAACAATACCCAGCCCGATTACGCTTCTTCCATTTAATAACGAATAGGACTCTGGTTCCATGGGTGCATAAAAAACCTCTGCAACGTCATTAATACGAACACCGTCGCGGATATACATCTGTTCTATTTTTTCGGGGTCTACAATAGATGCTTGTACTCGTACTAATAAATCCTGATCTTCAGACTTATAGCTACCAACGGGGATATCCAGGTTTATCGACCGTAGGGTTTCAGTTACATCCGATACCGATAAATTGTACCCTGCTAGCTTTGCTGGACTTAACAACACTCTTAAAACACGCGGTTGTTGGCCATTTAACCTCACTTCAGCAACACCGGAAATAGACTGAAATTCGGGAGCTACATCTTTTTCTATGCGTTCGGCAAGCTCATATTTGGAAAGCGTATTACTGTATGCAGATAACTCAACAATGGCCTGGGCATCGTTATCTGCTTTGACAACCAGTATTTGATCAATGTCATCAGGCAATTGTCTTTGAACACGGCTGACGGCTTCGCGCACATCACTTGCAGCAGTATCAAGGTCCATAGACGGATCGAATTCGACACGCATACGCATATTATTCTCTTCGCTCGAGGACCTAATGCTTTTAACACCCGCTACACGAGCAACTGCCCCTTCGACAATACTAGTGATTTCGGTGTCCATTGTTTGTGGTGAGGCACCCTCATAGACCGCTCTGACACTGACAACCGGGCGATCTACATCAGGCAGCTCACGAACATCTACACCCAAAATACTGGCCGCACCACTTAGAACGATAAGAAGATTAGCAACGATGATTAGAATCGGACGACGAACTCCTAAAGCCGTTAGGCTTCCCGCAAAGCCCTTCACTGTGCTTGCTCTTGGGTCGTAACTGTTTCTTCTATTATATTAAGAATCTGTACCTTACTATTAGGGCGTAAGCGTTGAAGCCCTTCGACGACGACTTGATCTCCTTTTTGTACGCTAGCATCTAACAGCACTTGCCCTGCTTTTCGAGCGACAACGCGGGCTTTTACTTTTTCAGCTTTATTATTCCGAATGATCCAGATAAAGGATCCATCACGGCCCCACTGCACAGATATTTCGGGCACTGTTGCAAATTCTTTGCCTGGGATATCCCATCTTGTTGTAAAAGACATGCCTGGCCTCAACACATCTTCAGTATTTAAAATACTGGCTCGGGCCATTAGTGTGCGACGACTTTCATTAACGCGTGATGCCTGAGCCGTAATTAAGCCCTCAAAAATCTTTACCGGGTAAGAAGGCGTCGTAATCATAATGACTTGTTTTTTGGTTTTCGCATCTTTAAGTGCCGCAATCAAAGCTTCGGGAACTTCAAAGTCAACGTAAAGTGTATCTCGCGCATCTAATCCGGTTATCATGGTGTTGGTATCGATGCGATCACCAGGATCAACATTTGGAATACCTACAATGCCATCAAATGGCGCGATGATTTGACGCGCTTCAACCGCTAGCTTGGCTTGATCAAGCGCAACTTGAGTGGATTCAAAAATCGCTCGCGCTGAGTCAACTTCGTTTTGGGGAATGGCGCCTTGCTTAAAAATTTTCTCATATCGATTTAGGGTGGTTTTTGCTTCCTTTAGTTCTACACCTGCAAGTTTAAGGGCAAGCTTTTCTTCGCGATTATCGAGCTGAACAAGAACATCCCCTTTTTTTACATTTTGTTGTGCTTCAAAATAAACATAAATAACTTCTTCCGAAACGGCAGAATAAATATCAGCAGAATATTTTGCACGACCAGTACCCACGGCTTCAAAAACTCTATCATTGGGTGTAAAGGCTATTGGGTGAGTGATAACCTTTACCAAAGCTATAGAGGTTTTAGATGGCTTTATGGTCTCTTCGATTTCACCAGACTGCAATTTGATGATTTGAAATTGCCAAAGGGCGGTAACGATTATTAATCCAAAAATGATAAGTATTACTATCTTTTTTAGCATAAGTTTTTCTCAAACATCCAAAATTTCAATACACTGTACGGTAGAAATATTATCACTATTTAACTATATATAATAATAAAAGAGACATTCTTAAAGAGCCCTTTTATGGACACAAGCCCTTTTATAGATAGCCATCAAAATAAATTGGCACCAAAGCCCCATCTGTTGAGTAGTTCTGAGACGCTTACACAAAAGATACTGCGATGCTAGGGTCAAGGAAGATGTTAGTTTCTCTCGATGCTAGCCCTTATTACCATACTAGTTCCCGCTGCGTTCGCTGAGCATTCCTCTGCGAAAAAGATGCAGTAACCGGTCAATCTTTCGGCCTGTTTTTGCTCTTCGACAATTGACCCTGCACTGTTCTAAATTAGTGACATCCATGTAACGATGCGAACTGAACTAACACTTTTAAAGCGACAAGACCATAAATGCTCACTAAATCACCTTGGCCGAACATGGGTGATTTGCTTGAAACACGCCCATACAACGCTAAGTTTAGAATACGCGATCTATCTTTTATATTGTCTAGGTGAAAGAAGCCCAAGGCATATTAATAGGACGCTCAATGTGGTTTTCATTTTGTTGGTAGTTCGCGATTCTAGGCTCTTTTTCGAATGCCTTAATAAAGGTAAACAGCGTAGGCCGTTTTGACTCTGTTATTGAATTCGGCACCATCATCGTCATTTGCCAGAATAGTTCGTAAAGAACAAAATCGACCAGAGATAAACGACTGCCAACAAAAAAGTTTTTGTTATCACTTTGCCTTAAATAAGTTTCGAAACTATCCAGGTATCGTGGCAAAGTGTCAGTAGAAAATTGTTCGAATACGGATGCATAGTTTTCACCCAAGGTATAGATGGTGTTGGTTATTTCATTCCGAAAATCATAGGCCTCATCCTGTAGCACATCGATTTCGATACGTTCAGATTCCGAACCGCCGTAAAAGTTAAAACGTCGGGCCAGATACCGTAGAATCGCATTGCTTTGTGACAAGCAAACCCTAGAATCCCCGCTGGTGTCGATTAAATAAGGTAAGTTTGGAAACGGCATGTCTAGTGTCGAACGCACACTCTCCCATTCTTCATTTTCTTCATCTTCAGTCAGTGGCGTGGAATCTTGTAAAACACCGAGTCGAATTTCGGAAAATGGCACATCCGCAGAGATCAATAAGTAACGAATGGGTTGTGCCAACCCCCGGATCCCCCAATAACCCAAGGTGATATCGGTATTTTCTTGGATAAGTCTCTGAGCCATAATGGATATACATCAAAAGAAAACCAGTATACCTATTTTTTGAAAAATGAATGAATTCTTAATCACCGAAAATCTTAAATA
>JBLIMQ010000241.1:0-3889 GCA_047638775.1 Flavobacteriales bacterium
GGCGGCGCGGTTCTGTCCTTATCATCGATGACGTGGTGCGGCAGCCTTTCGCACAACAATTTTAACAACGGGATTAGTCAATTGACTGAAAATGCGGTGCGTCGATTTAGTAACCCAGAACCGTTCAAACTCCCATCAATTTGATCGTCCCAGTCTGTTTAATTGTCTGCTTAGGTTAAGAGAAACAATAGGGGACAGACTGAGGCTCCCCCAACTTGACGGATAGATTAAATAAGGGAATTCACCCTAAGCACCATTATCAATGGTGTCTGACCCTATTGATTTTCGTAAGGTTTGAAGATGAAAACCAGGGAAAAACGGAGTAGGATTTTGCATGGCAAATTCTACCATTTTGGCTGCATTTCAACCCACTAATATTCATGCTAAAGCTGCTTAACTTAGCGCCATTCGTGTCTGACCCTATTGATTTTAAATCTGGCTAAACGAGGCATAGTGCTATTGAACTAGTAAACAGACCTATAGTTTATATCGTCGAGCCGCAAATATCAATCGTGTCTGACCCCTTTGAAATGTTCCTTGGCCCTATTGATTCTAAACTAGGAGAACCTCAGTTTAGCGCAAACAGTTTGATTTTTAAGGTACACTGTTTGGGAAAGAAAAACACCTTCGCCCCCTGTATACTAAGTAAAGGATTCTAAAAGGACAAAGAACTTGAGCCATATTATTTATAAGTATTTTAGCGACGTGTTTCTAAACGTCAAAAGTACGTCTAATAACTGTAATGTTCAAAAGAAATAGTATGAACTCTGATACTCACATTGGAATTTCCTATCTTGAAGATTTACCATTCGAATTTATTGAAGAATATACAAATACCATTTCTGCGACTAACTTAAAAATTGAGTCGGAGTCTAGAGAGAATGGTATATACATGTCTATTGAGTGGGCGCTTCCAACAATAGTAATTGCATACCTAACCAAGCCATATTTTGAGGCATTTCTGCAGGAAGCTGGAAAAGATCACTATCAAGTATTAAAAAAAGGAACACTTAGGCTATTCAGCCACCTTTTTGGAGACAATCCTGAAAAAAGAGACAAGAAACGCTCTCAAGTATTTTCAGTTATAGTGCAACTCTGTGACGGCAGACCATTGAAGTTTATCTTCCCAGAAGGAATCACTATACAGCAGTACGAAAACTCCTTGGAACTCATGTATGAGCTACTTACAAAGCATTACAGAGATCATCCAAATGACCGGATAACCACAATGGTAGAAAAATTAAGTACCCATAGCCATTCGTTATATGTCGAATACATCGCTGAAGAAAGCAGCTGGATATTATTAGATCCTTTGCTCGAAGCTGAAAAAGCAAGAATTAGAAATAAAAAAACATAGCAAAAGCTTCAAGTCATTCACTTCGCTCATTACGACTGCTATCCGCTTGCCCTTCAAATCAGCCCATTGCACGAGCGACAGGAAATAATAATCTATGAAAAATATAGTTGTTCTCGATGATAACTTATTCTCTGAGGTGGCCACTTTAGGGGAACTAAAGTTACGTGGTTACTCGCTCGCTTGCTTTGAAAACTCTAGCGAGCTATTCAATCATTTAGAAGAGGGACGTTCAGTTGATCTATTTATACTAGACGTGCAACTACCAGAGGCAAGCATTGAATATACCGACAACCATTATAAAACTATGGACGGAATGAGAACAGGAATTGTGGTCGCACAGCTATTACGGAAAGCTCAGATTGACGTCCCGATAATCTTTTACTCTGTAGCCCATTTAACTGAAGACATCCACCCTATATATGAATATGAAAAACGGGATGAAAATGCAATCTATTTCGACAAATCAAATGTCGATACTCGATATCAACTCGCCGACTTTATTGACGAGTTGTTTAAAAAAGGTACGTTGTCTAAATCTAAATGGCTAACTATTTTTGGGAACTCGATAGAAGTGAAACCTAGTTTTTGCGGTGTAGGGATTAATCTCAAAGAAATATTTAGAAATTTTAAGAGGTAACAATGAACCAATCGCATAGCCAAGCCCGAGTTCGCCTTCAGGTGGAACTCCACACTGTAGACTCTGACCCTGTATGGGACATTAGAGTATTAGGCTTTTCAATTGTCTAAAGAAAAAAATATTGAGTCTATGGGGAGAGAATTAGGCGAAGCGTTCTATGAAATCTGGCAAGAAACGGCGCGCCTACACTCTAAATGGACCGAATACAAAGATTTATATGATCATAACGAAGAACAAATTGATTTGCTAAATAACACAGCTTCATCTTTCTTCAGGATTGTTCAAGATATGTTTTGGGAGTCCGTGATGCTCCAGCTTTGTCGCTTGACCGATCCCGCTAAAAGTGCAGGAAAAAGAAACTTATCAATTCAATCGTTATCAACCCTGGTAGATAATTCCATTAAAACCGAACTGGACTGCGTAATACAAAGCGCGGTCGAATCAACTTCATTCTGCCGAGATTGGAGAAACAGGAGAATCGCTCATCGCGACCTTGATTTATCCACTGGCAAAGAATGCGTCCCTTTGGAAACAGTCAATACTAAAAAAGTTGATGCTGCAATTACTGAAATTGTTTTGACTGTTAACTACGTCCATAAATATTATGAAGATACAACAACACTTTTTCGCGTGGGGAGCTTACTCGGAGGCGCAAAATGTTTGATTTATAAACTTGAAAACCCCAATGATTCAATCACTTAAACACATCTTTCGCTTCTATACAGCCGCTTAATTCAAACGTTATTCACAGAAATAAGATATGGGTACTGTTATAGAACAAATGAACGAAGCAGCTAATGAACTTGCTTCACTGCTCTCAGAGTTACTCCAAAACCATTCCAGCATCTACAAACGGGAATCCCATTACAGGGGCATGGTAATAATATCTACAGAAGGTAATTATAGTTACAATAATCTTAAGCCCGAAGGATTATGGGGGACGCTACCCTTTATTCGAAAATCAAACCCGTCAATACATCTGTTCTAGAACAATAATCCATATCTAGCACTTAAAGCTAAGAGTAATTTGTAGCCTAATCTGGCGCTTGCGGCATGACGGCTCTAACTATACAACTCCAAAATATCCGCAACGCGCTTCAAAAATATAGCATGTTCACTCGCCTCTTCTGAAGAATAAGACTCCTCCAATATCTCCACCGGCACCCCACGAACGCCAGAACAAACACCAATACGATAATCCTCGTGCAAACGCCGACAAACCGTAATGTACTTCCCCGCCATACCCTGACGCCGAAGCTTATCCAACACCGTTATTAAGTCTTTACTGTGATCAATCGGCGGCTGGCCATTTTTGGGTGGCCCTGCAACCGGGTTGGCACGGTGCTCATTAATTAATCGATTTCTGGTTTCTTCATCTCTTAACAGCGGCAGCACATAGGTTCGGGTGATGTAGTCGTCCGTTACGGCTCGGCCTTGGTCGGTTTGTACGCCTGTGGGTTTGTTATTCATCATGATATTATTACCTCGTTTTGAGACCCCAGCATAACCGCTGGTTTTGCCCCATTTCTTGGGGGCATAACTACTGCGCTTGAAAATACGTCGTTAAAAACTCGTTCAAAATGCTCATTTACATTAGTAAACTCCACTTTTTCGCTCATTTTTGCCTACTCTTTTCTGCGCTCGCTACGTTATGCTGAGGCCTCATTTGCTAATTAGTTATTAAGTACAGCGACAAGGGGCTGATTCACCGCGCTCTTCTTTCATACGCAGGGCTTCTTGTTGCGCAAGCTCTGGGGTTGAAAACACCTTGTCTTCAAACAACAACATCGGCTTTATTCTGTCGGCGTTTAACTGCCCTACGCACCACTTCTTGCCTTCCTCTGTGCAAACCACCATGTAGGCACCTGCTATTGGGCCGTAGTGTCGGTTGTTCA
>JBLIMQ010000242.1:0-3823 GCA_047638775.1 Flavobacteriales bacterium
AATTTTAAGGCTATTTAAAAACTAATAACAATATAGCACATTGATAGGAAACGGTTGTTTTTAAAAAATCAAGGATTTAAATCACCAGTATTATCCTTTAAATCTGACTAACATGGTCTGAAATTTAATGACGATTATCTTCCATAAAAAGTCTAGCATTTGGATACAATAGATCAATAATTTAATGTTATGCTACGTTTTTGTGATGTATAAATCGGTGTTATTTGTCGAATTGACGGTCAAAATTCTTGTCTTATTCTCGCTAATAGTACTGACTCAATGACCTTGTCCCTTAACGCTCTACCCTAGGTAATTATGATGTTTGAGAAAATTTCTGCTGCTGCGCCTGATCCAATTTTGGGCCTCAATGATGAATTTAATGCAGATACCCGTACCGCCAAAATTAATTTAGGTGTCGGTGTCTACAAAGATGCTGCCGGTAATACACCTATACTACCTAGCGTAAAAAAAGCCGAAGCTAAATTACTAGAACATGAGAAAACTAAATCATATCTCGGTATTGCCGGAACAGCAGACTATGCGTTAGCCGTTCAAAAGTTACTGTTCGGCAACGATTCACTAATTATTGCTGATAAACGCGCTCATACTGCACAGGCACCGGGCGGCACTGGCGCTTTACGCATTGCAGCCGAATTTATTAAACGTCAAATTGGTGACGTCACCATTTGGGTCAGCGAGCCGACCTGGGCAAATCACATCGGTATATTCGAAGCAGCAGGCCTTAAAATTTCGCGCTATGGCTATTATGACGAGAAGACAAAAGATATTGATTTCGACACTGTAGTATCTGATCTTGAAAACGCCAAAGCTGGTGACGTTCTGCTCGTTCATGGTTGCTGTCATAATCCCACTGGGATTGATCCCGATAACGCACAATGGACGCAACTCGCCAACTTGTGTGCGAACAAAAAACTCTTGCCTCTATTTGATTTTGCCTACCAGGGTTTTGCCCGTGGTATTGAAGAAGATGCCGAGGGACTTCGCATTTTTACCGAACACTGCGATGAAATATTAGTAGCCAGCTCATTTTCAAAAAACTTTGGTATTTACAATGAGCGTACCGGTGCTTTTACCGTCGTTGCAAAAACAGCTGACATTGCGAATACTGTTTTCAGCCAACTAAAAAGTATTATTCGGGTAATTTATTCCAACCCACCAGCTCATGGTGGCGCAGTTGTTACAACGATTCTTACCGATGAAGAATTACGGGCTGAATGGGAAGCCGAGGTAGAAGCCATGCGCAATCGAATTCTTGCGATGCGAAAATTGTTTGTAGAAACACTCCAGCAAAAAGGTGTTGCGATGGACTTCAACTTTATTGAGCGTCAAAACGGTATGTTTTCATTCTCAGGTTTGAGCACAGAACAGGTGATAAAAATGCGCGAAGATAGTGCTGTATACGCGGTAAATTCAGGGCGCTTCAACGTTGCAGCAATGACCGAAGGTAATATGGATGCCCTTTGTGAGGCTATTGCAAACGTTGTTTAATGTCCAGAATACATCTTGGAATACATACAGACGAACATCGTCTGTATAAAACCCTTAAGAGTTACTAATTCCTTTGGGTTCTATACAGGCAGCAATAGACTAAACGATTAGAAATATCTTTTCTATTTATCGTTAAAGCGCATTAAGATCGACCGTATCAGTCACTATTGAGTGATTTGCAATCCGACAGAGTGACCCAGACGGTTAGCCTTGTTATATATAAAATTGACACCAGCTTAGAATTATGAAATCAATCGTATTAATCGTCCATGGTAGTCGCCTTCAATCCTCGAATGATGAGGCTAAACAGCTCGTCGATAGACTGGCCAAGAAATTGGGGACGCAATATCCCATTTTGGAAATTGCCTTTTTAGAATTGACTCGCCCATCAATTGCCGAAGCAATCGAAAGCTGCATTGAGCAAGGTGCGAATGAGGTTTGCGTCATGCCTTATTTTCTGTGCGCGGGTCACCATGTCATGAGAGACATTCCTGTTGAAGTCAAACCGTTACAGAAAAAATATCCTCATATACCGTTTCATATGACGGGGCACGTTGGTAGCTCAGATTTAATGACTCAGTTACTCTGTGAATTAGTCGAAAACCAAGTGGCTGTCTAACGTAACAGCCTAGGAGTCTGTCGGACTAGATTGAATCTGATCAGACCGAGCTGGCTACCTCATACCATTGGGGCTACTTCAACAAAAATATGATCACGCCAAACAAGAACACTACCCTGTCGGGTTCAAGCCTAAATCTTGGCGCCAATTGAAGTTGGGGTTGGCTAAATGCTAGATCCTCACTTTCTCTCAATCAATAGGCTGGCAAGTTCGAATTCTTACCATAGGAAATAGTATTGGAACACAGTAATAATATGCGTGGGGCATTGTTTATGATGGCTTCAATGGCTGGTTTTGTTCTAAACGATACCATGATCAAGCTGGTATCTGAGGATCTGGAACTATTTCAAACAGTGTTCTTACGCGGCATTTTCGCAACACTATTGTTGGGAATATTGGCTTGGCATAAAAAAGTCATATTTCACAGACCGTCACAAGGTGAATTCAAAATTATTGCCTGGCGCACCTTTGCGGAGTTAAGTGCAACCTTTTGCTTTCTTACCGCGCTGTTTAATATGCCATTGGCAAACGCCACCGCTATTCTACAATCCCTCCCCCTTAGCGTGACACTGGCTGCATCGATATTCCTCGGATACAAAGTGGGTTGGCGACGTTACCTGGCGATTTTTGTAGGTTTCGCTGGGGTCATGGTCATCGTCCGTCCGGGCACAGATGGCTTTAATATTTATTCACTTTGGGCTTTGAGCGCCGTTGCTTTTATAACACTGAGAGATCTTTTATCACACAAGTTAAATAGCTCAACACCTTCAATTTATGTTGCCCTGTTTACCTCCGTTAGTATTATGATTTTGGCGGGAGTCGCAAGTTCAACCCAAGAATGGCGGGATGTATCACCACAGATATTGCTATGTCTGGCGGCGGCTGGAGGATTCATACTCATTGGGTACGTTGCTGGAATTGCTGCAATGCGTGATTCTGAAATATCGTTTGTTTCGCCTTTTCGCTACACCGCACTAATTTGGGCATTATTACTGGGATTCTTTGTGTTCGAAGAAGCACCGGATGTAATCACAATTTCTGGAAGTCTCATTGTTGTTGGCACGGGCATTTATACTTTTTATCGAGAACGCAAAACTCTGAAATAATCATTGAGAATGTCGGTTTTATTGATATTAGTAAGCTGCTTCAAGGCGCAATAGTGGAATGTATTGGACCACCGGTCTTAAAACGACTACCCCGCCCTGCCTATTAAATTTTGCCCTGTAAGAATTCAATCAGGCTCCAAGTAAAGGATGGCGTGCCTGATCGGGGACGAATACCTCAACACTGTCGCCTGCTTCGATTAATCCTTCGCGCTCAACCCAAGCGGTTATTCCACGTTTGTGCTTTGCTGTCTTAATAAATTTTCGTCCTTTTCCGGGGTGAAAACTATCGATTATCTTTGCAGGATAAACACAGGGCATGTTTTCGATATCGACAACAATCGTTGCATTACTGCTGAATACTAAACGCGACGCCGGCGGCAACAGGGTCAAACTGGGAATGCCCAACAGCTCGATATTGGCACCTAACCATCCAGCAGGTAAAGCATCAAGCTCTAGCCCCTCTGCAATTTCGGCTAGCTCTTCCGACGATATAATAGAAAGCTGCCGGGCATTTCGTATCTCTACGCCTTTTTTATACAGGTAAGGAAAACGGCTACAAGCGGCACGCGTTAATCCTCTATGGGTGTCA
>JBLIMQ010000243.1:0-3626 GCA_047638775.1 Flavobacteriales bacterium
TTATTCCAAGCAATAATCCGTAATGATCTTCGATTTCCACAACACTAATCCCCGTTAGTAATATTCTGATATTAACGGTATTTTACCCTGAATTCACACAGATCTACGAAGAACCCAATTTATAGAAAAATTACCTCTAATAGAAAAACATCCGCTCAACATCAACTGTTATCGACAGAGTGAATTTATTTGGTAATTATTTTTGCAAAAAGAATCTATTATTATCACCAGCATGTAATTCACAACTCACAAGAGCACAGAAAGTGAGCGAGAGAGTGCAGACAGAGTGCAGACAGAGTGCAGACAGAGTGCAGACAGAGTGCAGACAGAGTGTTCAGTATCAGCAATCCCTTTGCCTAATTACACACCAAATACATTTCGTATAAATTTATTGCATTCGTACAATATTCCACCTTACAGACGAATATATTTATTATCTAACTTAATTAAAAACATGTTATAAAAGTCAACATTCAACCGTACGACAAGTCTTTAACGCGGATTATTCTTACCCATTAAAACCCCATAACGCCACAAAAATATGGCCGCGGCTATACCGCCACAACCAAAGACCATACTCATTATCATTATTTGATAACGCACAGCTACCAAAGGCGAAACGCCTGACAATATTTGTCCCGTCATCATTCCCGGAAGCGCAACTAAACCTACGGCCAATAAACCATTAATTTGCGGAATCATAGCGGAATTAAAGGCCTGCTTTCGTGCGTTGGGCAAATCGTTTTTTGGGTATTCAACATGAAAACGTTCGGCCACCAAGCTTACCGTGTTCATCGCCGTCGAAAAATACATACCCGCTAATGGAATAGCAATTCTTGGCGAATACCAAGGTTCCAATTTAATAACCAATAGTAAACTTATTAATAAATGTACAAGTACAGAAAGCCCAATGGCTAACATTGCAGAAGGAAGTATTGAGATTTTTTCAGGTAATGGACGTAACGCAATCCAGGCGGACGCCACAAGCATAATAAGCATTACGCCCAGGGTTACAAGTAATGAAACTTGATCGAAAAGAAAAAGAAGAATGTAACCAATGAGAAGTAATTGAACTATCATTCTGGTTGACGCGATTAGCACTTCACTAATGCACCCCAACCAGAAATAGTAAATAGCTAGCATCAGCACCAAGGGCACAGCACACCATAATAAGGCGAACCAACTAATACTATGCATAAGGCAGCACCTTAGCCGTTATACCAAACTAACTTAAAGTTGAAAATTAGGTGTGGACGCAGAAATAGTCGTTTCACCGTCATTCATATCAACTTCGACGCCCGCAAACAACGGCGTACTTAAGTAACGCTCGCCAGTATCGGGGAGCATACATAAAATATTACTACCCTCTGGTGCCGTTTCAGCAATCTTCAAAGCACCCGCCAAAGTTGCACCGGCTGAAATACCCACAAATATCCCTTCTTTTTGTGCGAGATCTTTAGAGCAACGCATTGCGTCGGCAGCCGCGATAGCAACAAATTCATCAATACGTCCACTACTTAAAACATCATCCGCTAACTGCGGAATGAAATCAGGTGTCCAACCTTGCATTGGGTGCGGTGTAAAGCTTGGGTGGGTTTTCTCGGGGCTGCCATCTTCGGCACGCTCGCCCTGCTCGCCACTGCTCAATATTTTAGCGTTATCAGGCTCACACACAATAACTTTAGTGTTTGGGCTTTCTTTACGTAGAACCTTAGATACACCGTTTAGAGTCCCACTAGTACCAAAACCTGTAACCCAGTAATCTAAACTTATATCGGCAAAATCGCGAAGAATCTCTTGGGCCGTCGTTTTTTCATGAATTTCAGCATTCGCTTGATTGGCAAACTGCTTTGATTCCCACCAACCGTGTTCTTTAGCCAGTTCAGCGGCTTTTTTAACCATTCCCGTGCCCTTTTCGGCTGCTGGAGTTAACACAACCTGCGCACCTAAAAAGCGCATAAGCTTACGGCGCTCCACACTAAAGCTTTCTGCCATGGTGATAACTAGCGGATAGCCTTTTTGCGCGCATACCATTGCTAAACCAATACCAGTATTACCACTGGTTGCTTCTACAATAGTTTGGCCGGGGCTCAATACACCGCGACGTTCCGCATCTTCAATTACACCTAACGCGAGGCGATCCTTTACGGACCCCATAGGGTTAAACGCTTCTATTTTAGCAAATATATTGACATTAGAAGGCCCTAGTTTATTAATCTTTACGACGGGTGTATTACCGATAAGCCCTAAGATATTTTCGTGCCGAGTAGTCATAAATTCTCCTTTTAGATACTGCAATTTATTATGATGCTAATGATGCCTTAAATGATCGATAAGGCCCACAGATTATTTGGCGCAGGGTGAATGCGATGACACTGAATTTGCTCTGAGACAACATCAATATGACAAAGAAATAGCGCTGGCACAGCTATTACATGACACCGATATAGCACAGATCTCATATCGGCTTAGGCAAGCTTAGCGTAAGTCGTCATAAACGACATTACAGATAAAATGCGTCCTTTTGCATAAATAGAACCCTACAACAGAATATTTAACACTCCATTTCTTCGATAATACGACTTACATAAGACCGACCAAGCGGAATCACTACCCCGTCGTTTAGCTCCAATTCGTATTGACTACCCGGCTGGCGAAGTATGCCGTTTATATTACCAATACTAACCAAATACGAACGATGTACTTGATGATAGTAACTCGGTAAAACCGCAAGCAGTGAACTAATACTCTTGCCGTGGAGTTTCTGCTCACCCGAACACAAATGTAATTCACTATAATGACCAGAAGCCTTGATATAGAGAATATCCTCCAGTCGCACGAACTCTAACTGCCCAGCCCGAGTAACACTTAAGGTTTTTATTTGACTACCAGCGCCCTGTCGCTTTTCCGCCCCAAAAGCCCGCTCAATAGCTAAGTCGATGCGATGTTGCGTGAAGGGTTTTGGAATAAAATCGAGTACACCAATCTCAAACGCTTCGATAGCTCTATGGGTATTTGCTGAAACAACCAATGTTTGAAAACTTTCACTAAGCTTTCGCTTAAGTAAATTAAACCCATCATCTCCGTTTAGATTCAAGTCGAGCACAAGAAGATCAATTTCCGACTCAGATAAGTAACTCTCAGCATCATCCAAATTAAATTCATGTCGAATAGAATGCGTTTTTTCAACAAGCGACTTCTCCAAGAACCGAATAATTCGCTTTGCTACCAAAGCCTCATCCTCTACGACTAATACACGAATCATGATTTTTCACCTACACGGTCGATTTTGATTCTTGAGTTATCATTATCTAAATAATTTTTCACAAGCCATTACTCACTGTAACTTTCTTTTAATCTAACGACTTTATAAGGGGCGAAAAAAACCAAATATATCGCCTTATAGCTATGCTTTACGTTCTAATCAACAGGACCGTAATACTCACTTCGTATTCTATATAGACCAAGCTCTTTTAATCGATCTGGCTAGAAACACAGGCACTAAGGAACGTGCACGAAATATCATCCCGATTCCAATAGACTATGATTTGAAGTAAAATTCAATTTTTTGGTGAAAATGCTAAATGAGTTCGCACTATTGTGAAGAGCACGAAGAAGAAATGGCT
>JBLIMQ010000244.1:0-3557 GCA_047638775.1 Flavobacteriales bacterium
GTGAACGCTTAAGGCTGAAGTATTTAGGATTGAGTTTATGCTTTTCGCAGAATTTAGTTTGGGTGAGGCCAGATGTTTCGAAGGCGTTCACGAGCTTTGACCAGTCGTTTACACGCTTAATAGGCATAATGCTTCCTTGTTGAAGATTGGAAGCGGTAATTTAACGAATTATATCAACTTTAATAAGGGTGTGGTTGGATTGGCGCTTACTTTTTAAGGGCAGCACTTGGGCCTCTTACGAGGAGCTTCACGAAAAAGATAAAAAGCTGTACAAAGCTCTGTGTAAGTTACTTAAAGAAATGCTCCGCTCCGACCCGGCAACAGGACTAGGAAAACCTGAGCACCTTCAACACAACCTTACTGGATTTTGGTCGAAACGAATGTCTCAAAAAGATCGTTTAGTTTATAAATTTGACGACCAGTATGTTTATATTTTTGCTATTGGTGGGCATTACGACCAACACTGATTCCTGCAGCTTCATACCCTGACATAACGTCGCTATAACAAGCTCGCGCCGCACTTACTTCGCACACACTGACACCAAGATCGCATCTGGATTTTGTTATCTAACCTGCTAGTTAGGGTTTCATTTGTGGGATTTTTATTTCTACACCCACAGGGAAATAATAATTAATTTTCGAATTTATAAAAAAATCCGAGACTTCGGGTTTATCTCGGCACGAGACTGACCTTGTTAAGCCGCTCACTTGAACCAAAAAAACAAGGGCAAAATAAATGAGACCATGAGTGACCATAACGTGTATATAGGCAGATATTTTGTGATAGTTATTTCGAGGGAAGCCAAACTTTCGCCATGCTTGATATGACCAACATACTGCCGGAACAATAAAATCAAATGTACAAAAATGAGTATATTTGCGCCCGTTACAACGACTCGATTCACTGTTACCCCATACTCTACCCATCTAAACAATATTGCTGTTAACGCTATTACATTGATTATGAGAGTAGCACTAAATAGAGATACACTTATATAGTCGGATGCAGTAATTCCACTTGCTCTTTTTTTTCCGGATATAGAGAAAATGGTCAACGCTAAGATTACAATTAGAAGGCCGTTGAAAGTAACAAGAAAATCTCTGTCTGTGAACGGACTTTTTCCTTGATATAGAGTGGCTACAAGATAGGCAAGAACTGTAATCAGAAATAATGGCGAAAACACGTTAGATAAAATGGCCGCGAACTTACTTTCTCGTTTTTGGATTGAATCGAATAAGTATGTAGCCACCAAAGGCGAAGAAATAAGCCCCCAAACTACAACATATTCCATGTACCACTGCTCTATAGACAAACCTATTAAGCTAAACAATCCCAAGGTGACGCCGGTTAATATCATTCCACCCAACAGAATTAGAGCAGAATATATTCCCATTTCACCCAAATACCGGATGAAATTTAGTCTAGACTCTACACCCTTCCACTCGCCCGACATGAAGCTATAAGCCAATAGAGACAAAGAAAACATTGGCAAATGAATTAACGCCATCGTAATAGAAGCGGAACCTTTACTATCGGGAAGAACAGCTAAATAAACGATGCAGGTAATCACACCAGCTATTATTACTTTATGGCCTTTTCGACTGGATGGCGTTGTTTTGATAAAATAAGCCATTACAGCACTAATCATTATCAAAGGAATAAATCGCGGATAAAACCAATCACTATCAATAGGAAAATAGGAAGGAATCTTTGAGACAACGCCCGCAATAAAACAAAAAAACACCAGTAGGCTGATAGAAATTTTTTGTGATGGCGTAGGCGGAGAATAAGAAAGCCTCGCGCTCCAGACTCTTAGAGTCTCAGAATCATTATTTTTTTCGATAGCATCCTTAAACTGTAACTCAAATTCCTGAGGAGAATCACGATATACCTGTTCCAGAATTTCTGGCTGATTTAGATTTTCTAGTAGTACATTCTTGGACATAAATTTCCTAACGTCGACAACACAGGAGTGTTTTGGTGGAGGCGAATCCGGAGAAAAAACACTTCCGTCCCTTACCTTTGTTAGGTGAAGCCGATATGTAATTAATTTCCAATTTGCTTTACAATATCGTAATGACTAACCATATATTCATATCGCTCCTCAAGCTCACCAAGACTTTCTTCATCGTAATCTAGCGCTTCAGCCGGATATTTTTTATTTGCTCTATTCAGTGCCTTACGTATCTTGCCGTACTTTTTAAGGCATTTAACGACTTCATCATCATACAATTCTTCATCGCGTGTGCGAGGGCCAATGATTTCGTTCGCGCGTCCTAGATACTCGTTAATATCATTCATATACTTTGTTTCAAATCCTGAAATGTAAATAGATATACGTTACCACCTAACCCCGGTAGCAAGCACGCGTTTTTTACGTCGCTTTCCCGGGTAGAAGCCGGTCTTATCGGCGCGCGCGCGCCCACACAGATCCGGACACGCTTGCGGGGTCATGACACGCAATCAATCTTCGCATTGTTGGCATATATTCTGCGTCACAAGGCCTATCTTAACCGGCATAAGCATTCACCCTGATTTTGCACCAAAAAGGCGGTCGCTCATAAAATCAGGTTCAATAACAGAGCATTATTCAAACCAAAGATAAGTAGCGAGCAACCTATGATTAAGATCGGAACAATAAAGGAGATATGGCGCTACCCCGTAAAAGGCATGGCAGGTGAAAGTATTGAGAGTTGTCATATCGATCAGTATGGTTTAAAGGGTGACCGACAATTTTCCGTGCGTGACGTAAAAAGAAACGAAATCCAAAGCTGTAAATTCAGGCCCAGTTTACTCAACTGTATCGCAGCTTATAATACTGACACGTATGCGAGGACACGCACTTAGTGATTGACATCATAACGAACCGCAACTAATATAAATACTGTACATACGAACAGAAATGGAATTCCTGTGACAACACCCGCGCCCAACAAATATCGCTTTCAGATACAGCCTACTACCACATCATGTCGCGCTGCGTTCGACGTTCCTTTCTATGCGGAACAGATGATCGTACCGGCCAGTGCTTCGAGCACCGCCGCCAATGGATAGAAGATCGCATTCGTCTACTCGCCACAGTGTTCTCAATCGAAATCTGCAGTTATGCTGTACTTAGCAACCACTATCACATCGTGCTAAAAATAGACCCTGAGCCCACTAAAGACTGGAGCTTTGACGAAGTTATTCAACGCTGGTTGTGTATTCACAAAGGCCCTTTCTTGATTCATAAATACCTAAAAGGCGAAGTCAACGGTAAGGCCGAAATGGCTGTAGTCATAAAGCTTGTTGAAGACTGGCGCATACGCCTATCTAGCATAAGTGAATTTATGCAGCGGCTCAATCAAGTAATATCACGACAAGCAAACAATGAAGAAAACTGCACTGGAAGATTCTGGGAGGGACGATACAAGTCACAACCCTTGCTCACTGAAGAAGCGCTGCTGACAGCTATGGCCTACGTCGACTTAAATCCTATTCGGGCGACTATGGCTAAAACACCAGAAACCTCGAAACACACCAGTATCAAAGAACGAATTAGACCGACATTCAATAT
>JBLIMQ010000245.1:0-3493 GCA_047638775.1 Flavobacteriales bacterium
TCGTATGACTTAATTATAAACCCATGTTTTTTTTTAAAGTTCTATGTAAGTCATTGCTTTAAAACGTTTTTTCTACTTTGGTATAGGCTTTGCTTTGTAAGATCTATTCGTTGAGTTTAATTCAGCTTGCGATAAGGAATTTTCGGGTTGCATTAATCTACGTAAATTTGACAACAATAAATACAATAACTTTAAACGAGGGAATGTTATTTAACATTTTCGGGAGAGAATTATATGAAGTTAGTAACAGCAATTATAAAGCCCTTTAAATTAGATACCGTGCGTGAAGCGCTATCCGATATTGGTGTACAGGGTGTGACTGTGACAGAAGTAAAAGGCTTTGGGCGACAGAAAGGCCATACCGAACTTTACCGCGGCGCCGAGTATGTGGTGGATTTTTTACCAAAAACTAAATTGGAAGTTGCGGTTAGCGACGAGCAAGTCGACGGAGTCATAGAAGCTATTACTAAAGCTGCGCACAGTGGCAAAATTGGTGACGGTAAAATCTTTGTTGAAAGCTTAGAGCAGGTTATTCGTATTCGTACCGGTGAAACTGGTGACGATGCCTTGTAGAGCAAAGCGCTACGAGATTGCACAATCTAATAAGAATTTTTAATATTTAATTAATAAATGTAACCATTTGGAGAGTAGAAATGGAAAACCAGATTTTTGAGTTACAGTACGCCTTAGATACCTTTTATTTTCTAATTTGTGGCGCACTGGTTATGTGGATGGCGGCTGGATTTGCCATGTTAGAGGCCGGTTTAGTTCGAGCTAAAAATACCACAGAAATCTTGACAAAAAACGTCGCTTTGTTTGCGATTGCCTGCACTATGTATATGGTTTGCGGTTATGAAATTATGTATGACGGTGGTTTATTTTTATCGGGTGTTACTACCACGGGTGGTATGGATGAAGCAGCAGTTGCCGCAGTACTGGCAGCATCGGCTGAGGCCGGCTTTGACGACATGAGTGAATACGCTGGAGCCTCTGACTTTTTCTTTCAAGTAGTCTTTGTAGCAACAGCAATGTCGATTGTATCGGGTGCAGTAGCTGAGCGCATGAAGCTTTGGGCTTTCTTAGTATTTGCTGTAGTAATGACGGGCTTTATCTATCCGATGGAAGGTAGCTGGACTTGGAATGGCAATTCTGTATTTGGTTTGTATAGCCTTGATTACAGTGATTATGCCGGTTCTGGTATTGTTCACTTGGCTGGTGCTACCGCTGCTTTAGCGGGTGTACTAGTGCTTGGTGCTCGCAAAGGTAAGTACGGCGAAAATGGACAAGTCAATGCGATCCCTGGTGCGAATCTGCCGTTGGCAACTTTAGGTACGTTTATCTTGTGGATGGGTTGGTTTGGTTTTAACGGTGGCTCTACGCTTAAGCTAGGTGGTATTGAAGTTGCCAACGAAGTGGCTAACGTGTTTATGAACACTAACGCTGCGGCATCGGGTGGTCTAATTGCGGCTCTTGTCGTTGCCCGCCTTATCTTCGGCAAAGCCGATTTAACCATGGCGCTTAACGGTGCTTTAGCGGGTCTAGTTGCTATTACCGCTGATCCCGCTTCGCAAAGCGCACTTATATCAACTATTATTGGTGCCCTTGGCGGTATATTAGTAGTCTTTAGTATTCTTGCCCTAGATAAGATGAAAATAGATGATCCAGTTGGTGCCATTTCTGTTCACGGTACAGTGGGTATCTTTGGTGTACTAGCTGTAGCGATCTTTGGCGATGCCAGCTTCACCGGCCAGATCGTTGGACTACTCACTATCTTTGTCTGGGTATTTGTAACTAGCCTGATTGTTTGGTTGGTCATCAAGGCAATTATGGGCGTCCGTGTTAGCGAAGAAGAAGAGTTCGACGGTGTCGATATCTCTGAATGTGGTATGGAAGCATACCCAGAATTCGCCAGCAAGTAATGACGCGAGCACTAATAGGTCAACTTATGGGTGCTCAAATTTAATGTTGAATGAAGACAATTAATTCAAAAAGGCTCATGTTTCATGTAGCCTTTTTTTTGTGCTTTATTTAGCGATATCCCAACTATATTGCAACATTTACTGTCACTATTGCGCCCACTATGGGCATTAATTGCGATAACTGTTATGCTCACTTGGCTAGTAATTCCAATAATAGAAGAAATACAGGAACCCCTTATGAAGCTTATTACCGCTGTTATTAAACCTTTTAAACTTGATGATGTTCGCACAGGATTATCTGATGTAGGTGTTCAAGGCATGACGGTGACGGAAGTGAAAGGATTTGGCCGCCAAAAAGGACATACCGAGCTCTATCGTGGCGCTGAGTATGTCGTCGATTTTCTCCCTAAAGTTAAATTAGAACTAGTTGTCGAAGACTCTATGGTCGAGCAGTCGGTTGAAGCTATTACAAAAGCTGCTCACACGGGTAAAATTGGTGACGGTAAAATCTTTGTCACTGAAGTGAGCGAAATGATTCGTATTCGTACCGGCGAGACTGGCGTAGACGCGGTTTAAGCTTGTTTTCAATCGATACATGAACGCCACGAACACTGTTAACAACCTTGTTCGTTGGCTTCATATATTTATCTAAAGTCCCTTCTTTATAGTGTTTCCTGCTGGTCTTATTACTTATCTTATATAACCCTCCGTTCACAATAACAAAACAAACTATTAATAAGCTTCAATTATGTCTCTCTCGGCCGTTATATAGACTATAACTAATGTGTCGATATTGAATTGATAATTTTTGGAGTTAAATAATAATGGAAGAAAAAACTAATTCTAGTGATAACATCGCTGAGACGGCCGCTGATATGGATATGGTAGAGTCAACAGCAGCCCTTAAACAAGCGCAGCGCGAACAGCTTAATACTCAAATCGAGAGCTTCTTAGACTCTGGCGGACGTATTAGTCAGATTGCAGCCAATGTACTAGCAGACCCACCTCAAAAACCAACAAGCAACTATGGTAGCCAGCCTATCTAGTGAGGCCTTGGGCGTTGCAACAAACTCAAAGCTTGTGACTTAAATCACTAACCTTTTAAGCCCAACGCGTTAAATGGTGAGCGGTATTAATCTAGTGCGAGCGGAAATATAGCGATTATTTATGGAACGGCTAAGACCGCGCAGTTACAAAGATCATCACTCTCAAAACTTGTCAAATCGCCTGCTTTTAAACCGGGAACTGGAAAAACACGCACAGTTAAGGGTTTATTTAAACGAAAAGCCATTGTGCCAGTCTCGCGCATCAACGCAGATATCTTCTCGGTTGAGGTGTCGCCTGGAATAGGCACAGTATCTAAACCAATGCCGCATACAGCGCTATAAGTGAGTAGCGAGTGAATATCGAACTGTGCGTCAATAGTCACCTGTGCGAGGCCGGTATCCTCTGTCAGTGCAAGCATCAGCCCAGAAAACCCAACTAGGTCGACACCCCCAACAGATTTAAACACACGGGTTAGTAATGACGACGCCTCAATCGTGCCCGCTGCCCAAAATAGGCAACTGCCATCA
>JBLIMQ010000246.1:0-3330 GCA_047638775.1 Flavobacteriales bacterium
CTTTAAATTGACCTGAATGCCTTTGATAGTTCACTTGCTTTAACTTACCGCTCCCTGTTTATTTGTAAATTAATTTAGGCGACAACTATCCTGACACAGGGGGGTGGTTTAAAAAATAAAAGCATCACGACAGATGCTTAGTCTAACATCAAGGCTATGTCACCCATGTCTGGCGCATAGTAAACACGTTGCAAAATTCTTAGGTCTGTATGGCCTGATATCTTAGCTAGGTTGAGCACGTCCACTTTGGTGGCTAGTCGCGTTAGTGCTTCCCGTCTCAGGTCATGAAAGTGCAGATCGTCTATTAGGCACTTGTTACGTATCTTTCTGAAATTCACATCAAGCGAATCTGATTTTAGGTTAAAGGCTTTCAGCTTGCAGTCATCTAGTGTTTTGAGCTTTTCTAATACTTTCACCGCGGTGGTGGATAACGGCACGGTACGAGGGTTACCGTTCTTTGTTTTGGGTAGGTGAACGGTGCGTCTTTCTAAATTCACGTCTTCCCATGTTATGCCGCAAATCTCACCAGCACGCATGGCGGTTTCGATGGCAAAGACGATAGCAGCGCCGATACGCTCGCTCTTGGGTTCTGGCGGTATCTCTATGTCGTATTGTGTGGCGATCATCAGTTGTTCGAATTCGCCTGGTAACAGTCGTCTCGTTCTCGCATCGGGTTCTTTGGGACGCTTCACCCTTGTCATTGGGTTTTCTTTCAACCAGCCCCATTCCTTCGCACACTGGCTACAAATAGAAGAAAGCACGGTCCATTCACGTAACACAGTGCCAACGGCTACTCTTTGCAGGCGTCTGTCTCGCCATTCGGCAAAGTGTTTTGATTGAAGGTCTTGGAGGGAAATAAAACAAAGTGGGTCTGCAGGTTCGTCGGCGCTTTTGCCTAACCAACGCTCAATTCTTCGGATTTCGAATTTTTGACCACGTTTAGTCACACTAACCGTATCACGGTAGCGTTCTAGCGCTTCACTAAAAGGGCGATCAGGGATTTTATCTGACAGTCTCTCTTTGTCTAGCCTTTCAGCTTCTACAGCCCAAGCAAGTGCCTCTCGCTTTGTTTTGAATCCGTCTTTCGTCTTGCGACCGGTTGAAAGCTCAAACTGCGCTCTCCACTTATTCCCTCGTTTATAGGTACTAGCCATTATTCGTCCTCAACAAAATGGTGCTGGGTATGGTGCTCAAATGGTGCTGAATTTTAGAAAAGATAGCACATAATCGGAAAAGCTGACAATTTGAAGTAGTACTAAGAAAATGCTGGAGAGTTTATATTCAAAGGGATTGAGCTAGATAAGAGCTCTTTAGAAAGGTACAGGCAAAAAAAAGGCACCATAAATGGTGCCCGGGACCGGAATCGAACCGGTACGCTTATTCAGCGCAAGATTTTAAGTCTTGTGTGTCTACCAATTTCACCACCCGGGCATATCTGATTTTGGAGGCCGGAGTCGGAATCGAACCGGCGTTAACGGAGTTGCAGTCCGCTGCATGACCACTCTGCCATCCGGCCTCTATCAGAAATTCTTTTGATTGGAGCGGGAAACGAGGCTCGAACTCGCGACCCCAACCTTGGCAAGGTTGTGCTCTACCACTGAGCTATTCCCGCGTCTCAAAAGACGGTGCCTATTCTATGTATTTGAGCTTTCACGTCAAGGGAAAAATCCAAATAAATAACTTACTTAAGCACTTTTTCATAATCTGTTTAATTTTTGTGCGACTCTTTAGACATTAGCTCAGGCCACGCCGCCTTTAAGTATATATACATTGACCAAAGCGTTAACAACGCCGCTGCGATTAATACCGCCTCCCCAACATGCGCCATCAAAGTATCAGGACGACTTCCCAGGAGGATGAAAATGGCCAGCATTTGCATCGTGGTTTTTAGCTTACCAATATAAGACACTGCGACGCTGGCTCGCTTGCCCATTTCTGCCATCCATTCACGCAGTGCAGATATAACAATTTCTCGACCAACGATAACGGCACTGGCCAATGTCAGCAGTGGATTCGCATAACTCGCCACCAGCATAACCAAGGCAATCGACACCATAAGTTTATCCGCCACTGGATCAAAAAAAGCGCCAAACGCGGTACTCTGATCAAGCTTTCTCGCTAAATACCCATCCAACCAATCGGTGATGGCGGCCAGAGCAAAAATAATGGCACAGGCGTAATAGCGCCCTTCCCACGGCAAATAATAAACAGCCACTAAGATTGGAATCATGAAGATCCGTACGGACGTCAAAATATTCGGTATGTTCATTTTATTCCTAATAATTACGCTAAATGCACCAACACTTAACCAAACTTAACTTTTATGAAGGTAAAGGTAAATTTCTTCTGCTTTTTTAGCACTAATTCCTTTTACCTTTGAAATATTTTCTTGGCTCGCAGACAACAACTCTTGATAACCGCCAAACGCAGTCAACAGCTCTTTACGGCGATTGGGGCCTATTCCAGGAATATCCTCAAGCACCGAATGTCGACGCTTCTTATCTCGTCTACGGCGATGGGTTTTTATTGCAAATCGATGGGCCTCGTCTCGTATGTGCTGAATCAAATGTAAGGCAGAGGAATCAGGTGGCAATACCACCTCGTCTTCTTTTGAACCTATGTACAATGTTTCCAGACCCGGCTTACGAGTGTCTCCCTTTGCTACGCCTAATAAAAAGATATTGACCAACCCCAGCTCTTTCAAAACGTCTTCCGCTTGGGTTAATTGACCTTTACCACCGTCTATAAGCAATACATCCGGAGCATCAAGCTCACCACTTTTAACGCGTTTATAACGACGCATCAACGCTTGCTTCATCGCACCATAATCATCGCCAGGCTCAACACCTTCGATGTTAAAAGAGCGATAGCGTTTTTTATCCGGCCCATCAGGCCCAAAAACCACACACGATGCGACGGTTGCTTCACCACTAGAGTGGCTGATATCAAAACATTCCATGTGCATTGGTGGCTCAGAAAAGCCCAACAATTTTTGCAACGCAGTTATACGGCTAAAATGGTTACGTTTGTCGGATAAACGCGCCTGCAATCCTTGTTCAGCGTTTAACTTCGCCAATTCAAGCCATCGCGCACGTTGACCTCGAACATTGTTCAGCACTTCAATTTTCTTCTGGGTGGTTTCAAAAATACCTTCCACCAACGCATCACTATCTTCTAGTTCATGACTAATGATAAGCGTCTTAGGTAACTCTTGAATACCTCCAAGGTAAAATTGAGCAATAAAAGACGACAATAATTCACCTTCCGTGATCTCAATCGGCATTTTAGGGTAGTAACTTTTACTACCAACAACTTTGCCTTTACGTACCA
>JBLIMQ010000247.1:0-3284 GCA_047638775.1 Flavobacteriales bacterium
TTCGTGGATAGGGATTACCTCTAAACAACACATCAGTGTTCCTCTAATTTTCGCACCCGAGGAATCAAATTGGCTGCCAATGTCCCCAGAAACCATATAAGCGACTTGCCCGTCAATATTGCATTTTGAACGGCCCGAATGGTATTTGTGCTTATGCGTGTGATCCTTGGTTTAAAATGTAGCGGGTTAACAAAGAGGCCTGCTTTATTTGCGAGCCGATCTCTTTTTTCAAGCGCTGCGGTATATTTTTTGTCGGATGGGTGGATGTGTTCAGGAATTTGTACTTTTGAAACTTCCTCAAAAACACGCATTAAATTGTAGGTCATTGAAGTGAGGCGCATTTGATTTTTTAGCGCGTTAGAATTAGAAGACCAGGCCTTTCTTTCCTTTAAGTCACTTTTACTGTTATTGAAGGCTTTCTCTATCGTCCAGCGCTTGAAGTAGAGCATGGCAATCGTTCCTGGATTAATAGTAGTGGTGGGCAGCGTTGTTACAAAGCGATGAAGTATTTGAGTTTCCGGGTCTCGATACTCCACAAGACTAAATACAATTCCTCCGTTTTCATAAAGGCTATAGCCTTCAACTCCCACATTGATTTCACTCTTGTTGTCGAATGGTATTGATTCAGAAAAGGTGGCGACCGATTTTTCTTTTAAAACTGAAATCATATAATTATCATGCTGTTTCTGGTAATCCCACCACGTATAATCCGTCACCGCCTTATCGTATACGTAGAGGCACTTTCCCGGTTTATTCGTTTCTCTGTTCTGTGCTTCGATGTAACGTCGCAGAGCGGGAATCTCTTAATTTCGCTTTGTTCCGTTGGTCACGCAGCATAGTGGTTTTAGTAGCCCATTCCTGAGGTTCATCGCATAAATAAATCCGGCAGCGTAAACTTTTCCATTCTTCCCTTTTTCTGTATGGCAAGCATGATTAATAAAATGTCCATCTGCCGCCTCCACGGTATATTGATTAAGCTCAGGAAAGTGCTTGAGATAGTCAACGTCGTGCGAAGCCAGCGTTTCACAGTGAAGGATATAGCTTTGTTTTTCGATCGCCTCAAGCATGAGCATACGCCTTTTGGACTTGAGCGAGTTAAAATAAGTGGATACGGGAATTTGTTCGTCATGAACATTGTCTGCTGTTTGTAAAAAATGACGACCACTGTTAACACTATCGATGCAGCGCAATAATCCAAAGCGAATAAAGTCAATATCATTCATTTCAGGGCATGACCGCGCCCACAAGGGGCGGCGTTCGGCTAATAGGTCTACCTCCACGCTTTCGTTGCAATGCGCGACAATGTGATCATTTAAGGTGATATTCTTATTCATACTAGATTCTCGTTGAATGATGGCTAAAACGAAAAATCTTGAAAAAAATATTTTGTAATTGCAAGTCTTTGTTGGACTAATTTGGATTTTATTTCCAATCTAAAATAACGCCCCTGGAGACGATATTTTTGTTTGTGGCATTATTTTAAAAAAAGGTGAGATTCGAGTGTGGCGGCATAAACGAGCAAGAGAATTAAAGGTTTTTTAGTCCCTCCCTTTTTTAACTGGAACACCCATGAAACAACATGCAAGTGGGGACATCTCTCGCATAGGCGGAATAAGTATACGAGGCAATCACACACTACGAAAACAACTAATTCATGGGGCACGCTCCGTTTTTCGATGGTGTGAAGACAAAGATGATGCTTTAAGCGTGTGGATCACAAAGTTATTAAAAACAAAACATATCTGTAATGGCTAAGCGGGGACACCCGCTTCTTGAAAATGGCTAAGCGGGGACACCCGCTTCTTGAATACTCTTCATTCATTATCCCGAAGCCGGAAAAAACATGCATATCAACAACTTACATTCATGTCAAAAAGCGGGCGTCCTCGTTGGCCTAGCTCGTGAAATCGAAATAAAACTCTATTATATCAGTAGCTTATAGAGTTGATGACGAGTGAGTGTCCTCGCATTTTTTTTATTTCTCCAAATTTAAAATAAACCTTCGATTATTATCGGTAATTTATTTGAGTAAATCCCAAGGAATTTTTTAGAGCGCGTGTCCCTCTAATATTAAGTGGCGCTCTACAATTTGGCCCTATTGATCTAAAAAAAACCAGACTCTTTCAAGTCTGGGTTTTTATTGGGTGATTTATTTAGTGATAGTAAAATCTACCAAAAGTCCGGTTTTACCAAGTATCGACATTGATTTGTTGCTCAAGGGAAAAGACACTGAAGCACCTGTTTCATCAGAAACTATATGTATATCAATCCAAGAGTGCTCACAATTAAGCGGCGTATTAAGCAGACCAATAACATCATGAAAAATAGCATCAAAATCGGCTACCAGCTTATCTAACTGGATGACTGATTCATCTATCTTCTCAGGTAAATCACTGCAATCATTTTTTACAGACCACTCCCAATAACCCTTTTTTATAATCCTAACTTTACCACGCGGAGAAACAACCTTTTCTCCCTTTACTCTACATTCAGTCGGAGACACACCTAAAGTACTGGTAATAACCTCTGGATCTAACGACTCACCCAAATATCTTAAAGTAAGAGAAATTAACATAAATATTTACTCATCCAAATCACCAATGTGTTCTCCATTGCCATCTAACACTTCACCTGTCTCGGGGTTCACAGAGGTATCATCTCTAGGGCCTGAAGCAGGACCTCTATCTCTCTGCTTTATGTCATGAAATTTATCTCGTCCTTTTCTGCCTGTTCCATTCCGTCGATCCCACTCACTCGCACCTCTATCCCCTGGCCAAAAACCTGGGGGACGTTCAGACAACAAGGGAGGTGGAGTATCTGAATAGCTATCAATCAATTCACCACAAGCATCTAAAATATCTGAACAACTTTGGGGAAAAAGGATGCAATACAAACCGAGACCAATACCTATTGGTATTGCAACAGTCTGAGCAGCCTCTCCTGTAGGGTCAATAAAATTAACTGGGTTCTGTTGAGCATACCCATACGTATTAATCCCACCACCTAACCCAATAGGATCACTCGTCAAATACCTACCAAGACTCGCATCATAATACCTAAAGTGATTATAATGCAGCCCAGTCTCCCCATCAAAATACTGCCCAGGAAATCTAAACGGAACCTCAGTCATCACCCCATCAAGATCCGGATCATTCGCCGCCAACTCATTACCAAAGGCGCCACTAATCCATCGCCATACAACGTCGCCATCACTATTGGTGGCATAACGTGGTGTATACAGATGATCACTATGAATATAGCTTACTAATTCGTTTTGATCGATC
>JBLIMQ010000248.1:0-3261 GCA_047638775.1 Flavobacteriales bacterium
ATAGTGCGAACTCATTTAGCATTTTCACCAAAAAATTGAATTTTACTTCAAATCATAGTCTATTGGAATCGGGATGATATTTCGTGCACGTTCCTAAGGTATGCGCCATGGTCATAAATACCTCAATGATGCAGAATCTTGAACGTCTAAAAAAGACCGCGAATATTTCGTTTTCTTATACGCTAACCGACAATTTTGACGAATTGGATAAATTAGTATCCCAGGGCCGAGCGGACTTTACCGTATACGATAGTGACCGGGCATTTGCCGCATTAAAAAATTACCCCAACCTCACCATTGCCTGGCCGATATCTGACACTCAAATGATGGGCTGGGCAATTCATAAAAATAACACGGTGTTGAAAGGCATTCTAGACAAATACATCAATTACGCTCAAGAGACGGCCATCCTTGACAAATATTGGAAGCGCTCTTACGGTGTAAGTTTTGTAGAATATTTAAAAATATTGCATTTAGGAGATCCATCCCATTAAATTTAAGACGAGATTACAAACAATCACTATCTCTTCGATTGTAATACCCGTCGTGTTTCTTCTTGGTATAAACTTTCTTATCACCGAACGAAAAGTCATAGAGTTACAGTACGAACTCCTTAGCAATAATGTCAGCTTTATAGTTTCTAAATGCACTTCTGAATACAAAACAATTAGTGCGCTGGGAATGGCCGAAGTAGAATTTTACAAAGAAGCCACTCAAAATGGCGTTTTGTTAGATATTGAACGAAATCGAAGTCCTGGCACATCGGTTAGCATTTTTGATTCCAATACAAATAGTTTGGTTTTTTCCACGGCTATGGATCAGGGTATGTTTGGTATCGACGACACAAGCATCAAAAATATTACGTCACTTAAAAATGGCCAGACAGAGTTTTACCTGCAAGTAGAACAGAATGAAAACATTAAGGCCTTGGCGTCCTTTGCCACCTACCCGGAATGGAATTGGCTTATTGTGAGTTATTCCAGTACCGACAAGTTGTTTGGGTACACACACGATGCCATGAAGATCACAATAATCTTGGCGGGTATTTTTCTAGTATTAATACTGTCCATTATTTATACCCTATCGGGTAACGTAAGCCGTTCTATTGAGTCCTTACAAAAAGGCGCCCTTAGGCTTGCTAAAAACGACTTAGATGTAAAGATTGAAATTAAGGATAAGGGTAAGGGTAGCGACGAATTCTCCTGTCTCGCTGACAGCTTCAATACTATGGCTGCGGAAATCAAAAAGACTCAACTGCAACTTACCGAATCTATTTCTGATGAAAGAAAAACACATCAGGAGCTTAAACAAAGCAAACAGCGTCAGACCTTAGCGCTATTTGGTGCCGACCTTGGTTTATGGGATTATGACATAGTGAAGGGCTCAGTTATTTACGACGAGCGCTGGTGTGCAATAATT
The DNA here is from genome assembly GCA_047638775.1 of Flavobacteriales bacterium. Classification (GTDB taxonomy): domain Bacteria; phylum Pseudomonadota; class Gammaproteobacteria; order Pseudomonadales; family Cellvibrionaceae; genus Agaribacterium. The sequence continues at coordinate 1,420 of JBLIMQ010000248.1, forward strand.
GGCAGAAATTTAGGTGAGGTAGAGCCAAGTGTGGGTTTCTGGCGATCATTATTGCACCCTGATGATATTGCACCCGCTCATAATGCTTTGGAAGCACATCTGCAAGGAAGCGGCGATCATTACGAAAGTGAATTTCGTATGCGCCACAAACAAGGCCATTGGGTTTGGATATTGGCCAGAGGCAAAGTAGTCGAGCGTGACGAAAACCATGCTCCGCTGCGAATGACCGGCACTCATATGGACATCTCTGAGCGCAAAAATGCAGAGGCGAACCTGCATCTTGCCGCCAGCGTCTTCGATCACGCCCGCGAGGGCATCGCCATAACCAGTATCGATGGCCGTATAATCGACGTTAATAATGCCTTCTCTCGCATCACTGGCTACTCACGAGTTGATGCACTGGGGCAAAACCAACAAATGTTGCGCTCGGATCGAGACAATTTCGAATACGTGGCTGACATGGTTTACAGCTTGAATGAACACGGCTATTGGTATGGTGAGATTTGGAATCGACACAAAAATGGTAAAACATATGCTGTCGCCGAAGCCGTCAACGCTGTTCCCGGTCCCAGTGGAGAAACGCAGCATTATGTATCCCTCTTTTCAGATGTCACCGTTATCAAAGAACACCAACAGCAGTTGGAGCGCCTCGCCCACTTTGACGACTTAACTGGCCTTGCTAATCGCACTCAACTTTCCAGTTTCCTGCAAATCGCGATGACCCATGCTCGGCGAGATGGTAGCGAATTGGCTATAGCTTATATTGACCTAGACGGGTTCAAAACCATCAATGATTGCTATGGGCATGAGATTGGCGACAAGTTTCTTATCTCGCTCGCTGTTCATATGGAACAATCTATACCTAAGAGTTCCATGCTTGCGCGTATTGGTGGCGACGAATTTGTTGCTGTGCTGGTTGACTTAGACGACGCAAAAAACTGCATCCCATCTCTCAATAGCTTAAAAAGTGCAGCAACCAAAAAGGTAACTTTCATCGAACACGAACTACAGGTGTCGGCAAGCATTGGCGTGGCCTATTACGGCAGCGATGATGAAATTGATGCGGAACAACTGCTGCGGCGGGCTGATCAGGCGATGTACCAAGCCAAAGTGGCTGGCAAAAATCGTTACCATTTATTCGACACGGAACAGGACAGCAGCCTACGCCACAGGCACGAGAGCCAAGAGCGTATTTCTTTAGCACTAGAGCACGGCGAATTTGTTTTACACTACCAGCCAAAAGTTAATATGCGCACGGGACATGTCATCGGTGCTGAGGCACTCATACGTTGGCAGCACCCAGAGAAGGGTTTATTATTACCGGCAGATTTTTTGCCCCTAATAGAGACACACTCGCAGGCTATTGTCGTGGGCGAATGGGTGATTGACACAGCACTAAAACAAATGAAACAGTGGTTGACTGAAGGTCTTGATATAAAAATTAGTGTTAATATTGGTGCTTTACAATTACAGCAAAAAAACTTTGTAGAACGCTTGAGTGGAGCCCTAGCCGCTCATCCAAAAATACAGTCTTCTCATCTGGAATTAGAAATTCTGGAAACCACCAAATTAGAGGATTTCCCCCATGTATCAGAGGTCCTTAACGCCTGCAAACAGATAGGAGTGGAGTTTGCTCTGGACGATTTCGGCACAGGTTACTCTTCGCTCACTTACCTTAAAGAGTTAAAGGTAGGCTTACTTAAAGTTGACCAAAGTTTTGTACGGGATATGTTAGACGACCCAGATGACCTCGCTATTATTCGCGGTATTATTAGCTTAGCCTCCGCATTTAAACGCCAAGTTATCGCTGAAGGTGTTGAGACCGTAGAGCACGGCATAGAA
>JBLIMQ010000249.1:0-3229 GCA_047638775.1 Flavobacteriales bacterium
GTTGATTGCAATAACAAAAAACCTAAACCATTTCGCTGGACAAAATCAGCAGAGGAAATAATACAGAAAGTTAATCGAGCTCGTGTTGCCCTTAATAAAGCTGCTGCAGTTTAGGACACTACACTAGTACAAGAATATCAGGCCAGTTCATTAAGCGCTTTAATGGATCAAGTTTGTCAAAAACAACCACAAAGATCGAAAGCAAAATTGGCACAATGGCTATCTGCATGAGTATCGTTTGAATCACATTCACCTCCACCGACTGTTTGTGCCAACGTATGGCCCCGACATATAGTTTTTTAGTATTTATTTTTAGTACTTCTTTTTACTATTATTTTTGACTTCTGCTTTTAACGAATAGCCCACCGTACATGTACACTAGAAAATATGGCTTTCGAGTTTGGGCCCTATATTTTAGGATACAAACACAAACACAAAGACTGAAGGTACACTGTGCTTCATTAAAATCACTTAGCTCGAATCACGCATGACTTGGGTTAAAGCTCGAAACGCATAAACTATTTAGCTTTAATAGCTTCGATAGTAATCACCACGGTTATTTCATCGCCTAAACCACCCAACATAAATTCCATTCCAAAATCACTGCGCTTAACGACACTCGTCGCACGATACCCAATACGATGATAACCCCAAGGGTCTTGCGCTTCTTTACCCTTTGTTAGCGTTAATGTGATCGGGCGTGTTACTCCGAGTAAACTTAGCTCGCCCTCAATCGTTTGTATTTTATTCTCGCTTAGCTCAGCCTCTAGCACTACAGAGCTACTAAAACGTATTTCAGGAAATTGCTTAACGTTAAAAAAATCGGGGCTACGCAAGTGATCATCACGTTTAGACAAATTCGTATCAATGCTCGCCGCAACAATATCCACCTGCAAATTGACCTTACCTTTCACATCAACGGTGAAGCTGCCAGAAAACTCATTAAAGCGGCCCTGTACTTGGGTATAGCCCATGTGGTCAGCGGCAAAGGTTACGCCTGAGTGTGCAGCGTCAATCGTATATTGACCCGTTTCAGGCTGCGCGAAAGCGAAGCTAGACATGAAGGTAAGTCCAAACGTAGACGTGAAACACGCTACAAGTGAGAGCGCCAATGCGCCAAGTCGTGATGTCTTAATTGCCATAATATTTTTCCTAAGAGTAAAGTTTGTAGATATAAGTTGCTGGATACATGGTCGAAGGGCATTATGAAAGCTTATAAAACAGTTAACAATATAGTTATTTATTGACAGTCTTTTTCATAAAGTGAAACAGTGACCAACTTAAGAGACATGCAACCCGCAAGTAACACATGCCCAAAGACACAAGAGAGTAGCTAAGCGATGGATAAAATTACCTGCATGAAAGTCTTTTGTAGTGTGGTCAAAGAAGGAGGGTTTTCCGCCTCAGCTAGGCGCTTAGGCAAGTCTAAGGTGATGATTAGTCGCTGTGTGGCCCACCTAGAGAGCGAGTTAGGCTTACGCCTATTGCAACGCACTACTCGAAAAATGAGCCCTACCGAGGACGGCTTAGCCTATTACGAACGGGCACAAAGCTTACTCGAGGAGCTTGATGATTTAGACAGCAGCGTAAAAGATCGAGCGCAAGTGGCGTCAGGACGCTTACGGCTTGCCGTACCTTCTGAGGCATTTACGAGCCGACATCTAGTCCCTTTTCTACTGGAATTCGCTCGAGAGCAGAGCCAACTTGAATTTGATATTGTATTGGCCGATCGCTATGTCGATATTGTCGACGAAGGCTTTGATGCCGCCATTCGCATTGGTAAATTTGAAGACTCCAGCTTAATTGCACGCAAGTTAAAAGACATGGAGTTAATTCTGTGTGCGAGCGCTCGCTATCTCGAAAGTCACCCTATAATAGAGACTCCTCACGACATAACTAAACATAATTACATCTGTGATAGTAATTATCGCGGCGCACAAAACATTAGCTTTTACCGATCTGGTGAGCATGTGAGCGTTCGTATGAATAGCGCACTGCGCTTCAATAGCTCAGTCATAACAACCCGCTTTATCCAGCATGATTTCGGTATTGCACTGTGCCCAACCTTTATGATTACCGAAGAACTCGCTAAAAAAGAGTTCCTGCGAATCTTACCCGACTGGGAAATTCAACGCGGCGGCATCTATCTTATGTATTCACACAGAAAGCACTTGAGCGCGAAAGTACAACTCTTTGCCGACAGCTTAAGTAACTATTTTGCAGCTAGAGACATGTAATTAGCGCCCACTCACAAATATAGCGCCTGGCTGCGGAGAAATTAAAACAGCTATCTTCGCAGCACGGGATTATAGCCGCAAAACCCGACGTTTTTCATCTCCCCCCGCGACTAGCTACGTATCTATGAACACTAATTAGATCATTAAGAGAAACAATCCTTTACATAATCGTCATATTGTTAACCCCACTGATAAATAGCAAACTTTCCAGCAGGCAATTTATGCCAAAGCTTATGAACAGCCTACTCAACGCGGAGAGCACCAATGCTAATCAATGGTCAATGGTCAATGGTCAATGGTCAATGGTCAATGGTCTGACACCTGGAACCCCTTTCAAACAGTTAAAGAACAGGAGGGAGACAACCGTTCAGCGGCGCGCACAATGGACGACACAGGCGACGGCAGAAGCGATATCAATACTAAAAACGACAGTAAAACTAATAACCCAGCTCATAGCGAAACCGGCGCGTTTATTCGCCAAGCTTCAAGTTTTCGTAACTGGGTAACACCTGACGGACGTGCTGGGCGCACTGGTGATTCAGGCTTTGTCGCTGAAGCTAATCGATATCATTTATACGTAGCGCTGATCTGTCCTTGGGCGTGCAGAACCTTAATCACCCTTCAATTAAAAGGCTTAAGCGAGTGTATAAGCGTGAGTATCGTTAATCCGCAGCTTGGCGATAACGGCTGGAGCTTTGATAACTTTCAAGGTGCGACTGAAGACCACTTACATCTGTATCGCTACATGCATCAGCTTTATACCCACGCCGATTCAAACGTTAACGGGCGCGCAACTGTACCGGTATTATGGGATAAGAAAAAAGATACACTCGTTAACAACGAGTCTGCCGACATTATTGAGATGCTAAATAATGCCTTTGAACCATGGGCAAAAAATAGCATTAATCTACGCCCACAAGAACACCTATCCGATTTAAATACCTTAAATAAAGGTAACTACTCAGCGTAATTTTCAATTAGTTGGCAAAATC
>JBLIMQ010000250.1:0-3201 GCA_047638775.1 Flavobacteriales bacterium
AACGTGTTGAAATCAATCTGAAAGAGGTCAATGTTGTGTTCAAAGTCAACCCACCGCCCATTCCAGAGAATGACAGGCCAGAAAACGGCTCATCAAAAAGTTTGCAACATTGTTGTGGGAGTAATAACACCACCTTGAGGCGAACCACACGATGGGTAGCTTACGCTGCCTTCTTCGACCACGCCAGCTTTAAGCCATCGTCCGATCAATTGAATTATCTTGCCATCATTTATGCGTAAACCAAGTATATTTCGTATTTGGTCATGCGGCATTTTGTCAAAGAACTTACTGACATCCGCATCGATGATGGTACTCACTTTGGCTTCGTAACAGCCATCCCTTACCGCCTTTATCGCTTGGTGCGCTCCACGCTCTTCTCTGAAACCGTATGAGAAATCATAAAAATCGATTTCGTATATAGCACTCAGTAACATGGCAACGGCACGCTGCAGTATCTTATCTTCAAAGGCAGGGATGCCAATGGGACGTTGGCTACCATCTTCTTTGTCTATCCACACCCGCCGGACAAAAGGGGCTACGTAGCTCCCCTCTTTATAACGTTTGTGAAGTGACTCGAGATTTGCGTTTAAATTTTCGGCATACATTTTCGCCGTCACTTTATCCGCACCAGGCGCCGCGTCCTTTCGGGTTAGGCGATAGGCTTCTCGTAGAAATTTGGCATCAACTAAATGGTGTAGCGTTGTAAACACCCGCTCGGGATGCTCACGCGCTTGTTCTCGTAGCCGATTAAGTTTTAGTGAGACAGTTGGTGATCTCAATGTATCTCCTGTCGTTCGATTAATCGGCGTGTCATACCTGGCTTCACCTTCCCTACAGTGGGTCCTTAAGGTAGTCGTTCCCCACCTACACGATCAAAACAATTATTTAAAATTACAAAATATTCTGACCAACGGTACTATGATCAGCTAAGACTTCCTGCTCGCTTCTTGGGTTTCTTCACTCTCGCTATCGATTCCCAATACCTGTTACCTTCACAGCGTTTTCGTGTTTCCGAAAATAAAATAATAAATTTAGGTTCGGACTTTTTATTAAGCGCTGCAAATAACTCAATAAAAACAGGTGGTCTTTCTGTTGCCGCGCCACACGCTTCGGCTCTTGTTACAGGACGTCACAGGATCTCCAGAGCTTCCCGAATTACCCCTTTATGCACATGCCACATTCAAAGACCCCGGTGGTGTCGCAAGCACTCGCCAATCACGCACTTGAGACTACAGCTTTCCAGAAACATCAAACCTGTCAGCTTTCGTACCTCACGGTACTTATTTACCACAACTCTACAATATTTCAGGGCTCAATAAACAGCCTATGCACTCGCTACACCCTTGCTCCGCACGCCGCATTACTTTGGCCGCACCTGGGTTTCGCTACTAACCTGTTGGCTAAACTTTAGTTTGATGGGATTAGGAATTTCTTCCGCACCCACTGGGTAAATATAAGTCAGTTTCAGAATAGTAATTATTCTTCCCAAGACTTCGGATTTCTCCGCACGATGATGCGATTGTTATGAGTACTTTCTATTTCCCGCACACTCTACATCCATTTGTTATTGGGGGGCTATTTCTCCAACTAGCAAAGTAAAGCTGCTTACAGTCCGGACACTTTACAAACACCCATGATAGGCTGAGCGCGAAAAATGATACGGTCATTGTTGCAAACACAACTTCTGCGATCATATTTGCAAGAATATCGTTTCGTAGAAAATACAATGAGATAATTAATACTGGCGAGAATCCTAATATTGTACCTGCCATCTTTTTTCTTTTTACTGCTCGCTCAATATTTTTACTCATGAATTACTCATAAATCCCGCATCAACGAGCAAATTTTAGCTGGCGGATTTTTACTGCGCAGCGCGAAAAAAGATGACAGATAAACTTTGTCCTTTGGATGCGCTGGTTAGGCTTTTAATTACTCCGCACTGTAAAAGAATGCTTACCATCAGCCCATTGGTTACTAAATGAACCACGATATAACATTATGCCGTTTTGATCATAGATTTTTTTTATAACTAAATACCCAATACCAAAACGCCCCATTGGACGACTACTTGTCCAAACACCGCTTTGGAAGCTGGTGTTTATCTTCTTCAGTTTACTACCAGCTTTATACTCGCATTCCCCTATTACATATTTGCAACTATTTTCACCAATCATGTATTCAGAAAACTTGTTCGGTTTATCAAGTTTTGCGACTTCACTAATGTACCCATTGGCTCTAAATATTCCAGGATATGACTCCCCATCAAGGTGCGTACTTAAGTCAAAGTAGGCATACCCAGACTGATATTTAGTATATTTAAAAAGCGATTTATCAACTTGCGTGCTTAAATATTCGTAAACAGTGCCTTCGGTAATATCTTCTAAGCTGATTGTAGTGGTATTGTCTAAAGACAACACATTGCCTTTGTTTCGTTCTAGTACATCCTTTATTTGCTGGCTCATTGCTTCGGGTATTTCATAATTAAAAGTTTGATATGATATATCCCAACTTTCGTCTGTATCCTTAACCCGACTTGTTACGCAACCAGATAATAACACCATTAATAGGATAACTATTTTATGCACGAATGTTTCCTTTATTTTTGCCTAACGCCCGGTTAAGGGGAAATTTTGGTGTGACTTCTTTTGCGACAAAATGAGCGAAACGATCTGCAAAATAGGCTACGCCAAAATTGTCCCGCTTGAACTAATTGTTATGACAATATTCCACCAACATGTTAGTTCTATTTATTTCGCACACCCCGAAAAGAATCGATGGTTGCCTGAATTTCTTGGGTGTACTCTAGATTAATTTCTGCTTCTGTAAGAATACCAGAAGCTATAGCATACGCTACTGACATTTGGGGCTCCCCCATTGTATAAAGCTTATATATGTCTCTCGATTTACCGTCATGGAATACATGTATATCCTGATTCAAATCGAAGGCGCTAACCTCTCCTTTTTTCCATAATTTAAAACAGGAGTGCAACTCACCTAGAGCAACCTTAAGCTCTCGCTCATGAGCTAGTGCAGCCATATCTCGAAAATATTTATTCTTCTTTTTTAAAGACATATCAGGCCTTTAGATTTTTTCTTTAGGTCATAACTCAAGTTTCGGGGTTCAAATGACCGTACTTAGAAGGGTGATTCATAATATTCTTGCTCCAACGTCAATACGTCCAGTTGCAAACTACGAATAAA
>JBLIMQ010000251.1:0-3167 GCA_047638775.1 Flavobacteriales bacterium
ATAGGTTCCTTTTACGTAACCGACTTTCTAGTCAAGCAATTTGATAGCTATGTATGGAAATCCTTGGGGCTTGATAAACATCCTGAGTTGCTCGAAATGTACTTTGGTAATTATAAAAGGCTCGTATTCTTAGCTCAAACTGAAGATGAAGAACTAACCAAACTTGCCGAGTCTTGTGCCAAGCGGTTAAATCTTAATTTTGAACGCCTCCATACCGGTTATGGCGATTTAGAACAAACATTTAATAAATTTAAAACAGGTGTCATCCCTATAGTTCAGATAACATCATCTGATGAGCGTGACGATACTTCTTCTCAGCTTCAACCAAAACTTTACGCTTAATAAAGGCTATTTAAAATGTACTTCATGCGTAAATTAATGGTCACTCGCGCTAAAAGTGCAGAGCGCATTTATCATGCATTAGAAAGTATACTAGTGAAACTCGAACCTGTATGGAATAAGCTAGGCGAGGTGAGAGTCGAAAAATCCCTCGCTTTTGCCGAAAGAAATATCAAAGGTTTGCTGTTCGATTGCCAAATGTGCGGCGATTGTGTTTTAGACAAAACCGGTATGTCCTGTCCGATGAATTGCCCCAAGCAAATTAGAAACGGTCCCTGCGGAGGGGTAAGAGATAACGGTAATTGCGAAGTTAAACCTGAAATGCGCTGCGTATGGATTGAAGCCTGGCGTGGAGCAAAAAAGCTAGACCCTCACACAACAGTTATCCCCGATCTAGAAATCCTCGAGCCAGTTAATCAAGCGATAAAGGGTCGTTCCTCTTGGTATAGAAAATACAAACAAATTATTCAAGTTAAACAAAATGAAGCCAATTGAGCACGCCTTATGAACGATAAAGACATAATGGTAGGTGAAAGTTTACCTATTTTGCCAGGGCATTTTTCTAGTGGCAGATTAGAGCGTGTACTACGTGGTGGAGATTTTGCGGTAACTGCTGAAATAGCACCACCAGATTCCGCTGATCCAGAGGCTGTTTATCGCCGAGCTGCAATGTTTGATGGTGCTGTAGATGCGATTAACGCGACCGATGGCTCAGGTGCAAATTGTCATATGTCGAGTATGGGTGTTTGCTCCCTGTTAACCCGAAAGGGCTACTCTATGGTTATGCAGATTTCCTGTCGAGATAAAAATCGAATTGCAATTCAAGGTGATGTGTTAGGTGCCGCCGCAATGAATGTTGCTAATATGCTTTGTTTGAGTGGTGACGGCGTTGCCACGGGTGACCATCCGGAAGCTAAAGCAGTATTTGATTTAGACTCTATGACACTACTTCAAGTCATTAGTAAGATGCGCGATAAAAGTGAATTTATGAGTGGCCGAAAAATCACTAAAGCGCCCAATGTATTTCTAGGTGCCGCTGCTAACCCTTTTGCCGAGCCTATCGATTATAGAGCCCATAGATTAGCCAAAAAAATTGTCGCCGGAGCACAGTTTGTGCAGACGCAATACTGCTTTGACCTTGATATCTTTAGAGAATATATGAAGCGCGTGGTTGATCTTGGTTTAGCTGAAAAAGTTTTCATTTTAGCGGGTGTCGGCACCATGCCATCTGCACCATCAGCACTATGGATAAGAAAAAACATCCCTGGAATTAATATTCCAGACTGGGTGATTAAGCGCCTGAAAGACTCCTCTAATCCGAAAAAAGAAGGCGGAGATATTTGTGTAGAAATAATGCAACAACTTAAGGAAATTGAAGGTGTATCCGGTATTCACGTGATGGCTTTCAAACAAGAAGAAAGTGTTAAGGATATCGTTATACGATCTGGAGTACTAGGTGATAGAAAACCTTGGCAGCCGGGTCATAGATAGTTAGTAACAAGACTAAGACATAACTAGATAATTCAAAGACAATACAAAGACATAACTAGACAAATCAAAGAGGACAACCTATGACAACTCAAACCCACTTAAGCTCCCATAGTAAGGATATAATTATCGGTTTTGATCAACCATTCGTCATGATCGGCGAGCGAATTAATCCAACAGGGCGCAAACTTCTTGCTGAAGAAATGAAAAATGGAGATTACAGTCGAGTTGAATTAGACACTATTGCTCAAATTGCAGCTGGCGCACAAATGCTGGATATCAACGCAGGAATACCGTTAGCGGATGAACCAAGAATATTGGCTGAAACTATTAAGCTGGTTCAGTCCATTAGTAATTTACCACTTTGTATAGATTCATCAATTATCGATGCACTAGAAGCGGGACTATCTGTTTATCAGGGTAGGGCATTAGTTAATTCTGTAACAGGTGAAGATGAGAGCTTAGATAGAGTTTTACCCTTGGTAAAAAAATATGATGCTGCTGTTGTTGCCATCTCTAATGATGAAACGGGGATCTCTCAAGACCCTAACGAACGTTATCTGGTAGCGAAAAAAATTGTTGAACGAGCACAGGACTACGGAATTAGCCCTCAGGACGTTATTGTTGATCCTTTAGTAATGCCCGTTGGTGCCATTAATGACGCCGGCAAGCAGGTTTTACAGTTAATTGGTCGGTTGCGTACCGAGCTTAAAGTAAACACAATTTGTGGAGCTTCAAACTTTAGTTTTGGGATCCCAAACCGTAACGGTATGAATGCTGCGTTTATTACTATGGCAATTGGTGCAGGTATGACCTCAGCCATTGTTAATCCTCTACATGATGAAGTTGTCCAAGCAGTGAGAGCCTCTGACGTGATTATGGGACACGATCCCGACTGTTCTAATTGGATAGCTAACTACCGGGAACCAACTGAGCAAGGTGTTGGAGGTCGACCAGGTCGTCGAACTCGTCGACGTAAAGCATGAGCAAAGTAAAAATCGTCTTTACTCCATCGGGTATTCAGGGTGAGGTAGAAAAAAATACAGACATTATGACTGCAGCTCTACAACTAGGAGCTGATATTGCAACTTTGTGCGGCGGGAACGGTCAATGTGCTCGTTGTAAAATTCAAATTAGTAGTGGTGAGTTTGCAAAGCATAATATTATTTCTAAGTATGAAAATCTCTCTGATTTTACCGATACTGAAAAGAAACGACTTTCTAAATCGGCCTTGGATGATGGCTATCGTTTAGCCTGTAGAGCTAAAATACTAAACGATATTGTTGTTGATGTACCAATAGAAAGCCAAATCCACGATCCAGTCATTCGCAAAGCTGCAA
>JBLIMQ010000252.1:0-3105 GCA_047638775.1 Flavobacteriales bacterium
CTCTCCCTCATTACGAGTAAGAACCTTCTCAACAGCTTGAATCTTGAACGATTGGGTGAATTTTGAACTCATTTTACTAGCCTCTTATGAAATATTAGAGGCGACAACTATCCTGACACAGGGGGACTTAAAGGTTAAATACACTAAGTATTGTCGTCTTTACTTAAGAGCTTTTGCAAAATTAGTTCGATAATATGGCAAGCATCGTGAATTTGAAATGGCTTGCTAAGTGCATAGGAAAAGCCTTTTTGTACAAGGTCGTTATTATGTGTGATTACATTCGCACTAATAGCAATACAGAAGTCCAGTAGATGGGGGTGGTTTGTTTTAATCTCATCTAAAAACTCAAAACCATTCATAATAGGCATTTGAATATCGACAAATAGTAAGTCTGGAGTATGGCTACTGAGTACGTTTAACCCTTCGCGACCATTGTTAGCTTGTATCGATTGAATGCCAATTCGTTCCAACACCTTACACAATATGTCGCGATTGATTTCTACGTCATCGATTACAAGTGCCGTGAGTTTACTCGACGAAAAATCGGCGATATTTTTGATGGTATCTTGGCGGGCTGGTGCAGAATTATGATTAACCGCCCTTATAGGAATACGTAAATCAAATTCAGTTCCCTTACTATCGCTTCGTTCTAAATTTATTTCTCCACCCATTAACGCACAGAGCTTATGGACGATGGATAAACCTAATCCTGTACCACCATGTTCGATACCTTCCTGCCCTTGTGAAAATGGAGCGAATAAGTTCGCCTGTTTATTCGCTTCAATGCCGGGTCCAGTATCATGGATAACAATATCAAGTTGATTTTGAACTTGTATGATTTGAATAGCGATATATCCACTGGTCGTAAATTTCACGGAGTTACCAAGTAGGTTAATCACAATCTGATTGAGTTTAGCCTTATCGACATAGGCCACTTGGTTTTTATCTATGTTGCATTTAAATCGCCACTCTAGGCCTTTTTGCTCGCAACGAATTTTAAATATTTTATTCAAAGCATCAAATATACCGAAAATGTAATGGTTTTCTTGGTAAAGCGACATTTCACCGGATTCTATTTTTGTTATATCAAGAATGTCACTGAGTAGATCAAGTAAGTGTTTGCCCGAACTCTCAATTGCTTGCAGTGTTCGTTGGTGTTGTTTAGGTAGTGTTTCATCGTAATTTAACAGCTGCGCATAACCCAATATGGCGTTCATGGGCGTACGAATTTCATGAGACATTGTGGCTAAAAATATCGACTTTGCTTTGTTTGCCTCTTCGATCTCTTTTGTGTGTGTATTAATTTGAGTATAGATTAGATTTAGAGCTTTAATTAGAGCGAAAAATTCGTTGTTTTTGCGATAGTGAATAGGTTCAACAGAGAGTTTATTGTCATCTGATATGTTAATACTGTTGTTAATAAGTTGCGTCACTCGTTGAAATGGTCGAAAGAGTATCTCCAGCAGCAGCAGCATGCCCCCGATAAAAAACATGATTATAATGGCGCCATTTAGTGTAGCTTTGCGCGTAGCCTGGTCAATTTCAAAAACTAATTCGTGTTCAGGTATGGCGATAATTAATATCAAGCCGATGTCAGATCGGGTGGCGTATACATGATAAATTTCACCGTTTAACTCAATGTTTTGATGCTGCCGAGTTTCTCCGTTTTTTAGTGATTCAATATTGAGACCTTTAATCCAACGGTATTTTCGATAGTCCTGCATGCGGCTCTCGCTATCGAAGCCATTTGATAGAATAAGCCGGCTCATATTGTCGATCAATATTGTGCGTGAGTTAGGCGTGATATTGATTTTATCAGTAAATGCGGTCATTTTATTTAAAGACCAATCAACCGTAGACAAGCCAATGATGTGTTTTTTTTCGTCGAACATTAGAGCGTCGACGGTCATCATAAGCTCTTTCGATCCCGCTTCATCCCAGTAAGGCTGTGTCCAGTAAGATTTTTGTGGCCGCTCCTCATTGCGCGGCCAATTGGAAGGCAGAGCGACTTGATACCAATCTTGAGCAGGATAGTTGTATTGCTCAGTGTTTAAATCCCAAGTGAACTCAACCTTCCTATCCCCGCTCCAAAATACGTAAGGGCCATAAAGAGTTTGGTTCTTTGCGATGGTATTAGGCTCGTACCATAAACCTCCGCCAATTGATTCGGGGAAGTCGGTAAAGCTTTGTATAAGTAGAGTTTTTAGTGCGGGCTCTAATTGGTCGATAGGTAGTGATGACGAAAGCTGAAAAAGCATCTCGCCAGCGTGCGCGAGTTTAAGTGCCTGATGTTCCATGAGTTTTGTAAGAGCATTTATACGGTGCCGAGTACTGCTAATACTAGTGTCTATTTGATGTTCTCGTATAGAGCTTAAAGTTTCGCGGTTATTATTATGGGTATAGGCTAGCAGAGCTCCGTAGCCTAGGAGCTCTAATAAAAATACAGCTAATAGTATTCGTGTCTTAATATTCATTATTCACGTACTTTCAGATACATAAGCGAGCAATTAGGGGAATTATTCAAGTTTAGTTGATCGTGCTTAGCTTGCCATTAATGTCGCCATTATTATTGTTATGGTGCAAGGTATTTGACGCTATTAAGCTAGCTCGATCTGGTCGAATTGCGGTAAACTGCCGTTATTTTATTTATTGAGGATGAGCGCGTATGCCAATCACGATTTCGCACTATGGGCGCTTAGCTTCGGGTCAAGAAGTTAAGCGATTTTGTTTAACAAATAACAGCGGTCTGACGGTGTCTATTATCAATTATGGAGCCTGCGTTATATCTATCGAAACACCGGATAAGGATGGTACGTTTGCCGATATATTGTTGGGTTATGATGACTTGGCAGGCTACGAAGCTGATGACAAATGTATGGGTGCTTTGGTTGGTCGGTACTGTAACCGTATACGTGAGGCTAGTTTTGACTTAGATGATCAAACGTATCCACTCGCAAAGAATGATGGTGAAAATCACCTTCATGGAGGACTAGAGGGGTTTCAAAAGCGGTTGTGGGAGGCCGAAATAGGAGTTAATGAGGCCGGTGATGACGTGTTAGTTATGCGTTTATTCAGTGAAGACGGTGATCAAGGTTACCCTGGTAA